>JACPPR010000035.1 GCA_016190895.1 Chloroflexota bacterium | reverse complement strand
GTGACCACCTGGACGCCGGTACCCTTCGAAGCGTTCGCAATCATGGCCAAACCCCTGGGCGTGCGAATGCCGCGCTTTAAGGATATCTTCATTCTGGAAGACAGCGTCGCCGTAAGGTTCCGCGGACGGGTGAATATTGGACTGACCCCCGGCATTCTGCTGGCGCCATATAGATTGCTTTGGCTTGCCCGGCGCTATGACCCCGTTAGCTGGCGCGATGACCCTCTACTGGCAAAAGCCGTATCTATCCCGGCGGAACTGGCGAAGCGCGATGTGAAAGCGCTCGGCTGGCAAGAACTGCTCTCTACTGTGTATGATTCCATGTCGATAATCACTCCCTTTCTAGGTGAATTGCGACGCCGCTACGCGCCTCGAGCGGCGCTGTCTATTGTGGGTTTGTGTATTGAAGTGGGACTACTTGGTCGGAGCAAATTGTTTGCTGCCATGATTTCCGGAGTCCGGACAAAAACTCTGGAGACCAACGAGGCACTCGAGGTTCTGGCGGCACGGGTGAGGGGAGACCCCGTCCTCGCTGGTATTTTCGCCGAATGTAAAACTCAGGAGTTGCGGGCAGCGCTAGAAGCTTTACCGCAAGGGCGGGATTTTCTTTCCCGGTTCGATGCCTTTCTCGAATGTTACGGCCACAGGGAAATCCTATCGCTGCTGCTGGTTTGCCAACCCACCTGGAAAGAATCGCCGGAGACGGTGCTCGGCATCATCAAAGAGCTAGCCCAGGCTGAACCGCCGCCCAGGCTCGAAGGCCCTGCCTGGGAGGAGGCGCGGGATGAAGTGCTGCGTCACCCCGTACTGCGCTTGCCACTGCTGCGCCGCCGCTTTCTGAGGCTTCTCGAAGAGGCAAGATGCTTTACTGCTATCCGTGAGGATACCCGCTTCTATGCTGCGCTGCCTTTGCCGGTGATGCGGCAGACCTTCCTGGAAATGGGACGCCGCCTGGCTGCTGCCGGAGTCCTGGATTCGGCTGTCGACATATTTCACCTTGCGATGAATGAACTTGAGGAGATTAACGGAGTATGGCCGCTGCCTGCCGAGCTTTCCGGGAAGCTGCGCGCCGCAGCCGAGAGACGTAAAAACAGGCGTGCCACTCTTGAGGAGACTCCCCTGATAGACCCGCGACTGTTTCGCCGGAGCGCGCGCGAGGATGATGCTCTGGTCTCCGGTTCTCCCTCCGGACGCGGCGTGGCCGAAGGAGAGGTACGCATCATACGGCAAGTCTCCGAGTTCGACCGTTTGCGCCAGGGCGAAATACTGGTAGCGCCGTATACTAACCCTGCCTGGACGCCATTGTTCCAACGGGCAGCGGCGGTAGTCGTTGACGCCGGCGGGGCTGCCTCTCACGCCGCCATCATAGCCCGTGAGTATGGTATCCCGGCAGTGATGGGTACCACCGATGGCACCCGCCGGCTCCGTGACGGGCAAAGAGTACGGGTAGACGGCAATCAAGGCAAAGTCTTCGACGCCGAGGTAAGGTAAGCTAATGTCGCTACTAAGCGGAGCACTAACAGTATTTTCGGCTTACTTACTCGGCTCGATTCCGTTCGCATATATTATCACTCGCTTGGTAAAAGATGCTGACATCCGGCAGTTGGGCGACCGTAACCCCGGCGCCGCTAATGTCATAAGGGAGGTTGGGATTGGCCCCGGCCTTGCTGTTCTGCTTCTGGATAGTGGCAAGGGACTGGTGGTGATCATCATAGCCAACTCGCTGGGAGCGCCTGACATTCTTGTGCTGATATGCGGCCTTGCCGTGGTCGCCGGTCACATGTGGTCGCTATTTCTTGGTCTCAGGGGAGGCGGCGGCGCTGCTACTAGCCTGGGCGTTTTCTTTGCGCTCGCGCCCCGTGAGTTTTCAATTAGCTTCGCCATAATGGTAATAACGGTATTGTTGACCAGGAATTTCGGTTTCTCGGTCGGCGTAGGCCTGTTCCCCCTGCCACTGATACTGTGGGCATTTGGTGCAGACGTCAGCCTTGTTATTTTCTCGGTGGCTTTGCCTCTGCTGCTTGTAATCAAGAATTGGAAGAACTGGTCGCCACGCATACGCAAGCTAGTCACCTCCGGTGATTGGAAAGAAACCATCATTGACCGCAGGTTTAGATTGCGAAAAAGGAATTAAGCAGGAATGAGCAAAAAGTCACATACGCCAGCCCTGTTTTGAACTACAATACAGTTAATTGGTATAATTACCGTATAAAGGTAAGGTGGGTTTATGCCCAGATATCTCCTGAAAGGGTTATCTATAGCTTTCCTTATCCTCGCCGTTCTTGTCGGCGTGGGTATCGCCACGGGCGTCTTAGCGTCGGCTAAGCTGCATAACACTGTCAATGTGGCTCAGGAGCGCGGTTACCAGGAAGGTTACTCTAAGGGTTATCAAGAGGGTCTTAACAAGGGCAATGAGGCTGGCTACCAGGAAGGCAGCAAGCTCGGTTACCTGGCAGCCGGCGGAACCATCAGTCAGGTTGACGAGAAAGGCTATTATTTTCTCTACAATCCTACTTATGCCGAGTTGATGTCGGCTTTGAACGAGAGCCAATTGTATTCAGCCCAGGAAATCCTGGATTATGCTAAAGCCAACGGCATTAGGGCTGCTTACGTTCGAGTTCCCATTGCTCGTCCGGCCAGCGAGGGTCGGATTTATCTCTACCAGTTGGTGGCCTTTGAAACTGTCGATAAGGGGTTTATTATTGTCGAGCCGCGCTCGCACCGGCCGGTGAAAGTCGAAGCCGGCGAGAGTTATAGCCAGTTGAATGGTTTTCCTGTTTCTCCCTTCGACGATACTATTACTAAAGTGACCGTGGTTTGGTAGGCGGGTCTTTAGATGTTTGATTTTAGAGAAGTTAGCTGGTTTGTCGCCTTAATCAGGATTGTTCTGGCGGTAGTTATCCTGGTCGGCGGGCTAGCTGCCCTGGACGTAATTATTTATTTGAATGCCGCCAACGGCTCTTTTGACGACCGGGTTGCCGCCGCTTTCAGAGACGCTTATGACTATGGTTATGCCCAGACCTTCGATGCTACCTATCAGGAAGCGCGTGACGAGGGCTTCGACAAGGGCTACAGCAAGGGGTATGAAATCAGTAAGAAAAGCGCTGCCGGGGAGCCGGTGAGTCGCCTGGTTGAAACTCACAATCCCACCTATAGCGAACTGATGGCGTTTCTGGCCGAGGATAAGACCGATGGAAAGCCTTACATCGAGGGTGAGTATGTGTGCTTCGAATACGCTGCTGAGCTTAATAATAATGCCGATGTCAGGGGTCTCCAGGCAGCCTACGTTCGCCTTCGCTCCGATGACTGGGGGCACGCTGTAGTTGCCTTTGAGACCGTGGATAAGGGACTCATTTTTATCGAGCCTCAGTCGGACTCGGTAGTTAACCTGGTTGTCGGTCAACCCTACCCCTGGCAGCAGGTCGGCGCCACCAGCCCCCTCACCGCTACAGACCCCATCCTCGAAATCGAGCTTATCTGGTAGTGCTTGGCTCGCTTGTTTCGTGTCACTAGTGTCCTGACCGAGTAAATCCCTCTCTTTCTCCTCCGTATCAAGTACGGGGCAGGCTCTTTTTCAAAGGGAGATGCCTGTTAGTTTGATACCCTTGCTCCAAGGGTATCCCTCATTAAAAGGGGGGGGAGACCAAAGCATTGCTGTCCAAATTAGCTGAGGATCGGATGTTCTCCCTCTCCCGCAAGGAGAGAGTCCCGATTCACTCCGTTCATACGGGATTCCGTATGAGTTTACGAATCGGAAGACTAAGGTGAGGGGTAATTAGTTTCACCTTCACCACCCCTTTCCACATCAAGGGAGGGGATTATTCAATAAATCTCTGAGACACCAACTTAATTCAAGGTTCGGAAGTTCGCACAGGCGGGGACGCCTGTGCCACCAAGTACAATATAAAAGTGGGGCGGGTTGTCCACCCGCCCCACTTTCGTTTTAGCCTTCTAAGTTATTGCTTAAAGAGCCGTTGGCTAGTCTTTGCCTTTTCCCCTACCTTCACTTTCCAGTTTTCCCCTTGATTCGGTGGCGTTGCCGGTCGTATCTGGCTTGCCCCTGTTCTCTGACTTTTCCGATTCTCCTCGGTCATCCACATTCCCCTTGCCTTGATTGTTAACAAGCATCTTGACTACCGGTTTGAAGAGGAATCTGCCCTCGCCGGTCTGGATAAGGGACTTTTCTCCATCGAAATCCAGGGTGAGAACAGTCTTTCTGCCGTTGCCGACATTGAAAGAGCCGACTATCTTCAGCTTGTCGCCGGGTACCTCGGCAGTGAAGGAGATATTGTCCGTGGTTACTCCTTCCACTTTTGTCACATCCATACGTATCTGGGTAAATTTACCAGCCGTGATATTAGCCGCGCCGAGGACTTTATCCACCCCGATGACATCCATCAGGTCGAAGCTGACCGGAGCTCCGATAACAGGTATCCAGGTGCCGGTTTCATTACCAGAAGCGCTGGAATTGTCGCTTACATCATCCTTATTCTTGCCTGCCATGTGGACTTCGATGTTGCTCAGAAAGACCACGGCGCTCTTAACATTAGCCGGAGGCGGGTCCGTAACCCGGATTTCGACAATGCCCGAGCCTATTTCGGATGTTTCCTTACCCTTGCCTCTATTTTCCTCGTTCTCTTGCAACTCAATCTTGAAAGCCTGTTTGGTGGTCGGGTCGTATTTAGCTTCTACCTTTAGTCCTACCTTGAGGTCGGCAAGTGTGCCGTTGTCCTCGTCTTCAATTTCTATGCGCGTACTGTTAGTTACCAGCACTGTTACCAGGCTGCCCTTTTCCGATTGGATGGTGACGTTGCCGCTCTCTATCTTGGAGATGGTGCCCTCTACATGGGCTTGTTTGGCGGCAATCTGGCGGGCGCTCTGCCCATCCTTCTTGACTTTGACCTCTACCTCGGCCCCCGGCTCCAGCGAGCTAGCATTCGTGGTAGCACCTTGAGCCGCTACCGTGGTATCGGTGTCAATCTTCAGAGTTACCGTCCTGCCGTCCTTGGTAACGATGGTGATTTTGCCGTCTGCAGAATCCACTTTCTGCAACACTCCACTTAATACTTCCAACTCTTCCGGTGTGCAGGCAGTTATTGCAACCACGGCGACCGCCATAACCAAGATAAGCGGCAGCATAAGCATTCGACCGAACTTTTTCTTGTTCATTTCTTTTCCTCCTGAAAAAATTAGCCTCGTTGATATATATAACGCAAAAATCCGCAGTTGGTTAGGCTTTGGAGGAGGTTTGAGGAAATCTGACCTTTAGTATCTCCCGGGCGGACTAAAGGCTACTTTGACAGTGTCTTTTTGGCTGGTGGCATCAGCCAGTCGGCGATGTTGGCGATGAGCCGGTTGTTATCAAAACTGCCGTTATATGGTTCAGTAAGAAAGGTAAGGTCATAGACTGCCAGGACTTCGCCTTCCTGAGTCAGAGCTATCGGGGATAGCCTTTTTCTGGTCTCTATCACGTTTGACAAAGTACCTTCGCTAACAAAGGCGATGCTGCTGTTTGCCGAGGAAATCGAACCAGCGGTATAGAGAGCTATCTTTTTGAGGTTCTTGGTTATCACACTATCGGCAAACTCGGAAACAAAAATATTTCTATAGTTAAGGTCATGCTCTTTCATGTTATACAGATAGTCAGGCTCGAAGATGATGCCGAACTTAAGGGAGAGACTATTGATATCGCTGTCCCTGGTCGGGTCAGCGATGAGAAGCAGCTTGCCGCCCTGACTGGTAAAATTATCCGTAAACTTTATCTCCTCATTGGAGAACTCATCTCGGGGGGACACGATGACAAAAGCGTCCGCCCGGGCTGGCTTCTTTTCCTTATTATTGTCATTATTGCTGTTCGGAGAGTTCGTTTCCGGAGGATTCTCTTCCTCCGGACTTTCTGCTTTACGCTTTTCCTCCTCTTGCTCTTCCTCAGCTACACCGAGAAGCTCTTTTTCCAGGTCATCCTGAGGAGTTAAGAATTTGACAGTCAGGCCGCGGGAGACAAGCCGGAGTATCAAAACGTCAAGCTCTTCTCTCGTGAAGTCATTTTCATGAGCCGTATCGATAAGGACAACGCCCTCTCCCTTTTCGTAGACATCGGTAAAGTCGGTCACCGGTGCGGCCGGAGCGGCGGTAAACTCATAGCCGGGTTCTTCACCTGGCGAGGGCGTATAAGAACCGCTGTAGAAGAAAAGCATTCTTCCCAGCACAATAACCAGTATCAAGGCCACGACAATGGCTATCCGTATTATTATCGACTTTTTCATCGCTTCATTCCGACTCGAAGGCGAGGTAATAGTAAGTAGGCGTGGTGCTGTTCTGTGATATCAGCTTCTGCATATCGGCAGGACCGAAGAATAAGAAGGAAAATGTCTGCTGGACAGGGATTTCCTCTACAGTGTAATTCCTGATACCAGCTAAGCTGGCGGCCTTCCTGGTAGCGCTGGTAATGGTGCCGATTTCATCGATGAGTCCCAGCTTCAGAGCCTCCGACCCGGAGTATACCATGGCCAGAGAAATTTCTTCCGGCAAGAGCTTGAGTCTCTCGCCGCGTTGCGATATTACCTCGGAAACAAATTGCTGTCTGACCATTTCCAGCTCTGCCAGACTATGTCGCTTTGAGCTGCCGGTTGCCTTGAACAGTCCGCTGGTGACAGTCTGTTCGTTGATGCCCTCGGGGGAAGGCAAGTTACCGATGACGCCGATGCTGCCGACTATCGAAGTCGGCGGCGCATAGATTCTTTCTGAAGCCGCCGCAATATAGTATCCCCCGCTAGCGGCTATCGAGCCGATGGAAGCGACGACCGGCTTCTTTTTCCTGAGCTGGAGCACATCGAGATATACCTGCTCGATAACTGAAGAGCCGCCGCCGGGGCTCGCTATTTGCAAGACAACAGCCCTGACGCTATTATCATCCTCCGCTCTTTTCAGAGCCTCCAGGATATTGTCCGCAAAGCTCTGTTCAAGGATAGCCCCGGAAATCGGGATGATAGCAACCTTCGGCCTGGGTATTAACTGGACAGCAATTATTGTCCCTAGCACCAGACCAAGCAGCACAAAAAAGGGGAGCGAGGTGACCCATCGGCGGAACGTATTCTTTATTGATTCCAGCACGGCCATAGTCGTAGCCTCTCATGCTACTTGATTATATCCATCATATACCAAAAGCAAAACAACGGCAAAAGAGACCGCTTTACTTCGGGCTACTTCAGGCTAATTCCGCTTGCTCTTCAGATAGTCGATTGCCCACTGGACAGCCTCATCACCGTGCAGGTCGAGAGCAATGTCCGGCTCGATGCCTTTACCTTCGATCAAGCGGCCGTTGGGAGTGAGCCAGCGAGCGATGGTAATATAGAGTCCTGAGCCGTCCTTTAGCTGGTAAAAGGTATTGACGCTACCCTTGCCGTAGGTTCTGGCGCCGGCGACAGTGGCCCGTCCATAGTCCTGCAAGGCGCCCATCAGCACCTCGCTGCCGCTGGCGCTGAAATTATCGGAGAGGGCAACAATGGGCAGGTTGGTGATGATATCCGCTCCGTTAGCCGATGTGGATGTCTTCTTTCCCTGGTTATCTACTACGGAAACAATGACACCTTCCTTGATGAAGTGGCTGGCCACTTTGATAACCTCAGAAAGGACGCCGCCCGGATTGCTGCGCAGGTCGAGAATAATCCCCTTAGCGTCTTTCTGCGCCATCTCCTTGAGTTTGGCGCTCAACTCCACATCTGTGCGCTCCGAAAATTGGAAGATACGGAAATAGGCGATGTCCCCCTTCATCTCGAAAGTAACCGAGGGCACATCGATGGCGGCCCTGACTATCTTGACCTCTTCCGGTTCGGTCTTTCCTATGTGCAGTATCTGAAGTGTGACAGAGGTACCTTTCGGCCCCCGGATACGGAGCACTGCCTCTTCCAGGCTCATCTCCGAGGTCGGCGAGCCGTTAACCTGCAATATGGCGTCGCCAGGCGCAAGTCCCGCTTTTTCTGCCGGTGAATCCGGCATGGGAGCCACTATGATTAGTTGTTCATCTCTTATGCCGACAAAAGCCCCGATGCCCTCGAACGTACCGCTGATGTCCGACCGGCTCAACTGGTAAGTCTGCGCACTCATATACGATGTATAGGGGTCGTTCAGCGCCTCTACCATGCCTCTGATGGCTGCCTCGGTCATATTGGTAGAATTGATTTTGTCCTTTTCGACGTACTCGTTATGGATAATCTGCCAGGCTTCATCGATTACATCCGTCCCGGTTACTGTACTTGTCCTGGGCGAACTACTAGCGGCCGGAACAGTTGGAGAGCTGTTTAACGGATTGCTGATTGTGCAGCCCACGTTAAAAGATAGCGCCAGGCTGGCTAGTAACAAGGTTATCAGGGTAACTTTTATCGCTTTTGGCATTGGTTCTTCCTTTTCAGAGCGTTTAGTTGAGCTAGTCACAGAGCAAATCTAACAAGTGGGTCAAGCGAACCTGTAAGCCGAGTTCTGTATCCCGACTTTAGTCGGGACGGTGACCATCTATCTAGCCCCGATGTTACCATCGGGTTCAAGCGACCAACCCGGGGACCGGGCCGGGCTCCCGTTATCCCTCTATTTGGTCTTGCTTCGGATGGGGTTTGCTTAGCCGGCTGGTCACCCAACCGCTGGTGAAGCTCTTACCTCGCCATTTCACCCTTGCCCCGACCAAAGTCGGGGCGGTATGTTTCTGTGGCACTGTCCGTAGGGTTACCCCTCCTGGGCGTTACCCAGCATCCTGCCCGGTTGAAGCTCGGACTTTCCTCCCCGACAAGCGCAAGCGCATCGGGGCGGTCACCCGGTTCACTCAACCCAATTATACTGTAGTCAAGATAGCGCCATAAGTCAAATCAGAAAGGCAAAGGGCGTTTAATAACGTTGCGCCATACCAACCCCGTATCGGAGTATGGGGTAAACTCCAGTCGGTATCCACCCCGATAGAATCGGGGCGTGTCAAGCACGGAATGGGAAAGGCATTGCTAAACCACCCTCAGAAGCACACCATAGCGGCGATTAAGAAAGGTGGAACGAGCCATTCGGCTCGTTCCACCTTAATCTATTATGTAAACTAGAGGTTGTTCTCTGTCTTCGGTTACGAATATACCCCGTATTCTTTAGCGGTCTTAATCATCGCCTTCACATTCTCGACTTTGGCATGGCGGTCGATGCTGGCCGTGGAAAAGAGGTAGCCGCCGCCTCTTCCGGCAACATCGATTAGATGCCGGCAGAATTCGGCGGTCTCCTCGGGTGTTCCGGTGTGCAGGCGGGTCGCCGGCACGTTGCCCATCATACAGGCAACATCCCCGATAGCTTCTTTCGCCTTGGCCATATCGGTGGCGTAGCCGAAAGCCCAGAGAGCCTTTCCTTTGGGCAGGTCACGGATTACCCCGAGGCGTGAGTTGTAGCCACCCTGGGCGCCCAGCCTCGGTATCAGTCCTTCCTTGATAAGCCCAAGACAGACCTTGCGCAGCGGTCCCCAGTAAAAGGTCTTGAAGTGTTCGTCGGACATATAGCCGTCAGCGCCCTTATGCAGAGCAAAGCCGACCAGGGGACAGCTACCAATACGAGCCGAGTTCACGCCCATTCTAATCAGGATTGGCACCAGCCTGTCCATAGCCGCCATCAGTTTTTCCGATCTCTGGAAGATATCTTTGATTATGCCCTTGGTGCCGCGGAAGCCATCGCCAAGCAGGTCGAATGGCGCTTTGCTGTTGCCGCCGCCCATGCTGGGGAAGCCCAGCGCGGTCAGCTTGCGGGTGGCCGGGGCTGACTTCTGCTGGCGCTTTATAGTTTCTTTGCCCGCCTCGATGAGCTTTTTCAGCGCTGTTTCTATCTCCGGTCGCCCGAAGGCGCTCAGGGACGTCGGCACGCTGGCAGTCTGGCCGGCATAAGGCATGTAGGGCAGGGTGCTTAAGGGCGCCAGTGCGCCCAATATGCGGGGCAGGTAAATGCGCCAGTAGTAATCAGTCGGGTCATCGAGGAAGGTGTCATACTCTTCGACCGGCATATACTCGCCTTCGACGAACTGCACGCCATCGGCATCTACAGGCAAGCCATGGCCGGGCCAGATATAGGTCTTGAAGTCAAGTATCTCCCACACCTGGGCGGGCTGTCCTTCGGCGCCGACCGTGGTATCAATCTGAAACTCAAGGGTTCCCCTGGTCATGACGTCGATGGCTTTATCCACATCGTGCATCACATCGTAGCTGGTATAACCATAGTAGGTTTCAATAAATCCGCCCAGAGTCGGCAGTACAGGAACCCGTGCCGGCGTCTTCTTGAGCTGGAGGGCATCGATGACGTTGGTGACACGCTCTTCGTAATCCGCCTTCGCCTGGGGCGTGGCAAACTGGATGCCCGGGGCAGCCAGCCAAGCGTCGAACCGCCGCTTTAGCTTCTCATCAGGCGTCAGTGTTTCCCATGGTTTCTCCGCCGTTTTTGCCACCGCAGCTTCCCGAATCTCCTCTTTTGTTTTGGTCTCTTGAGCCATTTTTGCTACCTCCTCTTTGATACTCTACAAAACGCTGTCGTTGCAGACCTCAAGGTGAGCTATCACCCCTCATTAAAGGGAGAGGGGAGAGTTTGGGAGGGGTTAGCCTTTCCAAACTCTCCCAATCACAAGCTCCAGGCAGAGAACCGAGCCTACCGCCAGGCGTCAATACTATAAACGGCGTTTTCACCGCCGCGGCGACCGCCGAGCTGTTCGCTAACCTCTTCATCTCCACCGCCCACGATGATGCAGAAGCCGGAGGGATTGGGACCTGCCGCCGGCACCATATAGTCATCCGGCAACTCTTTCCAGTGCTTTCCCGATGTGCTTTCTATCCCCATCCAGCCGTTGGTGGTCAAATCGACCCACGAGAATTTCTTGTATTGTTCTACCGGCATAAAACTCTTCTTCCAGAGCCACTCGTAGACTGCCTCTTTAGACTTAAAGCCGTAGTCATAGAGGTGACGGGCCATCTCCGGAACCATGATAATCGTTTTGGCGCCTTCACGGCCGGCCCAAAATTCGGGCAGGATGTGTTCCAGCCAGTTGTGCGGGCCGGGTATGCCTTTGACGCCGAGCCGTCTGGCCATACCGCCATGACCGCTCTTCTGGAACGCCCGGTAGCCGCCCGGAGAGTGCTGCACGCCCCGTATCCCGTCCGGGACATTAAAGACGGACACGACGCTCTCATTCTTCTTAAAGCCGGCTTCCTCATTCAAGCCTAGCCAGCCCGGAGGCAGACCATCGGCGTTTTCAGCGCAGGCCGTACCGTGGGTGAAGGGGCTGCTCAGACTGGGCATCCGGTTAATGCCCATCACAGCGCCGCCAAGATTGCGGGCCATCAGTTGATAGGCGCGGCCGATGGTGATATTAGCCGGGTTGCCGCAACCGAGCAGACCCAGCCCCGAGTTCATCTTTATCTCTTTGGCGATAGGCCCGCTGACGCAGACCCACTGGCCGAGGCTGTGAGTGCTTTCTATGGGACACCCCGATTCGGCAATAGCCAGCACTACGGGCAAGTGCTCCGGTTTGCACCCGGCCATAACAGCAATGGTCGCCACTTTCTCTACGGTGGCCGTCCAGTTCATCGGCTGAAAAGGAACCGGTTCACCCTTCTTCCTGCCACCCCGAATCCCCAGTCTATCTTCCCTGCAGGTAATCACTTCATCCGGGCTGTGACTGGTGCCGGTCAGCATTTCTTTCACCTTTTCTTCGGTGGGAATTATTATCGGGTAGCCATCCGTATACCTGGCCATCGGAGCATTCGTCGGGTGAGGTATCCAGTCCGTCTGCTGATAAAATTCCTGGGCTTCATCCAGGGTGCCTTCAAAGAGTATCCGGGGCAGCGTCGGGTCATACTTGCCGCTTTCTTTCTCTTTTGCTGTCAGGGGCTTGGTCAGCCCGGCCAGGATATCTCCGGTTATTTTCTCGACGTCTTCCGGTCCTGGCAGAGTCCGCGAGGCGTGTATGAAACGCACGTTGGGAACACCCTGATGCAGCGCCTCTTGCTTCACCATATGGTCCTGGTCGGCAAAATCAACGACCACCGTCGGGATACCTTTTTTCTCAAGCTCTGCTATGTAAGGCAACTGCCTCCATACTGCCCCGCTTCACCAGCAGACCGCCTGAATCAGGCCGTCGGCTGTCTTCATCTCTTCCTCCGATATCCGGAGAGGGTCGATGCCGTAGGTCTTCTTGGTTTGCCAGTTCACGTCCGGATAATCCATCTTTAGTTTTTTCTCTAGAGGGATGGTAATATCCGGCTCGCCGGTGATGCTGAAATAGATTGTTTTGCCATCGAGGGTATCAACACGGGGCGCCAGCGGAAATGTGTCCACCGGAGCCTGGATGCCGACCGGATTAAGACATTTGTAAACCTTATCCTTCTCTGCCATTCTTACTCTCCTTTACCTTGAATTTGTTTATATTTTGGAATTTGGGTCTTTATCTTTATTATGTTTGTTGCCCCCCTTTCGTTTGCTTGCCCCCATTTTATCGGTTTTTGCTAGCCGGCGCTAGTAGCCCATCGACTTCTTTAAGTCCGAGTCTATCCATATCCAGTCGACCCAAGCCTCAGAGCGCCAGCTACCTATGTTACTGGCGCCCTCCCACCGCTGCAGCCATGGCCACCAGACCTGATACGAATATGGCATGGGTAACATTACTTCCTTAACAACCTGAAGATAGGTATCGTTGATGCTCCTCCAAGCTTCAGCAACCTTGGCGTCATCCTTCATGAGCCATAAATTAGCCTCGTTATAGGCCGCCCTGGTTACCGGGTGCTCGAAGAAAGCGTAATCCCATGTAGCTTCTTTACGCACTCCGTTCATCCTCACAGCAGATTGATGCTCTCTATTGATATCTATCACCATCTCCGGATAAGACCTCTCATTCCCCTTGAGCGCAGACATCACCGTTGCGTCTCTCACATCAATGACCAAATCAACTCCGACTTTGCCCAGGTAGTCTTTCAGTATCGCCGCGAAGTCGACATCCGTAGACGGAATAGTAACCGTTGCCTTGAAGCCGTTAGGATAGCCGGCCTCTTTCAGTAGCTGCTTCGCCTTGTCCGGCTTGTATTGAAAAAGCTCTTGAACCTCCTCAGGATACGTCGAAAGCGGTCGATAAATTCCCTCAAAGTCTGACGTAGGCGGCCAGGGGAAGGCAAATAGCTCGGCATTACCGCCGTAGTAGTTGTCAATCATCTCTTGCTTGTTTATCGCCAAATTCAGCGCCCGCCGCACCTTCAGGGCATTGGGGTCGTCCTGAGGCCCCCAGGGCAGTTCGGGCTTGTCCATCCTGCCTACCAGCGTCCTGGCATAATTGGCGCTTTTTGTCTGCCTAATCTGGGGGTTGCTCTTTTTGAAACTTACCGCATCCTCCCAGGAGAGGCCCAGAAGGTCAATCTTGCCTGTTCGTAAAGCGGCCTGCCGCGTGGAGGCATCAGGCAGGACTAGCCTCTTAATAACATCTATATAGGGCAGGCGGTTTTCCGGAAACCAGGGGTCCATCGCAAAGTAGTTGGGGTTCTTTATGTAGGTTCTTGAACTGCCGGCAACATAATCCGCCAGCATAAATGGCCCTGGCACGACAACATTCCTCCAATCTTTCATGTCGCCGTATTTCTCTACTACCTCATGGGGAATAACCGGAAGACGGCCGGCAACCTGAATTAGATGTAGCCCCTGTGTGTTGGGCTTAACCTTATACTCAATCGTATACTTATCCAGCGCCTTTATCGATACGGGCCTATCAGTGGGCATATTCAGGTAGTGATAACTACGAGGGTTACTCCATTGTCGCTCCCAACTCCAGACCACATCAGCGGCGGTAAGCTCACGGCCGTTCACCAGGCGGCTTGCCGCACTATTCGGGTCAAGGGCAAAGTGGACCCCCTCGCGGATTTTAAACCTTATAGTCTCGGCATCGAGTATCTCATAGCTCTCAGCTAGCTCATATCTGTAGAGACCGGCTTTCCCCAGATAATTACCATCGCCACCCCAAAAAGTTTCGTTGGTGCCAGCCGGTCCCCTCGTCCAGTCACCACCTAGCAAAACGGAATAACCTAGCGGCGGCTGCATGGCTGGACCAGAGCCGAAAGCGGGGTCAAACTCACCAGAGTCACTCGTTACTGAAAAGGTGTGAGTGCCGCCGTATTTTGGTTTCTCCATCGTTTTTTCAATCTTAGTCCCGTCCAGTTTCGTCAGCGTCAGCTTAACCGTATTGTCTTTCGTTGTCACTGCCTCTTTTTCCGCCACCACCTCCTGTTTCTTCTCCTCGACTGCCGGAGACGCTTTCTTCTCCTCGGTTGCCGGGGCAGGCTTTCTCTCTTCCACCACAGTCGTCGGGCCGCAGGCCGCCATCACCAGGGACAAAATCATCACTCCACTCGCCGCTAACCAGAGAATCTTCCGCACTTCCTTTTCCCTCCTCTCAATAGATAGACTGATTACTGAACATGTTCTAGGATAATAAGAAAAGCATACTTGTTCTCCCGCTCAGGGGAGTCAGCTACAGCGTAGCTCAGGTAGGTTAGAAAAACAATCGGGTAAATGCTGAATTATTAGTTACGAATATCCTGAGTTCTGGATAGGGGAAAGTATGAGACGAAATTTGGCGGGCTTTTCCACTGCTTGCCAGCACACGCTCTTTTTGACACATCGTGAATCGTGCATTATAATGTGACAGATTTTGGGTTGTTGCCATAAAGTTAACGTATTCTTAACAATCAACGCTTATATTGGCAGGGAGACTGATGAAAGACAACAAACTATTTCGAGTCCTCCGGGCGGTTATGTTCGCTATCTTACTGGCATTGCCTTTCCCGGCTACGCCGGCGCTGGCGGTCGGTGAAACAATTACACTCAGTAGTCAAGGTGTCACCACCTCTCAAGGCGCCATCGGCCAGGAAATCACTATCAGCGGCAGCGGGTTCTATGGCACTGCTGCCAACGAGACAGCTTCCCGCGGTGTCATCATCCTGTTCGGCAAACACCCGGGTTCTGCCATAATGGATTACTCCGCTGCTATTTACGAGAGAATCAAGATAGCCGAGCTTAGCAACGGCACCTTCCAGACCACCTTTCCCGTCCCTTCGAGATTATCCGGTGGTACCACCAAAGAAGATGTCGTCACAGGCTCTTACTACGTTTTCCTGACTTACTATTACCCGGGCTCTCCCCCCATCGACGGTCTCAGTGTCATCCTAATAGCTCCCTTCAATGTTGTGGCTGGTTCGATTACCCTTCAACCCGGTAGCGGCGCCATCGGCACCGAGGTCAGCATCAATGGAACTTACCTGGGGCTTAACGAACCGATTGTGGTCAGCTATGATGGCTTCGAAGCGCCCATAACCGGCGATAAAGACACTGACGGCAGCGGCGCCTTCGGAGTAACCAAAATCACCATTCCACCGAGCACAGCCGGTCCGCATTTGATAAGGGTTACCGCAAACAATTCCGGCATCAGCGCTCAGGCTAACTTTACAGTCAAGCCGACTATAAGCATCGCTCCCTCATCGGGGGCCGCCGGCACGCTGATAACTGTCAAAGGCAATGGTTTTAGCGGGGGTTCGGCTATCGGCATCAACTTTGACAACGAAGCGCTGACTCCGGGAAATAGCGACACAGCTGGCAGCTTTGTTATGAACGCAGTAGCATTGTCGAGAGCGCCGGGGAACTACACCATCACAACTTCTGACGGGAAAGGAAACTCAGCCACGGCCACTTTCGCAGTGACGGCTAGCGGCATCAAACTCAGTCCATCCGCCGGACTGGCTGGCACTGCGGTTAGCCTGACCGGCAGTGGCTTTATTGCCAGCCGGCCGATAACAATTACTTTTAACGATGCTAAAGTGGCCAGCTCCACCAGCGATGCGCAGGGAGCTTTCAGCGCCAATTTTACAGTACCGGCGCTGGCCGCTGCTACATACAAAATCAAAGCCACGGATGGCTCTAATACCAGTGAGGCTGACTTCGCTATCTCATTGACTGTCGATATCACCCCGAAGACAAGCCAGGCTTCACCAGGCTACATCGGCTCGGAAGTGACCGTCACTGGCGCCGGAGCCACGCCCGGCAGCACGGTAACCATCACCTATGATGGGACACAGGTGGCTACAGCCAGCGTAAACGCCGATAAAACCTTCTCCGCCACTTTCAAAGTTCCCGCCAGCAGCGCCGGAGAGCACACCATTGTCGCCAGCATTGACCCTGCCCGAAAGTTCACTTTTGTCATGGAATCGACCCCGCCGGCTATACCGTTACCTCTCAAGCCGGAAATGAATATCAAAACCAAGCCAGCCACCTTCTTCGACTGGGATGACGTCACCGACCCGAGCGGAGTAACCTACACTTTGCGGATTGCTACCGCCAGGGATTTCTCTCCATCCTCGATAGCGCTGGAAAAGACCGGCATCAGCTTATCGCAATATACCCTGTCTGACGAGGAAAAGCTAAAACCGACCACCAAACAGGCGCCCTACTACTGGCATGTCAAGGCGGTGGATGGCGCCGGTAACCAGAGCGGATGGTCGGGCACGGGAGCGTTCTCTGTCGGCGGCGGCCTGTCTCAGCCGGTAATCTATTTCCTCATTGGCATCGGCGCGCTGGCAGTGATTATCTTCGCCTTCTGGCTGGGTAAAAGAATCTCTTCTCGCTAGGTGGTGTAGGGGCATGGCACCTGTGGTGAGCTTGTCGAATCCATGCCGGCCCTACAGTGCCCCTACACGTTTATCTACGCCTCGCCGCTGAGGATGCGGATGATTCTGGTTTTGGCCTTGACCACTTCCAGATTATCGACCTGGGCGATGGCCGCCTGAAGGTCGCCCTCTTTCGCTAAATGCGTCGTAATGACCACCGGCACGAAGTCCTCAGACACGGCTTCCTTCTGGATAACGGCGGCGATGCTGATATTGTGTTTCCAGAAAATATCGGTAATCCGGGCCAGCACGCCGGCCTGGTCGAGAACGCTGAACCTGAGGTAGTAGCGCCTCCTGACGGCATCGATAGCTCCCAGGGTTATTGCAGCTGCCGAGCTTGGCATTGGCATCGTCCTGCCCTCCGTGATATCCAGCAGGTCTTTGACGACGGCATCGGCAGTCGGGTAGGCGCCGGCGCCCGGAGCGACCAGTCCTGAGATTGTACCGTATTCGTCTTCAAGCTCAGTGCCATTGTAAGCGCCCTCCAGAGAGCCGAGCAGGGACATCTTGGGCACCAAGGCAGGGTGCACGGCGACATCGAAAATACTATCATTTTGCTCGATGACGCCGACCAGTTTGACCGAATAGCCCAGCTCGCCGGCATACTGAATATCCTGTGGAGCCATATCACGGACGCCTTCCACAGGAAAAGCGCCGGCCGAGCGGTATGAGTTGCTGATGAGCGCCAGCAGGATGCGGATTTTGCTTTCCGTGTCCCTGCCATCGATATCATCGGAGGGGTCGGCTTCGGCAAAACCCTTTGCCTGGGCGCCGCGCAGGGCTTGCTCGAAACTCATACCCTCGCTGGTCATGCTGGAGAGAATGTAATTGGAAGTGCCGTTAAGAATGGCGTGGATTCGCTTGAATTCCTTGGCGCCCGTGCCTGCCAGGCCAAGCTCGTGAATCAGGGAGTGGGCGCCGACGAAAGCCGCCCGGAAACCGATGCGTCGGTGCGAATCCGCGACCTGCTTGAAAATACTCTCGCCCTCCTTAGCCAACAGCTTCTTGTTAGCGGTCACCACGTCTTTACCCTGCTTGAGAGCTTCGGAGAGAATACTCCTGGCCGGCTCGATGCCGCCGATTAGCTCGACAACAATATCGATTTTTGGGTCGGCGACCGTCTGCCGCCAATCTGTAGAAAGATAGCTTGATGGAATCTCTACAGGGCGCTTTCTTTTGATGTCGGTATCCACCACGCGTACCAGCTCAAGCCCGGGGATGCCTTTCTCATAAAGCAGCCTGACCACGCCGGTGCCGATATTCCCAAAACCGATAACAGCAATTTTCTTTGTTTTTGCCATAATACAGGCTCCTGCGAATTCAATTTCAACTAAGCCCATATTATAGCTTTACATACGAATGGGGTCAAACCAGCGTGTCCGGTGAAACAAGAGAAGCCCCGACTTCAGTCAGGGCTTCTCTTAGTGCTTCTTGGGTTACTTCCCTGGTTACCCGAATACTTTTTCTAAGGCGAAATCTGGAATGCAGTCGTACCAGTGACGGAATGTGATACCCTGAAATTCAACCTCAAGATTCCCTGCTAGCGATTCAAAACTACCGTGTCTTTCGGGTTTTCTCCAGCCAGCAGCGTTGTAGCGCCGGAAAAAGACGGTACGGCCGGTTTCAGCGACATACCATTCTGCGTAGATTTTGGATGTTTGAGATACGCCAGCCACTTTTAGACATTTCCAAAGGTGACCACCGATTGTGACTTCCGAAACACCAACGACTTCTGTTCCTGATTTACCCCACTTCGACCCAACCTTTAATTTCATGGGTTCAGGTTCGGAAGGTTCCTTATCCGCCCAAACATATCTGGAGAGACGGGCTTTGCCTGGCTTACTGCTCTCAAGCTTCACCCAACGGTATGTGTCGTTCTCGACAAGAAGGTGCCTTTCTTGCCATTCCGGTTTATCCCACTCCTCAATATCCGTCTCGCGTCTCCATACCCGCAGGAGTGTCCCTTGTCCCCACCTGGCAGTAGATATGACATGGAATTCATTTACGCCCGTCAGGCGTCCGCCCGGCCAATCATAAAAAGCCCAGTCACATTTACCATCTGCTGCCAGCGGCACAAAATAAGTCTGGGCATCGATGCAGCGGACCTCGAAGCTTTCGTCAGGGCAATCGGTAATCTTCACCTTCGGTTCACGCTTAGGGAAGGGAAACCTTAATAGCCGTTCAGCAAAGTCATCCGGCAAAGCATTTTCCTGTAATGTATTCTTTACCATATCCAACATCCTCTCTTTCAGTTTTTGTCGTGAATTGTACAGGCGCCTCTTTACAGTCGTCACGGGGACTTCAAGAAATTCTCCAATCTCTTTCTGTGAATAGCCGTCGATGTAGAAAAGCGTAGTTACCATGCGCTCATGTTCCGGCAGGCTTTGAAGGGCCTCAAGCACTTCTTCTTTCATCTCATGCTCTTCAGTGAACTGCGTCTTCGCTATGCTTTGAGGTGCAACTTCTATCGACACGGTTTGTATGCGCTTGCTTCTGGTATGGCGGTCGCAGTGCTTAAAAACGATACGCCGGAACCAGCTGGTAAAAGCCTCCGGGTTACGCAGATTAGGTAGTTGCTGGTATGCGTCCAGGAATGCATCTTGCGCCACATCTTCAGCGAGGTGAAAATCGTTCACGACCGAATAGGCATATCCATGAGCCATATCCTGAAACCTTCGCACGATTTCCCCGAACGCCTCGAGGTCACCGGAACGCGCACTGACGACCAGAGATTTTAGTTCTTCCATATCGATCAATACCTCAGGTCAGAAGGCCCTTCTATAATAAAAGACCCAAATTACCGCCAAAAGGATACCTGCTAAAGCTGAGTTCTAAAATTCTTCTGCGTTTTACAGAAGCTCGAACGCTCTGGTGGAATAATAAAGAAGTAGGGTTCAGGTGGAGCAAGGGCTTTTCAGAAGTGCCTCATTTTGAGGATTTGGACACGAGCCTGAGGGGTTTTTCAATAACGCAATAAGCCGATTCCCGCAGTGTGCTGGTTTGTATCCTGTGCCTTGAACGAACCTTGAATCACACGCACCGAATCGATTTGCCGGGCTTGTACAGCGATTCGTTCGCCTTGAAGCGCATCACCTTCTCTGTAAAGTGTCGTCAACTACCTCAATCTCCCCTCTGTTTTGTAGCTCGTTGCAGATTTCCACGACCGTTTTCAAGTCTAGCCTCAGTTGTTCGGCGATATCCGAGTAATACATAGTATTCCCTTTTGAAAAAAGCTGCAAAATATCTTTCTTAGCTTCCTCTTTTGAAACCTCACGCAGTATTACCAATTTCTCTTTCGGAAGAGTAGTTTCGAGATTTGCCAGGCGTTTTTCAATGGCCTTTATCTGTTCCCTCAAGAATGAGTTCTCAGTCTTAAGCTGAGCCTGTCCGCGCTTTGCTTTGGTTGGGTCAGGATGGGGTTTGTATTCGACTTTTGGGCTTGACACTCTGTTCGGACTGTCTTTCTTTTTAGGCAAGGTTCACCTCTGATACGGAAGTTACCAGGCTTCAATTCACCACCTTATTATGGAGATGCCACTAGCTCCTGTCAACCGCGCGCCCCTTCAGGGTGAGCCAGCCGAACCTCTCCCCACCCTCGGCTGATACTGGTTCACCGCTTCGACCAGCAAAGCCAGGCTCATCAGAAAATCATCGTGCCCTTGAGCCGGGTCGACATAGAAATTCATCGTCTGGCTGGGACGGTAGTGGCTCCTTGCCTTTTCCATCTCGAACCAGAACTCCTGATACTCTGCCGAGCCGTCCCCGGCGTACATCTTCAGTCTGCCGGAGTTCACCGCTGCCAGCAAGTTAAAGCCAAGCTCCGATTTCGACTGACTGGTAAAGGTAAAAGGAGTAACGGCTGAGCCGACTGCCTGCCTGAGAAAGGAGCTGACCGGCTGGCCTACCCCCGTGGCATCGACCGCCACCCGACGGCAGCGCCAGATATTCTTGATTATGTCAACCAATTGGACATAAAGCTCGGTGTGCTTTTTGCCCGTCCACGAGTAGTGCTCGACAATCTTCACTGCGGGCTGCTTCTCAAGAGCGATAGCGCCAAAATCAAGCTCACCAATGGCAACCACGGTGGCATCCCGGCGAGGTTTGTTTTCCCTCAATCTGGCCCCCTCCTCTTCTTCCGCCTCCCCGGCCAGGTCGATACCGGCGACATAAACTTTGCCGGACTCGGGCCGGCGTTTCCGGCTATGCTCATCCTGAAGCTGCGCTCTCTGCTGCGCTGAAAGAAAACCGCCCCCGCCGCGGACCGGCAACAGGCAATATTGAGTCAGGAAGAGAGGGTGATTCTCCCCCAGCCGCTCTCGCTCCCCATTGGCATAGGCCAGATAGACGGGGTTGTACTTAGCCACCTCCTGCCAGTCATAGCGGAAGCAGCGCTTGATGCCGTCCCTTTTCTCCAGCTCATAGCCGGTCTGTTTCGTTTCTTCCAGGAGAGTGCTATCATCCCAGGTAGTGCCGTAGAGAACAGTGGTGACATTGGTGGTTGCCCCCATCGGCTTGAATTCCTTGGTGTATTTCTCCTTGCCGACATCCTGCGCTTCGTCCACTTCCAGGAGCAGATGGGCGGTGTGCCCGACGACATTTGCCGATTCGTCAGCCGAGAGAAAAATAGCCCTGGCATTGCCCAGCCTGATGACATACCCCATCTCTACCGACCAGATACCCTCGAAGCCGGCATCGTTCAGCCTGTCTTTCAGCCGGCTCATCGAGATGACAGTCTGAGGCCTGAAGGTGGGCGAGCACTTGATGAGGTTTTTCGGCTTAGTCCTTGAGAAAGTCAGGAGCACCAGCTCGAGTCGGGCCGAAAGCTCGTTCTTCCCGCCCTGTCGGGCTATTTCGATACAAAAGGTAAGCCCTTTCCCGCCAATCACGCTTTCGAGTACAGCCCTTCCGGCTTCCAGCTGATAATGACGCAGAATATCCATCTACCTATTAATGCCTATGTTAATCGTGTTCTTGTTAAAGCCCATCGGATGGACGTTGTCTCTGACAACGTTGTTAACGGCTTTTTCCACCTTACTCTTCTGTTTTGGAGTCATCGTTTCGCTGGCCTTAAGCAGCTTCGCTAGCATATCCATAGCCTGCATTATCAGCTTGATGTTCTGAGGTTCCTTTTCCAGAACACGCTTTAGCTTCACCCTCAGCAGAGCAATCTCTGCATCGATACCTTCGACTCCGACCGCCTGCTCCAGTTCTAGCTTCTCAACCTCACTCAGCGCCATCGAATAGAAGCCGTGCGTCCTCGCATTTTGATTTCCCTTCGGAGCTCCGCCTTTTCCCTTCATTTCTCTACCTCCATTTACAAAATTCAGAAAACAATTCCATATCGCTATTTGCCATAATGTTGGGAACAACCTTATCTCATTTAGCCCCGAATTGTTTACCTCAAAAAATACTAGCACAGATGTTCTGGTATGGCTAGGCAGTTTTGTCGTGCGTTTGCTATTAGGCTGCGGGCGTTATACAATAGCGGAAAGAAATGAGCGTTGCCAGTCAGCTTTACCAATTGCAGGAAGCGGATACGGAGCTTGGCTCTGACGAGCAGGCAGTAACTCAAATTACCCGTCAGCTTGGCGACAACAAAGTGGTGGCCGAAGCTCAGAGTAAGCTAGATTCGGCGCGCCGACATCTGGAAGCTGTCACCAAAGAACAACGCTCAACGGAATGGGAAATCGATGACCTGACCAGCAAGCTGAAGACCATCGAAGAAAAGCTCTACAGCGGGCGCATACGCAATCCTAAAGAGCTGACCGATTTGCAGCGTGAGGCCGACGAACTGAAAGCCCGGCGTACCAAACTCGAAGACAAGTTACTGAAAACGATGGAACAGGTCGAACAGGCGAACGGAGAAGTCACGAGATTAGTCGATGAGCTGAGAAAAATCGAATCCGAGTGGCAAAGCCAGCAAAAGCAGCTTGCCGCCGACCTGGAAAGACTCAAGAGAGAAATAATCGCTCTTAAAGCCAAGCGCGCCGCCCTGATAGCCGGTATCGACCCCCAGGCGGTGGCAGTTTATCAGGATGTGAAAAGACAGCGGGCGGCTGCCGTAGTCAAAGTGGAGCGGGGGTTATGCAGCGGTTGCCGCATAACGCTGCCCGTTAACGAGTTCCAGAAGGCAAGGAGCGTCGCTCTGGTGCGGTGCAGCAGTTGCGGAAGAATTCTCTATCTGGCGTAGCACATTCATGATGCTATTTCTTCATTGTGGCACAGGCAGGGACGCCTGTGCCACCGACGATTGGTTCCTTCCCTCTTTGGGGAGGAAGTCGAGAATGAGGGTGACATATATCTCAGGTCTTTCACCATCACCCTGTACCAAGTACGGTGCAGGCTCTTAATCATCTCCCCTCAAGGACGTGTGATGTATTAGGTCAAAGCTAAATTGGCAAATGTAGGTCGGGTTTCGAATCCCGACCGCCCGGGTGGGCAGGTTTAAAACCTGCCCCCTACGATAGAGAATCAAGGCTATTTTAATTCACATCAAACATCTCTCAAGGGAGAAGAGATTACGAAAGAACTATGTTACTCATAATCCGCACTGACGGGGCTTCGCATGGGAATCCGGGACCGGCTGCCATCGGAGCTGTCATCAAAAACGAGCAAGGCCAGGTCATCGCCACCATCAGCCAGGCCATTGGCCGGGCCACCAACAACCAGGCTGAATACAGGGCGGTCATCGCCGCCCTTGAAAAGGCACTCAGCCTCGGCGCTACCGATGTCTTTATACAAACCGACTCCGAACTGCTAGAGTTGCAGATAAAGGGCGAGTACCGGGTCAGGGATGCTACGCTAAAGCAGCTCAATCTGAAGGTCAAAGAGCTGCTGAGCCGGTTTCATGGCTTCGGCATCACCCACATTCCGGGCGAGGATAACGAGGTAGCTCATAATCTGGCTAGCCGGGCTTTGAAGCGGCGGCTGGTTCCTTGACCAGCGTCAGAATACCGAGCATGGCCAGCAGGGCTAGCCCTGCACCCAGGAAGAAGGTGGCTGAGGGGCCAATTACATCCCAGATAACCCCGCCAAGAATACCTCCCAGCAATACGGAGATACCGACCACGGAGTAATACAGGCCGTAAGCGGTGCCCCGCAGCGCCGGCGGAGCCATATCCGCTACGAAAGCGCGGGAGACTCCCTCGACCATAGCCGAATATAGCCCCAGGAAGGCAAAAGCCACCCAGACCTGACCGACAGTCGACGAGAGAGCAAAGCCGGCATAGACGACGGCATAAATAAGCCAGCCCAAAGCGAGCACTCGCCGCCTGCCCAGCTTATCGGATAATATCCCCATCGGCATCGCCGTCAGGGCATAAACCGCGTTATACAACACCAGCATCAACATTATCTGCAAGAGCGGCGACCCCAGGTTCTGCGCCCTGAGAATGACAAAATAGTTCGCCGGCATACTGCCCAGGCTGAAGACGGCCAGGATGCCCAGGACTATCCAGAACCGTTTCTCAAAAGCTCCTTTGACCCCGGAAAGCGGAAAGCTGGCAGCGTTGCGCGGGGCATCCTTCGGCCTGGCTTCGTGAACAGCGGTTTGCATGATTATGACGCCCAGCGCCGCCGGAATGAGAGACCCCAGCACAAGGTACTGGAAGACCTTCCGGGTGAGTTCGACCGTCCCGGCGCCCAGAACCAGCCAGACCACCAGAGCCGCTATGACTATGCCCAGAAAAGCGCCGGTGGTATCCATAGCCCGGTGCAAGCCGAACGCCCGTCCCCTCTCCTTGTCCGAAACCGAATCGGCAATCAGCGCATCGCGGGCCGAGCTGCGGATACCCTTGCCCAACCTATCGGAAAACCGCACCGCCAGCACGCTGCCCCAGGCGGTGGCGATATAGAGAAAAGGCTTGGCCAGCGTGGCAATGCCGTAACCCGCCACCGCCAGAACCTTACGCCTGCCTATCCTATCGCTGAACCAGCCACTCAGCATCCTGAATCCCGCATCGGCCCCCTCAGTGACCCCGCCGACCAGCCCCGCAATGGCCACCGATGCCCCGACAACGTTGGTCAAATAAAGGGGCAACAGGTTAAAAATCATCTCGCTGCTGATATCGGTCAGGAGGCTGGTCAGTCCTGTGAAGAAAATATTGTGATGAAGCCCCCAGATTTTTCTGCCGGTAGCGGCCTCAGCGGATAGCGCCATTTTGTTTCTCCTCGTTTTCCGACAATCGCTTTGCCAATAATATTACATAGCCACTCACTTGTCCATACTGAATTGAACACCGAAATGGTGTTGTGCTATCCTGAATTATTAAAATGTGGAGATAGACAGTAATGCCAAGATTATTCGAACCGGTTAAACTCGGCGGGCTGGAACTGAAAAATCGCGCTGTCAGGTCGGCAACCTGGGATGGTGCCGCAGACAGTCAGGGAGCGGTGACCGATGAGGCTGTCGCTTTATTCCGAGAGCTGGGGCGGGGGCAAATCGGCCTAATAATCACGGGGCACGCCTTCGTCACTCCGCTTGGACAAGGCTCGCCAAACCAGTACGGCATACACCGGGATGAGATGATACCCGGTCTGCGCCGCTTGACCGATGCCGTTCACCGGGAAGGCTCTAAGATTGCTGTCCAGATAACGCACTGCGGCATCAATTCCGGTTACCTCCGCAGGCAGGGCATCACCTGCCAGGCTGTCTCTCACCTCGATGAAATCGAAACGCCCCACAAGGAAATGACGGGCGCCGAAATCGAGACGATTATCGCCGACTTCGCTTCTGCTGCCCGGCGGGCTATATCAGCGGGCTTCGACGCCATCCAGCTTCACGGGGCGCACGGCTTCCTGATGAGCGAATTCCTCTCGCCCTTCTTCAATCGCCGCACCGATAAATGGGGCGGCAGCCCCGAGAACCGCCGCCGCTTCCATATCGAGGTCATCAAGAAAGTCCGCCGTGAGATAAGCAGCGATTTTCCCCTGTTTATCAAGCTCGGCGCCTGGGAAGATATGCCGGGCGGCCTGCCTCTCGACGAGGGCATCGCGGGTGCGCGTGGGATGGTCGAAGAGGGGTTGGATGCCTTGGAAATCAGCGTCGGCGCCAGAGGCTCCACGCCTGCTGAACCGGCCGGCGCTTCGGAGAGAGTCTACTTCAGGAAGCAGGCGGCCGCCGTGAAAAAGGCCGTATCCGTTCCGGTTATCCTTGTCGGCGGAATACGCAGCCTGAAGACTGCTAATGACATCATTGAAAGCGGTGATGCCGACCTGATTTCGATGTCCCGCCCGTTCATCCGGCAGCCGGATTTGCTCGTGCACTGGCAACAAGACGAGGCAACCGCCACCTGTATCTCCTGCAGCAAGTGCTTTCCCGCCGGCGGCCGGGTCCTCGAATGCGGTGAAGACCGCCGCTTGCGTGAAGAAAAGGCCGCCGTCAGATGACGTACTCTTCGGCAGAAGTGGGGATGGCTTAATCCGTGAGTCTGAATCCAAGAATCTCACCACCGAGGTGTCATTGCGAGGAGCGAAGCGACGTGGCAATCCGGGTGGATGGGTTTCGCCCCGCCCAGATTGCTTCGCCCCGACAAGTCGGGGTCTCGCAATGACAAGGCAGGCTGGTTCTAAGAATCCACGGATTATGGACGACTACTGAAGCTTGACAAACATAAGTCACCCGCCTAAAGTGTCGATAAGCCGGAAATGAGAGTCGTGCTTGTATTAATTGGGCTAATGAGCAATTTGAACTCGCTCTAAACATATAAAGAATCGATGTCTATGAAAAAATTGCTTTTAACATCAACGGGATTGGACAATAAGGC
>JACPPR010000033.1 GCA_016190895.1 Chloroflexota bacterium | reverse complement strand
TTAGGCGAAAACGGGGTTTTTCAGCACCCTGCTAGAGTCTTTACCTTTCACACTGCATCTGGACGCCTTGGGATTCATGCGGCGATCCGCTGGGACCAAATGCCTGGACACACCTCTTATCAAGTATAAGGAAAAAGCCATGGTTTCAACAATGGTGCTATGGGGCAAAGCTCAGCCAGTCGACTCCACCGCACATTTCACTCCAGCAATCGGCGTCGGATAGTGCAGCCAATATAACACAATTGTCAGTTAAGTAGCTACCGAAGAATTCTCTAGCAAGACCGGAACCGTGCCGAAAGCCTCCCCTACGGGAGGCTTTTTCTTTCTTGTTTTTTCTTTTCCCTTCCAGTCCCCGGGGGGGGGTGATCATATAGATATCCTAATGAGTCAAGTGTTCCTCTTGACGCCTCCCTTGCTGTTAGTTAAACTGGTTCCTGGGAGATGCTTAGGTTAACACAGGTTGAGGAGCTTCGGCTGCCTCGTGTGCCCTGGGTACTAACATCTCCCCCAGTTTCTTTTGTAACTTGAAATTCCCCGGAGTCTTACGGTGCCGTCTCTCTCGGCGTATTTCTTCGGGTACCTGGTACTTCGACAAGATTATTTTTCTGGCTTCTTCATGGCTGACGGATCTGCCATCTATGTCTCGAATCGCGTATGGTTTATCTTCTCGAAGTACCGCTAGTACCCTGGCCGACATGTGGCTCATGACAGCACCCATTGCCTGCATATGGGTTTTGCCGTTGTGTACCATTTCCCGGTAGTATACACAGGCGAGCTGAGGGTCATGAGCGCGCCCTATCCCGCCCGCCTGAAAGAGAGCCCACCTCATGATGGCCGGACCAGCTTTGGTCATTCTTAATCCTTTGGCTTCTGAGCCAGCCGACTGGCTCGCCCCCGGTACTATCCCGCAGTAATTGGCGAAAGAAGACTGGCTCCGGAAGCGTGCCGGATCTCCTACCGTTGCCAGGAAGATAGGAGCGGTGATGTCGCCAACGCCTGGTATGGTACGCAGATTATCCGAGGGATGGACTTCAAGATACAGCTGCTCAAGACGTTTGGCTATGGCCGCCGACTCAGTCTCCTCCATCTCCATAAGCCGCAGCTCCCGGGATATCTCATCCTGGAGAGCAGAAAAGAAGTCGGCATCTATCGTCCCAACGGAGCTGGACGCTTTATACAGAGTCGCTACTTCCCGGCACGTAAGGTAGACACCGTGGCTTTCTACAAAGGCATCAACTTTGCAGTGTTTTCTTGTCTTGATCAGGAAGGTGTGCAGAGCTTTCTCGCCGGTGCGGACCACAGCCAGGGGATTAAGACGAGAACGCAGGAAAGCCCTGGCGTGGGCTGACCATGGGTCCGAAAATGCGCTTCGTATCCCCGGAAAATGTCCATCGACAATGGACCCGATTCTCTTCTTGCGACCCGCGATTTCATTCTCCAGATGCTTCCGCTGACGGGCAAGACGCTGGATGGCATAGATTTTGCCCGGTGGAAAGTAAATCTCCTCCAGTTTCTCAGGGTCGATGAAGGGCATCTTGGCCAGTGTAAGAGAGTCTATCTTGTCACTTTTCGATGACCGATTGAGATACTTTCTCAGGGCAACTACCTTCTGCGCCTGGACTCTCACCAGTCGAGAATCAGGATGCCTGGCTTTGAGATAGACTGCCACCGGAAGCCAGGCTAAACCGGTAGGCTCGAAAATGATGATAGGATTAGACCCGTCGCTGAAAATACGCTCTTCCAGTTTTTCTAGCCCTGCTGTGGTAGTCTCGAAACTAAAGCCGTCACACAATTGTGCCCTTTCGTCCAGGCACCGTACTTTGTGCTCTCCGATGCCGGCCAGGTCGATGCCCACACTTTTGATCATTTACACCTCTCTCTTAATAAATTTCAGGCTCCGCGGTAACGAGCCGGCATCCCCCTCCCACGCTTGTTTCACATTCCGGGGCTATTTCTGCAATACCCCAATTTCCTAAATCGGGACTATCGAGGGCCGGCAGGCAATCTATTTTACGGGGCAGTCTCAAGCTCCCCACCTATTTCTCCACCTCACCGGAACCTGTTGGCTCCATCTTACACAGAGGTGAGGCACGAAATCTATCGGCAGCATTGGACTCCCCACCTAGTTCTTCACCTCGCCGGAGTTCTTAATTTGTCACAAAAAACATTACCTGCATATCCTCTCCCCCCTATTCTAAAACAAGACTAGTACTTAGTTACATAAATACCTATACATTCCAGTCACTTCTCACTTGAGGGGAGAAGGTTAGAGCCTGCCCTGAGCGAAGCGTGAGGGATGAGGGTGGCTTTAAGACTACCCCTCATTTTAATCTCCGGGATCCCGCACGAAGTCGGGACTCTCCCGCAAGGGGCGAGGAAATACGTATAGTCAATTATGAAAGTAGGTACTAGAATCGTGCTCTCCTCGCCTTCCCTATTTCCCTTGATACGCCATCACCTCTCTTATAGCCGCCGTAATCTTCTCCCTATCGGGGACGACGTACTGTTCCATCAGCGGGCTAAAGGGCACGGGGACATCGAGGCCGCAGACCCGTTTGGTCGGCGCTCTTAGCCGCTCAAACGTCTTGGTATCTTCGACAACAAGCGAAAGTATTTCGGCGGCCGCCCCGCAGGTCTGGCAGGCTTCATCCACGGCGACCAGCCGGCCCGTTTTAGCCACCGATTTCCTGATTGTTTCTCTGTCCAGGGGCACCAATGTGCGCGGGTCGATTACCTCGACCGAGATGCCCTCTTTGGATAGCTCCTCGGCAACCGCCAGAACATCATGCACCATCTTGGAGAGAGCCACCACGGTGACATCAGTGCCTTTTCTCTTGATATCAGCCTGTCCGAAGGGAATTGTATAATCTTCCTCGGGCACCGCGCCCTTCACTCCGCCCAGCCCCATGTGCTCGAAAGATATCACCGGATTATCGTCCCGGAGAGCCGTTTTCAGCAGCCCTTTCACATCATAGGGTGTGGAGGGCAGCAGAATCTTCAAGCCCGGCACGTTCATAAACATAGAATATGGATTGATGGAGTGCTGGGCGGCGGCCGAACTGCCCAGACCGTTGGTCATCCGGTAGAGGATGGGGAATCTGGCTTGCCCGCCGAACATATAGGTAATCTTGGCGGCCTGGTTCATGAATTGGTCCATCGCCACGAAGCCGAAGGTGGCCATCCGGATATTGGCTACTGTCCTGTATCCGGAGCCAGCCAGCCCGATGGCTGCCCCGACCATAGCGGACTCGGAGACGGGGGTAACCCTGATTCTGGCTTCGCCGAACTCCTGTCTCAGGTCGGCGGGGAGGTCAGCCGACATGTGCACCGTCTTCTTATTCCTGCGGAATTCTTCTATGATGGCTTCATTGCCGGCTTGTCGGTAGGTGATTTCTCTCATCTATACCTCCATAGTTATCTGTTATACGAGGGGCTGGGAGTCTACCACAGTCTTATAGGCTCGCTTTTATTCTATCAAGCCTTTTCCGGTTCTCCGTTCCTTCCCGCACGTGAGAATTAATATGACTGCACGGGTATTCTTCGCAGTAGCCGCAGTTCTTGAGCCTTTTTGGTTCAGCACAATTTCTTATATCGCATTTGCCACACAACGTGCTGGTCTTATTTCCTTCCCAGAAGCACCCATAACAATTCATATCGTCGATTGAGAACTGATTTCTCGCACTGGAATATTCTTTAGCCAGTTTCGCTTTCATTTGCATATCATTCGTGGCTGTGGCGACATATACCGGGCACTCATTGCACAGGATTCCGCAGTAAGATATGTATTCCATGCTTGTCGCTCCTTTCAGGTAGAATAAACATCCTCCAGGGCGTCTTCGGGGGCCGGGAAGGGGCTATCTTTGGCAAATTTCACGGCTTCCTCGATACGCCCCAGAATCTGGCTATTCATCTCTTTAAGTTGCGCCTCGGTCAAGACACCGGCGGCCAGCAGCTTGCGCTCCATCGCTTCCACAGGGCATTTCTTTTTCCAGGCGGCCAGCTCTTCGGGCGGGCGGCTATCGGTCGACATTCTCGATTCAAAATGGCCGTGCCAGCGGTAGGTGCGGGCCTCGAGAAAACTGGGACCGCCTCCCTCGCGTGCCTGCTTTACCATCTCCCGGGCAGCCTGGTGAACGGCAACCACGTCATTGCCATCGACGACCATTCCCGGCATCGAGTAAGCCGCCGCTCTCTTGTAAATTTCGTCGATGGCGATGGCGTATTTCGAGGGGGTATTGACGGCGTAAAAATTATTCTCACAAACAAAGATAAGGGGCAGCTTCCAGATGGAAGCCAGGTTCATTGCCTCATGGAACTCGCCTTCGTGGACGCCGCCATCACCGAAAAAGACAGCGGCCACGCCGTTTTTGCCCTCCAACTGGGCAGCCGTGGCCGCCCCGCAGGCGATAGGCAGGCCGGCGCCGACGATGCCGTTGGCCCCCAACATGCCCACCCCGAAATCGGCAATGTGCATCGAGCCGCCCTTGCCTTTGCAGTAGCCGGTCTTCTTGCCGAAAATTTCTGCCATCATCAGCCTGATATCAGCGCCCTTGGCGATGCAGTGGCCGTGCCCCCGGTGGTGGCTGACGATGCGGTCGGTCAGTAGCAAATTAGCGCAGACGCCGGTGGCGATGGCTTCCTCTCCGATATATAGGTGGACATAGCCCCGGACGTTGCCGTCAAAAAACTCTTTGGAGACCCGCTCCTCGAAGCGGCGGATGGTCAGCATAGTGCGGTAGAGATTAACCAGCTCTTTGTTCTCAAGTGGCATTGCTTGACTCCTTTCACACATCTCCTCGCCCCCTTGTGGGAGAGTCCCGACTTCATGCGGGATCCCGTATGGAATCGGTAGATTAAGGTGAGGGGTGTTTCACCCTCATCCCTCACGCTTCGCTCAGGGCAGGCTCTAACCTTCTCCCATCAAGGGAGAAGGAATAAACTAACGGATGTTTTTATCCCTTGATTAGCTTCAAGCCGGCCTCGAGCCGGGCGTCATTGGCGATAGTTAATACGGCTTCATCCAGCGGCTGCAAGGTAAATCCAAAGTCCTGCTTGGCCGGGGCGCTGCTCACCTTCCAGGGTATGCCGCGCTTGCCGCGGTCGGCTGGTGGAGCCTGCTTGCCAAAGGTTATTTTGGCATCCGGGAAGTACTTGCGGACTACTTTGGCCACATCCTGCAGGCTGGTCGGGGGGCCGCCGACGTTATAGGCGGTGTGGGGGGAGGAGGGGGCTTTTATCAACATTGTACTGAATTTACCGATATCATCAGCGGTCGCCAGTGACGAGGTGCTGGTACCGTCGGCTTCGAAGGAGATAGGCTTGCCCACGGCGGGAAAAGAGATGATTTCCCCGAACTGCTTGATTAAGAGCGGCGTCAGTCCGCCGTGCCCGTAGCCGATGGTCGGGCGCAGGGCGGTGAAATTAATGCTGCCGGGGTATTGCTGGGTGTATTGTGCCGCCAGAATCTCGGCAAACTGCTTCATCAGGGCGTAGCCGCTGCCCGGGTGCATCGGGTCGTCCTCAGTTACTTCCCGGTCTCCGTATTCATCCTGCGGCCCGTAGACGCCCTCGGAGCTGGCGTAGACCACGCGAGAAATGCCGCAGAGTCTGGCTGCCTCGAAGGAATTGCACATACCCAGGGCGTTTACTTTTACGCTCAAACGGGGATTGGCTTCGACCACGCCGGGCAAAAGAAAAGCCCAGTTCACAAGCCTATCTATGGAGTATGTCTTGATGGTGTTAATGATGTCCTCAAGCTCGCCGACGTCTCCGCGCACGAAGCGGAACCTGTCTTTGTACTTATCGATTGATTTGAGCATCCACTCTTTCGGAGGATTCACGTCCATTGCCACCACCAGCGAAACGTCTTTGTCCTGAAGCAGATGAAGCGCCGTCTTGCGCCCGAAAAGGCCAGTGCCGCCGATAACCAGTACGTTCATCTCATCCCTCCCTGTTTTCGCTCAGTTTATTGAGCTTGTTTAGCATCTGTCCTTCGAGGGTGTTATTAAACGCCCTCTGTCATTCCGTGCTTGACACGGAATCCATAAAGTCCTGACCTCCTGTCTGGCTGGTGTTCTGGTGGATGCCGACCCCGTATCGGGTACGGGGCAGGCATTTCGTCGGTATGGCGCAAAGTTGCTAAATGCTTCTCCTATTTTGAAATTTGCCTTCTTCTCCTCCATTTTCTCCCGATAAGGTAATTTTTACGGCGATATTTTCCTGAGTATTGAGTCCTCGTTGATATTCTGGATTTCCAGACCCGGTCGCCCGTTGACCTCGAGGACTACTATCTGGTCGTCCGAATCGAGAATGATATCGACGCCGGTCATTTGGAGGTTGGCGATTTTAGAGCATTTTACAGCCATTTCCTTTATTTCTTCCCACCGAGGTATGACGAAATCATGGGGAATCTCAAGGTCCTCCAGTCTGCGTTCGACAAGGGTCATCGTCTTGACATGGACGTAAGTCGGTCTGCCTGTAGCTAGGTCGATACCGATGCCTACGCCTCCCGCCGAGAGATTCGACCGCCCCTTCGATTCAAAGGTGGGGTAGCGCAACATCGACATAACCGGCTTGAACTGGAAACACCATATGCGGATATCGGGCAGTCCGTAGGCATGCCGGAACTGTAGCTTAGCCGAAGGGTAGAGCCGCTGCTCGATTATCGCAATGTCCTGGGCGATGTAGCCGGAATATTCACCGTCCAGGATTCTTCTGATATGGCGTTTAATATCCGATTCCGAATAAACGTCTTTCGAAGGGTTGACGAAACGCTCTCCGTTACGTTTCAGCAGAATTATTCCCTTGCCGCCGTAGCCGCGGTCCGGTTTCACTACGAACTCGTCCGAGAAGGATGGTATCAGCTTCAGGTCGGTAAAATCGTGGATTACATTGTAAGTATGCGGTGTGGGTATGCCATTCTGCGACAAAATGCTGCGCAGCCCTAACTTGTCTTTGACTTGACGGAGAGAAACCAAGGGATTTCCTTTTCGGATAAGCCGGTTGCGCCGGTTCATTCCCAGCGGCGGATAGGTAAAGAATCTGTTAGTGAACATGAGTGCGCCTCAAAAACTTAAATCGGATAAGCTCACTCAGGCGAAGCCCCAGGTACTGCCCCGCGGCAATGGTTGCTGCAATGGAGACAGCAAAAAATGTCCAGAGCACAGTAGCCGACTGTTCGATTAGGAACGAGGCGTACAAGGTCAATAACAAGGCGGTGACAAGAGTGCTTATGAGCAGGGACATCGCCTGTACCACTCCGTGTTCCGTTATGCTCTTGCTGGCTTGTTCAACGATATAGGTGCTGATAATCAACGGGAAAAATATAATGTTGAAAGAGAGCGTGAAGCCGGCTGGCAGAGAGGTGATGCCGACCATCAACAACACCAGTAGGAAGATAATCAGGGATAATACGGCGACCTGGGGTAGATTGAGCCTATCGAGGACAAGGATTTTGACAACGATTCCCGTGACGATGAGAAATACATAGACCGGGAAACCCGGGATAATACCCAGGGACAGCAAAGTGACAGCGATAATGGTCGGAGCGAAAATACCGTAAGTCCTGACTCCGGCAAGCAGCCTTAAGATAACCACGGCTGTGCCGAGGATAGGTATGATAGGTATGATGCGGGATAGCTGGCTGTCGACAGTGTTAAGAAAGCCAAAGAACTGAACCGGGGGTCTCGACTCGGGAGTGGTCAAGAAGTCGCGCGAAGGGTCGACAATCAGCCCCTTGATGTCCTCTCTGCCTATCAGCATCTGAGTTGAAAAACTGGAGCGGTCTGACACTGTGGCAAGAGAATTGATTTCGTGCGTGCCGATTTTATATTTGAAACGCAGGGTCGGACGCTCTTGCAGGCCGATTTCCGTCATCACCGCTTTCGTCTCGGTGTCGCTGGGCTTGAACCCCAGTGACAGGGCAAGGCTTCTATCTATAGCTGAGAAATCAGCGCCCGTGTCTACTTTAGCGATGATATCTACCGGACCGGCCGGGCTATCGATGATGACGTGCTCCAAGACGCCGATGACCTGGGGTTCTCGTGACAGCACTCCGGGCAGCCCCATTATAAGCCAGAGAAACCCGACCAGCGCTACGATGACCAGAATACCGATTAAGGTTTTTACCCACATGTTCATTGTTTGACTCGGTAGTTCAGGAGAATCCTTCCACTGTCATTACGAGGCGTCCCGTTTTCATCGGGACGATGTGATAAATCTCAATAATTTATGGAGATTGCCACGGGCTTCGCCCTCGCAATGACAGGGACGCACTTTATTATTATATACCTGAGCGTGAACCGGTTAGCAAGTCTGTCGTAATTATGAGCTTCCCGCGAAACGCTTTAAATCCCTCTCAATCTCCTTCCGATTCGTTACACTCATACGGAATCCCGTATGAACGAAGTGAATCGGGACTTTACTAAAGGGAGATGCCCGCTAGTTTGCCCTCTTGCTCCAGGTATCCCCCTTTGAAAAAGGGGGACTAAGGGGGATTTAGGTTAATTTTCCAGTTTCGCGGGAAGCTCTAACTATCGCCCAAAAAGTAAGAAGGCTCCCTATCTGAGGGAGCTTCTTACTTTCCCATGGCAGCTAGTATCAATAGCGTTCAACCTCTCCCCCTGCCCCCTCTCCGTTTGCGGAGAGGGGGCAGGGGGAGAGGTCAACATTATCTACCGCCAGGCGTCTATGCTGTAGGCGGGGCCGTGTCCGCCGCCAGACCTATCGAGGACAGTTTCCTCTCCGTGGGCGAGAATAATGCAATTGGACCACGGGTCGGGACAGACCGGTACCATGTAGTCGTCAGGCAACTCCTTCCAGTGCTTGCCGGAGGTCTTCTCTATGCCCATCCAGCCGTTGGTAGTCAAATCAGGCACACCGCGCATGCGGTATCTCTTTACCGGTTCAAAGCTTTTCTTGTAGATGTATTCATAGACAGCGTCCTTTGATTTGAAGCCGACGTCATACAGGTCTTTAGCTATTGAGGGGATCATGGTCAATGTGACGCCGCCCTCCCTGGTCGCCCACATACCATCGAGCAGGTAATCCAGGAAGTTATGCGGGCCGGGCAGGCCTTTAACGCCAAGCCATCTGGCCATGGCGCCGTGACCGCTCTTCTGAAGCGCCCGGTATACACCCGGCATCCAGGACTGACCGCCACCACCTCCAGGCCCGCCGCCCCCGGCCATCAGGATACTCTCGTTCTTCTTGAAACCAAGCTCTTCGTTCAGGCCTCTCCAGCCCGGTGGCAAGCCCTCGGCATATTCGGCATGGAGAAGACCGCCACCGCCACCGCCGTATGTCATTATAGTGGACACTGTTTCCTTATAGCCGCCCAGGTTACGCCAGAGGAGACGGCCGAGACGACCGAGGGTTATATTGGGCGGGTTACCGATGCTGCCCCGGCCGTAGCTGACATTCATCCCAATCTCCTTGTAGATGGGACCGCTGACCACGAAGCTGCCGCCGCCGCCCCGGCCGTCACCGGTGCCGCCGCCGGATTCGGCGATAGCCAGCGCAACCGGGAAATACTCCGGCCGGCAGCCGGCCATAACGGCATTTACAGCCACCTGTTCCACCGTGGCTGTCCGGCCCATCGGCATGAAGCGGATTACCTCGCCTTTTTTCCTGGAGAACCCGGGGAATAAGCCTGCCCTCACTTCCATATCACGCTGAAGCGTGATATGCTCGTCCGGCTTGTGGCTGGTGCCGGCCAGCATTTCTTTAACTCTTTCCTCGGTGGGAATGATAACCGGAAGACCGTCAGTATACATAGAGAAGGGGGCGTTCAGTATGCCGGGTATGTTCTCAGCCTGCGCATAGAATTTATCGGCTTCCTCGAGAGTGCCCTCGAACAGGATTCTCGGTTCTTCGGACGCCCATTGCCCGCTTTTCTTCTCTTTTGCGGTCAAGGGCTTGGTCAAGCCGGCAATTATGTCTTCAAGGATATTGTCGACATCTTCAGGCCCGGGCAGGGTACGGGAGGCCTCGACAACACGCAGCTCAGGGACGCCGTAGATACGGGCGTCATGCCTGACCTTGGTAGTTTCTTCCGCCAGGTCGATGAGCACCGTGGGAATTCCAGCTTTCTCGAGGTCTGTCAAATAAGGCAACTGCCTGTTAACAGCGCCATGTCACCAGCAGACCCCGAGAATGACGCCATCGGTGGTCTTTCTCTCTTCCTCGGTGAGTTGGATAGGGACGATGTTGTAGGTCTTCTTTACCGTCCAGTTCACATCAGGATAATCGCCCTTCAACCGTTTCTCAAGCGGGATGGTGATATCCGGCTCGCCGCAGATGCTGAGGTGGATGGTCTTGCCGTCCAGGCTCTTAAGCCGTGGCGCCAGAGGAGACAATTCCACCGGTTCCTGATTGCCAACTGGGCTGAGACATTTGAACACGTGTTTTTCTGCCAACTTCTCTCTCCCTAGATTATTTCCCTCTAATTTACACCTGCCGGTCATATATCTGCAAGTTCAAGGTCTTTCCGGCAAGCCTTCCCCGAAACTGTCATTGCTACGAAATAGGCCGTAGGGGCGACCGGCCGGTCGCCCCTACTAAATACCTCCTCTCCCCCTGCATGAGAGCATTTTATTCTTTCTATTTCCCTTTCCCTTTGCGGGAGAGGGACTAAGGGTGACGGGTATTTCATCCTTTGTGACGCTGGTTGTCCAGCATGATGGATTCTGAGCACATTCGCTCGCTCAGTGTGAACTCCGCGAAGAATCTCAGGGCGGGGCTGATGCCATAGCAGGGTGCTGAAAAAGTCCCTGAAAGTGGCTGACTTAGCTTGTGGGTTATGGTAAAGTAAGGCCAACGAAGTAATCGGAGGCCAAGATGCGGGGGAAGAGAGACACACAGGTGACAATGCTGAGTCTGGTGACGGCT
>JACPPR010000032.1 GCA_016190895.1 Chloroflexota bacterium | reverse complement strand
CGGCCATGCGGCGGGCATCGGTGGCCATACGCCAGGTGGCCTTAATGGCCTCGTCCTGGAAGACGCCCAGGGTCACGTTGGTGTTGCCTATGTCCAGGGCCAGAAGCATGGGCTTTGACCTCGCCAGCATTATACTTTAGCTAAAGGGCCCCTTCAACGTAAAAGGAGGTGCCACGATTCAAGTTTGTGTCATGGGAGCACTCAGACCCATTGCTGCGCACCCTGAGCGCGGCTGCCCTGGCCGGTCGAGTGGCGGGATCATGGTTCCTTGACCGCGGCAGAACTAGTATACTCAGCCCGTGCCCCAGTAGGAGGTCGGAATGTCTGAATTCGTGGTACACGGTCCTTTCAAAGTTCCATTCAGCAGGCCACCCGCAGGGGGTAAGACGGTTACCACTGATCGCTTAAACGAGTTTTGGAACCAAATGCAGGTGGGAGTGCCGGAAAGACCAGGGTGTTACATTTTCGGCATAAGAGCGAGCAGGGGAATGACCCCCGTTTACGTTGGCGAGACCGCTAACAATATGAGAGCGGAGTGCTTCACACCCCGCAATCTCAACATCTACAATCAAGCATTGGGAGAGTATCGGAAAGGCACACCCATTATGTTCCTCCTGGTTCGGTCGTCTCAGAGAGGCCAGATAGATAAGAAGGAAATCCACGACCTCCAAAATTATTTGATAGACATAGCATTCAACAAAAACCCGAACCTATATAATCGGCAGGGGAAGAGGACTCCAAAGTGGAATATCAGGGGCATGATTCGCGGCGGACAAGGCAGGCCTAGCGAGGATGTCAAGAGTTTCAAAATCATGATGGGCATGGCGTGATGTGTCCAGCCTCTAATACGCCCTTCACGGCCCCGCTGTAGTCCTTAGAAGAAAACCCTCTGGGCTTCTCCTGCCCCAGTGAGCGATAATCTGAATGCGTTTTCTCTTATTTTTCTGGGCATTTTTCATGCATAGCGTCAGGTCCTTAGCTAGCTTCTTGGCATTGTCCATATCCAGCGTGAGCGAGACAGCATAGTGGCCCCCCTCGTTCTTGAGGAAGTCCACCTCTTCTGTTCTTGCTTGCCATTGGTGGTTGGGACCTATACCCTTGGGCATTATCGTCCTGCTTCCTGTCAAACTAGACCCCTATCAAGCCCCTGGCACAATCCTACCATATTCAGTATAGAATGCACTCTAGCAGGTATTGCCCGCCTCAACCCACCTTAACCCGTCCAATACCTGCTACTGGGCCCAGAAATAGTGCCGGTATGGGTGCGCTTGGGGTTCCGCAAGCCCACCATGCCCGGAGCAGGCATAGCTACAATCGGCTTGGAGGCCGAAGCCGCTGATGCTAGAATAGGTTCTACTTTTCGTCGGCTCAGGAGCACAATGAGGAAGGCGGCCGCCTATCTTATACAAGGCGCCTTCGAGCTAATCTCCAGATTAGCTCGAAGGACGTGGCCGAAAGCCAAGCACGGATGGAATAGAGGCCTGCGAAAGCAGAATAGCTGGATATACATAGTTGCTGCTCCAATCTCATTCCTTTATCTCACTTTTTACGCTCTCTCATACAGTTGGCAGTACGGTATATCATTCATAATTACTGGCGGAGTGGCGATATATTATGGCTATATCTTCGCAAATCCGGGAATGCTAGTCGCTGCTTATGTTGGAGTCGTAGTGAGCGCAGAGGTGACGAAGCTCTTGTTCACAGCAAAGGATATTGCTCTAGGTGGCGAACTTCTGCCCGCCCTCATCTTGGTTGTAGTGGCAGTATTCTTGGCAGTCAAGGCCCAGGCGTTGAAGACGGGTGCGATAGTGGAAGATACCGCCCCTGCGGCTAAGCGCCGACGCCACAAACCAAGCGGGCGAACCTGACGGGCGCATCAGCCCACGACAGCGCCTGAGCGGGTCACGAACTGGCCAATAATTTCTGAGCGCCTGGGCGCCAGGTCAGGCCGCAGAAAGCTATCGCCAATAGATTGTTTCGCTCCGACGAACGACCTTGAGAATAACCACCAGCGCCCGGTCGTCATGGATGTCGTAGACGACCCGGTAGGGTCCAACCCTGATGCGGTACGCGCCCTCGGCTCCTCGGAGCTTGGTGACCCCTTGGGGACGAGGTTCCCTGGCCAAACCTCTTATGGCAATGCGCAACCGCTCGAAATCACGCCTTTGTATG
>JACPPR010000042.1 GCA_016190895.1 Chloroflexota bacterium | reverse complement strand
TCGGAAGAGAGCGTGTAGAAAAGGCGTCATTGCGAGGGCATATTCCCCTTCACTGCGTTTAGGGTCGGTGTAAAGTCCACGCCGTGCCAATCTCGAAAATCTTAGAGATTGCTTCGCCTTCCGCCACAGGCGGAATGGTCTCGTAATGACAATGTTGCTTAGTAAATACTCTCCTAAACGTTTATGACATTGGAATTTGGTGCTTTGAATTTGTTTAGAGTTTAGAGATTAGGATTTAGATTTTTCATTCAGTGGTTGTCGGTCGTTATTCGCCTACGGTAATCAGGTCCTTTATTCGCTCATAGGTGCTCGTGCCAATGCCGGGCACCTTGAGCAGTTCCTCGGTGCTGCGGAACGGCCCATTCTTCCGGCGAAAGTCGACAATACGTTTGGCCAGGGTCTCGCCGATGCCGGGTAAAGCCTCGAGTAACCACGCCTCGGCCCGGTTTATGTCGACCTTCTGCGCACCCTCGTTCTCCTCAGGCCCGATATAAAGCTCCAGCGACGTCAGGTTGGCGCTGTTGTCTACACCACCAGCTGCCTGAATCAGGGCGTCTATGCTATCCCCACCCCTTAAGGGATAGAAGCCCGGTTTACCGACTGACCCATCGATATGAATGGTGCCCTGCCACTCTTGCGATGGAGGAAGAGAAATCTCCATAGGTTGAGCCGGCCTGTATCGAGAGAGAAGGATAATCCCACCGGCGACAATAATGGTCACCAGAAGGATAGTGACGGCTGTCCAGAACCTGTTGAGCTTACTTGTCGACATCAAATTCCTCGGGGTCAATCCGCTAGCAGGGATTTCGAGGGAGAGGAAACGTTACGGTTAATTTCTAACTAAGCGCTGATAGTCAAAAGGGGGGCTTAATCGCCGACTAAAATATCCCGCAGTTTCTCTTCCGTGTCGTGAGTGGTCAGGGCAATGATGCGGTCGCCTACCGCTAGAATGGTGTTCGGGGCCGGGACGACATTCTTGCCTTTCTCCCGCGCGATGAGGAGCAGTTTGCTATCCGGCGGTAGAGAAAAGTCCCTGATTGCCTTGCCTACCGTGCTGGCCTCGGGAGGAATCTTGATTTCCACGATTTCCTGTCCTTCAAGGACCAGCAAGTGGGTCAGGGCGTGAGTGGGCACCTCTTCTTCGATGTGCTCCAGGATAACATTGGTGCTGCTGATAGTGACATCGATTCCGAGCATCTTAAACAAAGTTTCGTTCTGCGGGTTTTTGAGGCGGGCGATGGTGCGGGGCACGTTAAACTTATGCTTACTGACCTGGCAGGAGACCAGATTATCTTCATCGTCACCGGTCACGGCGATAAGCATGTCGGCCCGCTCGGTACCGGCTTCAGCCAGAGTAGCCGCTTCACAGCCATCGCCGCGGAGGCTGATGCTCCCCAGCTCCTCATTAATCTCTTCACAAACGCCGGCGTCCTTTTCGATAATCAGTACTTCATGTCCCTCGCCAAGCAATGCCTTAGCCAGGTAGTAACCCACCTTACCGCCGCCGATAACAACGATATACATTATTTTTCCGCTTTGCCTTCCAATTGCGCCTTCAGCAAATCAGCGAATATCGCTGTCGGGCTAATCGCCCCGATACCCAGATTGCTGTATAGCTCTTGCCGCAGGGGGTCATAGATACGGCAGATAACCCTTGGCACCTTAAAGATATGCTTGGCAATTTGGCTGGCCATAATATTACGGTTGTCACCCTGGGTCAGGGCAATGAAAACATCAGCTTGCTCTATGCCGGCTTTCTTAAGGGTGTCCTGGTCGATGCCGTTGCCTACCAGCGCTGTCCCTTTGAACTCATTGAGCAAACCCGGAAAGCGAAGCCTCCGGAAGCTATAGGCATCCGTGTCCAGGACGGTAACCTGATGCCCATCGGCATCCAGCAGCCGGGCCAACCAGGCGCCGACTCGCCCGCAACCAACTATTAACACGTTCATAACAGCTTCATTTGCGGTTGTATTGCTGATATAGTATCACACGACACGGGGCGTTTTCCAGCACATAGGGCACTACACTACCCAGACTGAACTGACCGAAACGCTTCTTATACTCGATGCCCATAAGGATCAAATCGGCTTCCCTTTCCGCAGCTTCATCCACGATAGTCGGGCCTGGCTCGCGGGCTTGCAGCAGGTCGGTCTCCAGAGTGAATTCCTCTTCCTCGGCGATGCTCTCCGTATGGTCGAGTATCGCTTCCGCCTTTTTGATTTCAGACTCGATTTCAGCGTTTAGCGGCAACGCCCTTCTCACGGCAATGACATATACCGCCCAGATTTTGCCCTTATCCTTCTTTGCCAGGCGGCAGGCCAGTCTCACCGTCTCATCATCGACTTCAGTGCCGTTCACCGTCACCAGGATTCTATGGAATTCCATCTTTCAGTCCTCTCCGGGCTAGCAAGGTATTATAACTTTCTTGTGACAAAACCACAAGACCCGTCGGTAGAAGCTCAAAGTTCAAAGTTCCAACAAATGACTTAATGTCAAATGACAGAAAAAGATATTTTGGCATTAAAGCATTTGAAATTGATTTGAACTTTGGATTTTTGCATTTGGATTTTTTGTTTGTGGTTTTGACAGCCAGCCGTTAGTGGAGTAAAATCCCCTGATTAGTGAAAGATTCTCAGAGCAGTCGGCAACCTAAGCCTGGCGACCGGTTTTTTCGTCCCCGGCGAGTTAAGCGCTTTCGCCTGAAACGGGTGTTGGGTGTAGCCGCGCTTTTCAGCGCCGGATACGGGGATGTCGGTTCCTCCATCTATTACGCCTTGGGCATAGTGGCCCTAGTGGCTTTAGGGGCAACGCCAATCGTGCTTGGCATAGCCGGGGTTATCTACATCTTTAATGCGCTCAGCTACGCTGAGGGTGGGGCAATGATACCCGAAGGAGGCGGCTCGGCCGCCTATGCCCGCCTCGGCTTCAATGACCTGTTCGGTTTTATTGCCGGGTGGGCATTAATGCTGAGCTACATCGTCACCATGGCAATATCAGCGTATACGATCCCCCCTTACCTGGCTTATTTCTGGCCAGCACTTAAGGAGCCGTTCGCCGGTACCATCGCTTCCATAGGAATCATCCTGTTTCTGATGCTGGTAAACGTGCTTGGTGTGCGAGAATCGGCAAGACTGAATATCCTGTTCATTGGCGTGGATATTGCTACGCAGCTCGGACTGGTTGTCATGGGGTTTATCCTGCTACTGTTACCGAACCCAACAGTCCTCTCCGAGCATATGTTCGGGGCTGGTAACTGGCCGTCAACTCAGAACCTGATTTTCGGTATCGCCCTGGCTGCTCTGTGTTTTACTGGTGTAGAGACTGTCTCCCAGTTGGCCGACGAAACGCGGCAGCCCCAGAGGAGGATACCTCAGGCCTATATCCTGATGACAATTGTAGTTTTAGTGCTATTTGCCGGCATTTCCCTGGTCGCACTTACGGCTATGGAGCCTCAGGAGCTTGCCAATAGATGGGCACGAGACCCGGTAGCCGGCATCGCTAACAGTATCTCAACGGTTATGGCTCCTGAAGAAATGGCGGCCAAAATTACTACCGAACCGGCTCTGGCGATTGTGCTAAGCTGGATATTTAACGGAATCCGTAATGCCCTACCCGTACTGGTGGCCGGGCTGGCGGCCTCCATCCTGCTTACCGCCACTAACGCCGGATTACTTGGCATCTCCCGTCTCACCTACAATCTTTCGTCACACCGTCAGTTGCCTGCCACTCTGAGCAGGGTCCACCATCTTTTTCGTACCCCTTATCTTGCCATTTCCCTCTTCTCTCTGATAGCCATCCTGCTATTAATTCCTGGCTTCTTCAGCCCCCAGTTTTTTACCGATTTGGGTGCCCTGTATGTTTTCGGCTCGCTGCTCACCTTCGCCATGGCTCATGCCGCCATTCTAGCGCTGCGGGTCAGGCAGCCGGACCTACCCCGCCCATTCAAACTCAGCTTGAATATCAAAATCAAAGGACGGGAACTGCCTTTGACTGCCATGCTCGGGCTGATAAGCACCTTTGTAATATGGTTGATTATCATCGTCATCCAGCCAAACAGCCGCTGGGCCGGCCTGGCCTGGATGGCCGTCGGACTTGTCGTCTATACCTTATATCAGCGCCGCCGTCGGAAGACCGCCGCCGCTTCGGCAAACAAGCCGGTGAGTACTGATTAATTTCCAAAAAATAGTGGGGAATTTGCTTGACAATGCCTCAAACCCCGTGTTATAGTTCTCTTTGGTAGGTAGAAGATTGTCAATGAGGAATACTGACATATAGCGGATTTTCTTGGTGATTGGCCAGGCAGCGGCTTGGTGAACTTCACCAAGCCGCTTTTCTTTTGCCTACAGCACCTTAACAATTGAATAGGGTTTAATGTCAAATCTGAAGCAGGTCAAGCGGGTTAAGGCACACGGTGGATGCCTTGGCATCAAGGGCCGAAGAAGGGCGTAGTACGGCTACGATAAGCCCCGGTTAGCTGCCAAGCAAGCTTAACCGGGGATTCCCGAATGGGGCAACCCATCCCGATAAAATCGGGATACCCCCGGCCGAACACATAGGCCGGGTGGAGGTAAGCGGGGGAAGTGAAACATCTCAGTACCCCGAGGAAAATATAACATTCCCGGAGTAGTGGCGAACGAAATGGGAAAAGCCTAAACTCTATACGCTGAGTGGTTCTAAGACCTATGCGTATAGGGGGTAGTAAGACAGGTAGGACTGAACTTAGAATAAGTCAAGGAGTTACCAACCGGACTCTAATCGAAGGCTCTGGAAAGAGCCGCCACAGCGGGTGACAGCCCCGTAGATGAAAGGGGAAGGCTCCTTACCTGTTCTTGAGTACCACGGGACACGAGAAATCTTGTGGGAAGCTGCCCTGACCACAGGGTAAGGCTAAATACTCTTGATGACCGATAGTGAACTAGTACCGTGAGGGAAAGGTGAAAAACACCCCGAGAGGGGAGTGAAATAGATCTGAAACCGTGTGCTGTCAAGCAGTCAGAGCCCCGATGCAAATCGGGGGTGATGGCGTGCCTATTGAAGAATGAGCCAGCGAGTTAATCTACGTGGCTGGTTAAGCGATTAAGTCGCGCAGCCGTAGCGAAAGCAAGTCTGAAACGGGCGTCATAGTCGCGTGGATTAGACCCGAAGCCGGGTGAGCTATCCATGGCCAGGGTGAAGCTCCGATAAACTCGGAGTGGAGGCCCGAACTGCTCAACGTTGCAAAGTTGTCAGATGAGCTGTGGATAGAGGTGAAATGCCAAACGAACCCGGGGATAGCTGGTTCTCCCCGAAATGTATTGAGGTACAGCCTCGGAATATCGCTAATGGAGGTAGGGCTCTGGATGGATTAGGGGGATAATATCTTGCCAACTCCAACCAAACCGCAAATGCCATTAGCCGGAATCCGGGAGTGAGACTACGGGGGATAAGCTCCGTGGTCGAGAGGGAAACAGCCCAGACCATCAGCTAAGGTCCCTAAGAACAGACTAAGTGGCGAAGGAAGTAGGACTGCCCAGACAGCCATGTGGTGAGGGGGTGTTTTTGAACAGGCCGGTGCAAATGGGGGTTTTGGGGCAAAGCATAGTGG
>JACPPR010000034.1 GCA_016190895.1 Chloroflexota bacterium | reverse complement strand
TAGCTATCGGCATAGATATCACCGAGCGCAAGAAAACAGAGCGTCTCAAAGATGAGTTCATCGGCATGGTCTCCCACGAGCTACGGACGCCCCTGACGGTGATAATGGGCGCTCTCCACGTGCTTACCGCGGCAGGGCTGAAAGAGGAGGAAAAGCAGGAGATGCTTCAGGATGCCATTCAGGGGACTGACAACCTGGCCGGCATCGTGGACAACTTGCTGGAACTGTCGCGCTATCAGGCCGACCGGCTGACGCTTAACAAAAAACAGGCGGACATCGTTCACATAACCCGGGACGTGTTAAAACAGCTACAGGTCAAATCAGGCATACACCGGCTCACTATCGACTTGCCGGAAGGGCTGCCGGCAGTTGAGGTCGACTCGACCAGAGTCGAAAGAATCCTTTTCAACCTCGTTCAAAACGCCATCAAATACTCGCCGAGCGGCGGTGAAGTGAGAGTTTCTGCGCAACTGCGGGACGGCGAGATGGTCGTCTGCGTCAGTGACCAGGGGGATGGCATTGCGCCCGATGACCAGAAGAAATTATTTCAGAGCTTCGAACAACTAGGGATAGAGAATAGAAACGCCATGCAGGGGGTGGGGCTGGGGCTTAAAGTTTGCCGCACCCTGGTGGAGGCGCACGGGGGGCGCATCTGGGTGGAGTCCGAGCCGGGGAAGGGGTCGGCCTTCCGCTTCACCCTGCCGCTAACGCGGTAGAAATCTGACCAACATTGCCGCCTCTCCCCGGAGGTTCTGCTTCAAAAGTTATTGCGATAATGTAAGCTTCCCGCGAAATGCTATAAATCCCCCTTAATCCCCCTTTACGAAAGGGGGATACCTGGAACAAGTGGGCAAACTAAATAGGCATCTCCCTTTGGAAAAGGGAGAAAGAGAGGGATTTTGAGTCTTTCGCGAAAGCCCGAACGTAAGTCGGTTTTCTTGACCGGGGCGGCGAATTCACTTACAATGACTCACATGCGTATCGGGGTAATATCGGATACCCATATTCCTAAAGTGACCAGCCGGCTTCCGGAAGAGCTGACGGCAGCCTTCCAGGGAGTCGACCTCATCTTGCACGCCGGAGACATCTTTGCCCCGTCCGTACTGGATGACCTCGAGCGTATCGCGCCGGTGCTCGCCGCCAGGGGTGACGACGACGAGGGCCCGATAGCAGCCGACCGGCGAGTCAAGGATAAGCACATATTGAGGCTCGCCGGCAGAACGCTATGGCTCGTCCACGATAAGCCCTATGCTCCCCGGTCTCCGAAGTGGCTGGCCAACTGGTGGCAGAACAGGCTCAAACCGGAGCAAGACGAGTATGGCAAGCCCGATATCATCATCTTCGGCCATGAACACCGCACCTTCAAGCAGCACATCGATGGCGTCCTCTTCTTCAGCTCCGGCAGCGCCACCTTCCCGAACTACGTCTCCGAGCCGGGCACCATCGGCATCCTTGAACTCGGCCCGGATACCACCGAGACCCGCATTCTGCAACTGTAGCCGGCGAGCGATAGAGGTGTCATTGCGAGTCCCGATTTTATCGGGACGATTTATCGGGACGACGTGGCAATTTCAATAGATTCATAGAGATTACCACGGGCTTCGCCTTCGTAGTGACAAGGAAGAAGGATTGCTTCGTTCCGACGAGTCTAGGTCTCGCAATGACAGGCAGACCGGTTCTGAAAATCCTCGATTTCGGAACATCATTCGCACTCCAGTATCCAATAACTAATACTTTCCCCTAGTCTACATTCAGGTAATTCCCGATTGTTAAATCCTAATATCTGGATTATACTGTCATCACTTCTTTCTGAGAACGAGTCTGCCGGGAATAACTTTGCGTGCTCATTATCCAATCTCCTCTCTCTTGAGTGAGAGGAATAAGAGCCCGTCCCGAGCTTGCCGAAGAGCTTGCCCTGAGCCTGTCGAAGGGATGAGGGTGACACAATATTTGTTTACCCCTCACTTACATCTCTCCTCCGCCTGCCAAAGCCTTGTGTGGCGGGCAGGCGCAAGGGGAGAGAGAAGGTAGAAAAGACAGAATAAAGAGGAGGTTAAGAGAATTGGGCATTGCCAAAGGAAGGTTCACCATCGATACCCACGTTCATGCCCAGCGCGCGGCAATCAAGTGGCAGGAGCGGGGTTTGCAGCCGGACTGGGTGGCATTGGGCAAGCTGAGAGCCGAATCGACGCCGTATGACAACTCACCCAGGCTGCTTTATGATATGGAGCGTTACAATGTCGATATGTGCGTTCTCAATCCTTATCTCGACCCTGATATCGATGTCAAACTGCTGAAGCAGTATCCGGACAAATTCGTCGGTATGTACGGCGGCGCTTACTACAGCCAAAAAGTGCGGCGCGGCGAGGTAAAATGGTCGATAGAAGGACTCTGCCAGGACCTGGATGAGCAGCTCAGCACAGGCCTGTATGTCGCCATCGGTGAGAGCATGCCTGGCGGCAGGCCGAATCAAGACCAGAACAAGCTCGTTGACTGGGAGCAACGTTTTGCGGACATCTGCCAGATAATGGAAGTAGCCAAAAAACATAAGGTAACGGTAGGCTGGCATACCGGCGGAGCCTCGGGATACGCCGGAGGCCGCCGCCAGCTTGGCAGCCGCGCTTTTGGAGAAGGGGGCAACCCACTGCTGGCTCATGATGTCGCCGCCGCCTTTCCGGATGTGCCCCTCATTCTGACTCACGGCGGCATCGATGGCTGGTGGAGGGAAAGGACCTGGGAACTCTGCCTCGAGGTAGCCGCTGCCCACCCCAACGTTTACCTGGAGACCGGCCAGTGGTGGACGGAGCTTTATGAAAAGCCTCTGCGCGACCCGAACATCGGCGTCGAAAGATTGATATGGGGCACGGACTGGGGAGCCGCCCATCCCATACAGTGGTGGCCCGGAGCTTATCCCAGCGTCTATTTCGACCAGAACCGGAAAGAAGGCATTCCGGCCCACCAGGTAGATATCTTCGGCCAGAGCTTAAGATGGCTGGACAGGCTGGATATAACCCAGGACGACCTTAATCTCATCCTGGGCGGCAACGCCGTCAGGCTCTTCAAACTCGAGAGCAAAGTACCCCACACCAGATTTTTCAAACAGTTCTTGAAATAGGTCTTTCCGAAAACGAGGCAAGTAATCTTGCCCTGAATAGTTTGAAAAACAAATAAGAAGGGAAGGAACGATGAACAAAAGGATTCTGTGGTCGGCAGTGAGTCTCGTGATGGCGTTGTCCCTGATTCTGGCAGCCTGCGCCCCGGCAGCAACAACGCCAACGGCGCCGACTACGCCAACGACACCGACTGCCCCGCCAACACCAACGACACCGACACAACCATTGGCACCTACAGCGCCAGAGAAAGAGGCGGTGGCGCCCGCCGCCGAGAAACCAGTCTACGGTGGCGCTCTTAACCGCCACTACAACGGAGGAGCCCTTAGTTTTGACGACAGCAATGTCTCGCCAAACGCTGCTGTCTCGCATGTGAACCAGAAACTGTTTGAAGGCGATTGGACAAAGGGAATCGCCGGAGGCTATGGGGCCGCTGAAACCAAGTGGGGGACTGATTATCCTGACATCTTTGCACTCAAGACGGGCATGCTGGCTGAGAGCGCCAAGTGGACTGCCGACTTTGAGAAAAACGAGGGAACTATCGTCTACCAGATTCGCCAGGGGGTA
>JACPPR010000030.1 GCA_016190895.1 Chloroflexota bacterium | reverse complement strand
GATATAAGGCACCGCCCGACCCGTCACCACCCTCATCTTCTTGAGTTGTTGGACGGAGTTGATGCTGTGCTCGCGGCGAGCTTGGACGATTCTCTCCGCCGAGGTTGGGCCGATTCCCGGCACCCGGAGAAGCTCCTGGTAGGTGGCCTTATTGACATCAATGGGGAAAAGCCAGGGTTGTTTTTGGGCAACGCTTATTTTGGGGTCTTTGGCGAGCGGCAGATTGCCCTCGGTATTAAGCGTAAGTTCTATCTCCCCCGGTGAAAAGCCATAAACCCGGAAAAGCCAGTCGGTCTGATAGAGCCGGTGCTCACGGATGGGCGGGGTGGGTCTCAATTCCTCGAGGCGGGAATTCCTTACGGGACTGAAGGCGCTGAAATAGGCTCGTCTCAGCCCTACTTCACCATAAAGAGCTTCGGTGGCGTGCAGAATATCCCGGTCTGTCTCACCGGCGGCGCCGACGACGAACTGGGTCGTCTGCCCTGAAGGCACGATGGTCTCATCTTTGTCGGTCAGTTTTTTCACCCAGCGCATGCGTTCTAGAATACCGTCATACAAGTTCTTCTTTCGGCTCAATTTTGCCAGATGATGCACCGTCGGCGCTTCTATATTGACGGAAACACGGTTTGCCAGCTTACTCCCGGCTTCAATACAGTCAAAACTGGCCCCGGGTAGAATCTTAAGATGGATATACCCCTTGAATTGATATTTATGACGCAGGATTTCCACTACCTTTATCATGGACTGCATCGTCTGTGAAGCATCCTTCCCGATTCCGGAGCTGAGGAATAAGCCCTGCACCAGTCTCTTCTGATGCATTTCCATAAATAGCTTTGCCAATTCTTCAGGCTGGAAAGAGCAGCGGGGCACATCCCGGCCGATTTGATTGACGCAATAGCCGCAATCGTTGATACAGATGTTGGTCAGCAGCACCTTGAACAGGCATACCGAGCCGCCGCCGGGGAGAGCGGCTTTATAAATGAAGCGCATCGGGTTCCTGGGGGATAAAGAAGTCCGGTTTGACCTCGGGCTGCTATAGCCGCAGGAATCGAACTGAGCGGCAGCAACCAGAGTTTCCAGCTTGTCCATAACCACCATCTTGCCTATCTCCCAAAAGATAAGAACATCCGTACTATATACCGAATAAGTTCAAATGTCAAAATCCAAATGACAAATGAAATCCAAATGACTAAATGCTAAAATAATTTGGACTTTGAACCTTATCCCTCTTTAATTCCCCCTTAATAAGGGTGATACAGGGGGATTTGGACTTTGAGCTTTGGTATTTGAGCACTGTCAAGGAGGACACCTATGGCTGGACCTTTAGCGGGTATCAGGATTCTGGATTTAAGCTGGATACTCTCGGGGCCTTTCGCCACGATGATACTCAGCGACCTCGGCGCCGAAGTAATCAAAGTCGAAAGACCGGGCAGTGGCGACCTGGCGCGCGGCAACGGCCCATTCATAGATGGGGAAAGCTCATATTTCATGAGCCTCAACCGGGGCAAAAAGAGCCTCACTCTCGACCTGCAGACTCTGGCAGGCAGAGATGTCTTTCTGAAACTGGTGAAAAAGGCGGACGTTGTAGTCGAGAACTTTGTCCCGGGGACGATGAAGAGGCTGGGACTGGACTACGAGGCAGTGAAAAAGGAGAACCCGCGAATAATCTACGCCTCGGTCTCCGGCTTCGGCCAGACCGGCCCCTACGCTCAAACCCGTGCTCTGGACATCGTTATTCAAGCTATGGGCGGGATGATGAGCCTCACCGGCGAGCCTGACGGCCCGCCCCTCAAACCGGGAGCCTCCCTTGGTGATATTACCGCCGGCTTATTCACCGTTATCGGCATCCTGGCCGCCCTTCACGAGCGTGAGAAGAGCGGCACAGGGCAATTTCTCGATGTCGGCATGCTGGACTGCCAGCTAGCCATACTGGAGAACGCTTTTGCCCGCTACTTTGCCACCGGAGAGGTACCGCAACGGCTCGGCACCAGGCACCCGGTATTTACTCCATTTCAGACCTTTGAGACCAAGGATAGCTACGTCGCCGTTGCCCTGGTTGGTGGGACGAGGAATCAATGGCCTCTTTTCTGCGCCGCCATCGGACACCTTGAGCTGATGGATGACGAACGGTATCAGACCGGCGAATCCCGCACCCAACACTACAGCGAGCTTGAGCCGATACTGAGTCAGGCGATGAAGACCAGGACAACAGTAGAGTGGATTGAGGCGCTATCTAAGGCAGGCATCGCCTGCGGGCCGGTTAATGACATCGCCCAGGTAGCCAGCCATCCCCAGGTGCAGGCACGAGAAATGATAACCGAGGTGACCCACCCCAAACTTGGCAAAGTAAAGCTGGTAAACTCGCCGGTCAAGCTTTCCCGAACGCCAGCCAGAATAGAGAGAACATCTCCTGATTTAGGGCAGGACACCCGCACCCTGCTGGCTGAGCTTTTGCAGATGAGTGATAGTGAGATAGATAAGCTAAAAGAATCCGGTGTGATTTAAGGCCGCAGGTTGCGGAGACAAAGTCGGTATTATATACTGCTAGCTGGTCGGCAGAAAGCCAACCCGGAAGGTAGCCTTCCAACAAAACGGTCATTCTGACACTGAGCGAAGCGACGTGGAAGAATCTCAGGGAGGGGGGAGGTATCCCACCAAATAAGGAGAAAAGCCGCGGATGTTAGAGCCATATCGCACCCTGGATTTAACCGACGAGAAAGGCATATTTTGCGGCAAGATTCTGGCCGACCTGGGCGCCGAGGTCATTCAGCTTGAAAGGCCTGATGGCAACCCTGCCAGAAGCATTCCCCCATTTCTCAAAGATACGGCCGGACCCGGAAAGGGCATCTTCTGGCTTGCCTTCAGCGCCGGCAAAAAGAGTATCACCCTGAACCTGGAAACCGGAGCCGGCAGGGATATTTTTAAAAGACTCGCCGGGACAGCCGATTTCGTTATCGAGTCGTTCCGCCCGGGCTATTTAGAGAGCCTCGGGCTGGGTTACAAGGCACTCACCAAAACAAACCCGCGCCTCACTATGGCATCCATTACACCGTTCGGCCAGACCGGCCCATACAAAGATTACAAAGGCGGCGACCTGGTCGCTTCGGCGATGGGCGGGATGGTCTACTGCACCGGCGAACCGGACCGAGCTCCGGTTCGCATCAGCATCGACCAGGCCTACTGCCAGGCAAGCCTTCACGCCGCTGTCGGGCTTTTGCTTGGACTCCACAACCGCACTGTTACCGGACAGGGGCAACACGTGGATGTTTCGATGCAAGCCAGTATGGTCCGCACTCTGCATACTCAGTTGCCGCACTGGGAATACAGTAGACACATCACGCAGAGGTCGGGGGTTTGGCGGTCACGGGGCGGGGTCTCGACGCGAGAAATCTGGCCCTGCAAAGGTGGCTTCGTAGACTGGATGTTCTTAGGAGGGGCAGCCGGGACACAGCAGATGCAAAATATGGTTAAGTGGATGGGAAACGAGGGGATGGCTGGCAGCCTCAGCACCGAAGTGCAGAACTGGGCAACCCTCGATTTGACCAGGGTATCCCCGGAGAAGGTAAGGTCATGGGAGAAAATTATCGGTGATTTCTTCCTGATGCACACTAAAGAGGAGCTTTATGAGGAAGCTCTGAAAAGGCGCATTCCGCTCACGCCATTGAATGACATAGCAGATGTTGCCAAAGACGAGCAGCTCGCCACCCGCGATTTCTGGGTCGATATCGACCAGGCTGAGTCGGGGACAAGCCTCCGGTATCCCGGCTCGTTCTTTCTAAGCAGCGAAGAGAAATGCACGCCCAAAGTGAGGCGGCGCGCGCCGCTTATCGGGGAACACAATGCCGAAATCTACACCGGCGAATTGGGACTGAGCCAGGAAGAACTAAACTCTCTGCGGAGGCAAGGTGTGATATAGTTGGAAAGGTATGCCCCGATGGTCATTCTGAAGCCGCTGACTCGCGCCGCTAAAGGCCCAGGCGCTGCGGCTGAAGAATCTGGGTGGCTGGGACCGGCGGTCCAGACCCCACCTCTCCCAGATTCTTCGCAAGCTCAGAATGACAAAACATTCTTTGGTGGGGTGATATAAACATGGCACGCATGGCGCTAGAAGGAATAAAGGTCGTTGATTTTAGCTGGGTATTTGCCGGCCCCCTCATCACTGCCTATCTGGGTGATTACGGAGCGCAGGTAATCAAGGTGGAGAGCCATTCTCGCCTCGACCTGACGAGGGTATCCGCCCCGTACAAAGACGGTATCTCCGGCGTCAACCGTTCGGGCAGTTTCCCTGTAGCCAATAACAGCAAATACGGTATCACCATAAACCTAAAGCATCCCCAGGCATCTGCGCTTGTCAGGAGATTAATAACCTGGGCGGATATCGTTGTGGAAAACTTCGGGACAGGAGCTATGGAGAGGCTGGGGCTAGGCTATGAAGAACTCAAAAAGATGAACCCGCAGATTATCATGCTGAGCGCCACGATTCAGGGTCAGACCGGGCCGCGCTCGACCTTTGCCGGATATGGCTGGAACACGGTAGCCCTGACCGGCATCGGCAATCTCACCGGCTGGCCTGACCGTTCTCCGGTGGGCACGCTCCAGGCTTACCCGGATAGCGTCGTGCCCTGGTTTGGTGTTGTCGCTCTCCTGTCGGCTCTGGATTACAGGCGGCGGACAGGCAAAGGGCAGTACATCGATATCAGCCAGTATGAAACGACGAGCCACATTCTGGCTCCGCTCCTGCTGAATTATATGTCAAATAACAGGGTGGCGACCCGAGCCGGAAACCGCTCTCCCTACGCCGCGCCGCACGGAGTATACCGCTGCCAGGGCGATGACAGATGGTGCGCCATCACTGTCTTTACCGAAACAGAATGGCAGGCTTTTTGCCGGGTCCTCGGCTCGCCAAGTTGGACAAAGAATGAGAAGTTCGCCTCCCTCAAGGGAAGGAGGAAAAACGAAGACGAGCTTAATAGGCTGGTTGAGCAGTGGACGATTAACTACACACCCGAAGACGTTATGGCGCGGATGCAGCAGGCGGGCGTGCCCGCCGGAATTGTGAAAACAAATAAGGAAATCTTTGAAGACCCCCAATTGGAACACAGGGATTATTTCCAGCGCGTGGAGCATTCTGAAATAGGGCAAATCTATCAGCAGGCTTGGCCTATTGAGATGTCCGAAAGCAAAGCCAATGTCCGCCCGGCGCCCAGCCTGGGTGAGCATAACGAATACGTGGCTACCAAAATACTGGGGCTATCCGACAGGGAATTCGTCGATTATCTTGGCGCTGGCGTCTTTGAATAGGCTCGGTGTCCGTATCAAAAAGTGCCTTATGTCCTTCTGAGTCCTTCCGCTGAAGGACGAAGAATCGGTTGATACAAAGCCAGTAGCCTCACGCCCGGCTCTTCATCAGTTCGTAGAACAAGTCCACCACCTGTCTGGCAAAGACTTCGTCGTTGATATGTGCGTCCACTTCAACGATTCTGACATTCGGCTTAAGGTTGCGCTTTAGCGCCTTGATGAAAGCCGCATCCGCCTGCGGGTCGAACAAAGCCCTGTCCTGCCTGTCCGCCGGAGAAAAACCTTTGTTTGGTATGGCTACCGCCGTGGGGCCAAGAGCCTTATTCAGCTTCTCGGACATGGTTTTGCCGGCTGACGCCATTTCGTCCCGGTTCGCCCGGACGATGGCAACCTCGGGAGTATGGTAGAATACCTTTCTTCCTTTGAAAGCTTCAGGAATCTTTTCCGGCGGGCTGAAGGCGATAAAATCCAGGCATCCCGGAACAATCACCTGCGGAATACCTTTCTTGCCCGCCGTTTCCAATCTCGCCGGGCCGGCATTATACGTTCCGCCATATAAGCCATCGATTAGCTCGTGAGTCACCAGGTCGAGCACGCCATCGATTAAGCCTTGCTCAACTGTCTCCTCCATCGCCTGTCCGCCGGTGCCCACGGCATGGAAAGACACCACCTCGAAGCCCCTTTCTTCCAGGGTTTTCTGAGCCAGGAAGACGGTGCGGTTCACCCCGCCCATAACGCTCATAGCGACCAGCGGCTTGTCCGAGACCTCGATGCCCGGGTCGGCTGTCACCGCCCCCGTAACCGCCCCGGCGGCGTAAGCTAGCAGCCGTTTCGTCATCCGGTTCAAGCCGTTGATATCGGTAACAGAGTGAATAAATGTGATGTCCTTGGTGCCGACGTACGGGCGCACATCCCCCGAAGCGACGGTGCTGACCATCACTTTAGGTATGCCGAACGGTAAAGCCCGCATAGCCGCCGTGCCGATGGCGGTGCCCCGCGACCCACCCAGACACATTATCCCGTCCAGCTTGCCGGAAGCATAAAGCTTCTGAGCTACCTTGGCGGCGCCTTCCATCATAACCCGAATTTCTTGAGTCTCATCCGCCCTGTCGACTACATTCTGGATTTCGACCCCGGCAGCCCTGGCGACTTCCTCCCGTGATACGTCCGGCTTGAACTGGGGAGCGCCACGAGTGCCTGTATCCACTACAACAACTTCAAAGCCCCTGCGCAGTATTATGTCCTTAACGTAGGCGTATTCTTTTCCCTTGCTGTCCAGGCGTCCCATCAGCGCTATTGTTTTCAATTTATTATTCCCGGAGGTATCCAGTTTTCATCCACCTTAAGTTAACATCTCTGCCAATACTCGTCAACCTAGTGAGTCATCCTTAATCCTTAATCCGTAAGTCCGAATTCAGGAATCTCACCGCCGAGGTGTCATTGCGAGGAGCGAAGCGACGTGGCAATCTGGGAGGGGTAAAACCCCCTCCCCTCACGGATTGCTTCGCCTTCCGCTGCAGCGGAATGGTCTCGCAATGACGAGGTAGACTGGTTATGAAAATCGATGGATCGCGAGTCATCATATTTGTATTGATACACCTTGTCATTGGGGGTAGAATAGAAACACGAAAAACCTTCCAAACTTGACGGAGGTGCCGTTTTGAAAAAGACTATTCTGTGCATCGGGACACTGGATACCAAAGGCCCCGAGCTTGATTACGTAAAACAACTGATAGACCGGAAGAGGGGCTTCCGCGCTCTGGTTATGGACATCAGCAGCCAGGAGAAAGCTGCCTTCGCTGCCGATATCACCGCCGATGAAGTCGCCAGGGCAGCCGGCAGCACAATCGAGGCAGTCAGGGCGCTTCCGGAATCCGGCCCGGCTGCGAAAATTATGACAGCCGGAGCCATAAAAATCGCCACAGATTTGTACCGGGCAGGCAAATTTCGGGGGGTCATTTCCATAGGAGGCGGCATGGGTTCCGCGGTAGCCTCGGCAGTGATGAAGGGGCTTCCCATAGGCGTGCCCAAGTTTATGCTCTCTTCCCAAAAGATTGTTCAGGCGGGCATCCGCAACTATGTAGGAACCAAGGATATCGTCGTCATGCCATCGGTGGCCGACATAGCCGGATTGAACAGGCTGACCAGAGGCGCCTTAAGCACAGCAGTCGGCGCCATCATCGGTATGGTGGGAGCAGCCGAAGCCGAGGAATCTGGGAAACCGCTGGTGTTCATGACCATGACCGGTCTGTCCACTGGCTGCGGGCTGAGAGTTAAAGCATCTCTTGAAGACAGGGGCTTCGAGGTAGCCATATTTCACGCTATCGGCGTCGGCGGGCAGACCTTCGAAGAATTGATTAAAACCAATTCGGTAAAGGGTGTCATAGAGCTAGGATTAAACGAAATCGGGAACGAGCTTTTTGGCGGACTTGCCTCGGCCGGCCCACACCGCCTTGAAGCCGCCGGTGAGAAGGGAATCCCACAAATTGTCACTCCCGGCTGCATCGATATCTTAAACTTCCTGGCTCCGGAGACGCTGCCTGAACGATATAAAAACAGTACCATCGCTTATCATAACCCGCAGGCAACCCTGCCGAGAGTAAATGCCGAGGAACTAAGAGTAATTGGCAAGGAAGTAGCCAGGAAACTGAACCGGGCTAGCGGGCCGGTGAGAGTGCTGATTCCTCTGCGCGGTTTCTCTTCACTCGACCGCGTGGGAAACATTTTTTACGACCCCGCAGCCGATGAGGCGTTCATCGATTCTCTAAAAAGTTCGTTGAACAGAGCCATTACAGTGAAGGAAATCGACGCCCACATCAATGATGATGAATTTGCCCAGGCGGTGGCAAATGAATTCCTTGATATCATCGAACAGTGAGCCTATGCGGTAGGCAAGCCATGCTGCTGCTCTCCAGGAACTCTCTAATCCGTGAGTCTGAATCCAAGAATCTCACCGAGGTGTCATTGCGAGGAGTGAAGCGACGTGGCAATCTGGGTGGAAGGTTTCGCCCCACACGGATTGCTTCGCCTCCCGACAAAGTCGGGATGGTCTCGCAATGACGGGCCAACCGTTTCCGAGAATCCACGGATTGCGGGAAGTCGGGCCGTATTTCCTTACCGAAAATATTGTGCTATATTATGTTATTAAAAACCGCCGTAAATCCAGCATAACAAGGAGAATATATGAGTACTGCCGTCATACCGCTGATATCCGCCATTGTCAGTCTTATTTTCGCCGTAACTGTTCTGGACCAGTTCTTTGCCCGCAGAAAACCCTATCAGCTTGTCTGGGCGATAGGCTTACTTATGTACGCTATCAGCACGGGGGCGGAGTTCTGGGCAGAGGCGAACGGCATAAGTTTGGCCGCTTACCGCTTGTGGTACCTTTTTGGGGCAATTCTGGTAGCGGCTTACCTTGGGATGGGCACGATTTACTTGCTTACCCCGAGGCGGCTGGCTCACGTCATTATGGCGGTATTGCTGGCGGTATCGATTTACGCTGCCGCCCGTGTCTATACCACCCCTATCGACCTGAGCAGTCTGGAGCACCTTTCCGGCAGGGTCTTACCAGAAAGCGTCCGGGCTTTATCCCGCTACCTGAGCTATACTGCCACGCTGGTGCTGGTGGGCGGGGCAATATACAGTTCCTGGGTATTCATGCGCAAGAAAATACTGCCCCACCGCGTCTCATCCAACCTTCTGATTGCTCTCGGTGTGTTGTTGCCGGCTATCGGCGGGGGAATAATGAGAGCCATCGGCAACCTCCAGCTCTTCTATGTCTTCGAACTGCTGGGCATCATCATCATTTTCCTGGGTTTCCTGCGCAGCCGGGAGGTCTTCGGCTTCTACCGGGTGCCCCTGATTCACGGGTTCAAGAAAATTGCAGCCGATTAGCTGACTTGCTGACCTCACCCCCTCAGCCCTCTTTAGGGCCGAAGAGGCTACGGTACGAGCACAGGCGGGGACGCCTGTGCTACCAAGGCCGGCCGGAACGAAGGTCGGACAGCCTGGAAATCGGTCAGGATAAACCGGATATCACTTCCCAACCTAAAATAAGAATCCCACACCCGCCAGCTTCAAGATAGTCCTCAAACTCAGGAATATTATCACACAGCCAACGACAATCCCTAAGGCTCGGTGGGGTAATTTTCTTGTGATCATCGCCGCCAGCGGTGCGGCAATAATACTGCCGATAATCATCGGAAGGATAAACGTCCACTCGAATTTGGTCAAGGTCAACAGAAAGGTTGCAGAGATTGAAAGAGTGACAAAGAACTCGGCAGCGTTGACAGAACCGATGGCTTTGGCAGGATGCGTGTTATTGACCACTAGAATCGGTGTAGAGATAGGACCCCATCCCCCACCCCCGATGGCGTCGACGAAAGAAGCGACCAAGCCAAGAGGAATAAGATGTCTTCGGTGGGGCGTCTCATATTCGTGCTCCAGAGCTCCCTCTTTCTTCCTAGCGTATTTGATGATAATCAGCAACCCCATTAATAATAGGATGCCTGACACGAAAGTTGTGATTAGAGAAACTTCTTGAAACTTTACCGCAGCATAAGCGCCGATAGCTCCCCCGATGACTCCGGAGCCAGTCAGGTAGATAAAGATTCTCTTGTCAAAATTGCCCAACCTGAAATGTGAGACCCCCGAGAAAAAGCCGGCAAATATCTTCACTATGTGGACGGCGGCGCTTGCCTGAGCGGTCCCGGTGCCGATTGAGAGCAGTAAGGTAGTAAGGCTCACCCCGAACCCCATACCTATCCCACCATCAATCAGTTGTGCTATGAAAGCAAAGGCTAAGACGAAAAGATATCTTAAATATTTCTCTAACGTAGCTTACGATTCTCTTTCCATTCCGTGCTGACACGGAATCCAGGAAGCGCCGTTTTGATATTAACATTCTGGATACCGACTTTCGTCGGTATGGTTTGCCAAACGGCCTAACGAATAGTAAAATAACATTCTATTTGTTAACCGTCAGGAGATACTTACCGCCATCTTGCTTCAAAGACGGCTTGATACCCCTGGCTTTCAGTTCCTGAGCGACACTCTTAAAGGAGTCGGAATCTCCCAGTATGATGGTCGCCGTTTTACCCTCAGCCAGATTGTTGAGCACCTGAGTAGCTTTTATCTTGGACAAAGGGCAAACGAAGCCCGACAAATCAAAGGTTTCTGCCATATCTTAAATTCCTTCCCCTTCTTTCAGAGTTCCCGCATTCAGAATTTCCTGGTAAAAGCTGGTATACTTAAAGGCATCGTCAGGGGAGATAACTACCCCTAAGCCACGGTTTTTCCTGGCAAATTCCAGAGCGACATGGAGTATTGCCCCCGTAGTCGGCCCGACCATGATGCCGTCTTTCCGCGCCAGGTTTATCGCCGCCTGATAGGCATCTGCATCGGCTACCGCCACGGTATCATCGATAACCGAACGGTCCAGAATTTTGGGGATATACTCCTCGGCCAGACCGGTAATTCTCTTCATGCCCGGCAGCTTATGGTTCGGTGAAGCCGGCTCCACCCCGATTATCTTTATCTTGGGATTTTGCTCTTTCAGGTATCTGCCTACGCCCGTTATGGTGCCGCAAGTGCCGAAGCCGGCGAAGAAATAATCCACCTTGCCTGCGGTCTGCTGCCATATCTCTGGGCCGGTGCCCCGGTAATGCGCCTCGACATTAAGCTCATTCTCATACTGATTGGGACTGACGTAGGTATCTTTAGTCGCCGGGCTTTTGATTAAGGCGTTGACCAACCCCCGGGCGCCTTCAGTCGGAAACAAGGGACACAAAGAGTCATCAGCCTCCATCAACGTAGCACCGAGGAATTTCAAAATCACCTTTTTTTCTTCCGGAATTCTCTCCGGGACGGCTATCTCGACAGGTATGCCCATCGCGTTAGCTACGGCAGCGAGAGCAATGCCGGTATTGCCCGAGGAAGGCTCGACAAGAGTCTTGCCTTTGGTATCCAGCGCCTTCAGCATGGCATAGGCGATTCGGTCCTTCACCGAGCCGAACGGGTTGTACCTTTCCAGCTTGAGATAAATCTGAAAGTTCTTAGCCGTATTGAGCCGGTTCAGCCTCACCAGTGGTGTCGGGTTCTCCGGGTTGGCAATGAGCTGAGTTATGTCCGAATAAACCCTTCTCTGATGGTCGGCTTTTTGTTTACGATTTTCCATACAACTACCCTTATCGCGATTAATACCACATATTACTACAGATGACACGGAGTGTCACCTGCCGGCACTTTCCGAACACTCTATATCGTGTAATCCTCCGGAACCGGTTTCCGCCTGCCCCAGCTTATTCGCTCCCAGACCCTCTCGTGGTAATAGTAAAGCACCAGCCTGATAGAGTGAAAGGTAACCGTTATCCAGGTCGTCTTCTCCCAGCTATGAGTAAAGAGCCAGGTGATACCACCCAGAATAAAGATGCCCATAATGCGCCAGGTAATGGATTTTACCCAGGAACGCCTAGGAGTATCGACCGGAAAATTTGCCATACCAGTCCACCTTCAAGCTATCTCAGTTCTCAGGGGAGATAACCAACCCGGATAGCAACCACTTGCCGTTAATTGCTATCCGGGTTGGTTTCCACCTTATTATCTGCGGCTGTGCCATTGTCCGAAAAGACTAACTGGCTACTTTCTCTTTCAGTATTCGAGTGTGGATACCGCACTCGCCGCCGCACTTGCTGGTCTCCTGCCACCTGCCGTCACGCTCATTCTCACCGCCGGGATTGGAGCAGGGGGCGCAGCCGAGAGAACGATAGTCCAGCCGGTACCAGGGATGAGCCTCGATACCGCGGGTAGCCATATATTTCCAGATATCGGTCTCGGTGAAGGTAAGGATGGGATTTATCTTGATAAGCCCGCCCTTCTCCTCGACTTCCTGGTAGTCCACCCTGGTTCTCCCTTCCGTATTTCTCAAACCGGTTATCCATGCATCCAGGCCGCTGACAGCCACTTTGGTCGGGTCTACTTTAAGTATCCGGCAGCATTCATCGGGGTCTACTTTATAGATTTCTTTTCCGGTTGCTTGCCTGGTCGCAGCCGCTTTACCCTCGAATTCCTTACTGGGCAACAGAATAACTTTGATGGACTTGTCCTGAAGAATCGTGGGGACGCTATCGGCCACCATATAGACGGTAATATCGAGCCCCATCTTTTTGTTCATTCTCTTGAGATATTCAAAGGTCTCCGGAGGCTTAAACTGCGTCATCACGGCAAAAATCTTGATATTCGGGTCGACCTCTCTGGCGATATGAGAGACGACCATGCTGTCCTTCCCGAAAGAGCAGGCAACCGCTATTCTCGGGTACTCCTTTATCGCATTGGCAATCAGTTCCTTGGCATGAAAAACTTTATCTTCCACCTTTAACTCCTGTATTAATTATTCTTAATATTTGTTAACGCACTAGTAATCTAAACTATTTGTTCTGATACATGTTCCCCGATGCCCAGAACTTTTGTCTCTGCTCAGGGGTCTCTATCACCTCCAGTCCAAGCGGTTTAACGACCTCGGTGAGGTATCTATCAAGGTTCAGCCGTCCCATGGTAGCGCCGATTCGTTCTCGACCTTTACTATTGGCTTTATACCATTCCATCGTCTTTTCAATCAGGGCATAACCCTGCTCGTTGGTGGCAAACTGAGCCACTTCGTAAGCGTAGATGGGATGTTTGCCGTGCTTGCCTCCGGCCCGGATGAGCCAGCCCTTCCTCTTGGCAATCATCGCATCCACCGGGCAGACTTTGATGCAGTCACCGCAGTAATTGCACTTGCTCAGGTCTCTCACCGGCTTGCCGTCCTTCACCATAGTAAGTGATTGCTCTTCGCAGGCTGCCACGCACAGTCCGCAACTAGTGCATTTGTCATCATCCAACTCCGGCTCGACAATCCCCTGAAAGCCTAAGTCCATCTCCCGGGTGCGGGCGCAATCGATGGGACAACCGGAAAAGGAAATCTTGAATTTATGATGGGTGGTCGCCGTGCCGAAGTATTTTTTGTCCACCTCGAAGCACATATTCTGAGTATCCATCAGGCCGTTAGGATTATAGGTGCAGCCGGCGCAGGCGGTCGGCACCCGGATACGGGGACCGCAGGAAGCCACCGACCAGTTAATCGATTTCAGGTCGGCATCGACGGCGTCGAAGTATTTATGGTGCACATAAGGAACTTCTATCGATTGGCGGAATGAGTTGTGAATCTCCCCCTGCCCGTATTTGTCCGCTATCTCGGCGGCCATACGCAGCTGTTGCGAAGTCACCCGCCCCCCGGGGCAGCGCAGCCTGACCGTGAAAAGGTCCTCCTGCGTCTGCTTGATAAATCCCCCACTCTTCAGGACATCGAAATCCATGTCCAGGCGCTTAGCTTCCCTCTTCAGACTATGTTGCATTTTCCCTCCTCTTAATCATTATGTAACTTTATTCTGCTATTTCCAAACTCTAAGCACGAAATCCTAAATTCTAAACAAGTTCAAAATCGAAAACTCAAAATATTTCGTCACCTGAACTCCGTCATTTGTCATTTGATTGGCATTTGGGCGCTTTGGTAATTTGGATTTGTTTAGTGCTTCGATATTAGTATTTAGGATTTATATATTGTACATCGCCCCGACCGGCTGTTCTTTCTCACGGTGCCGCTCCACCAGGTTCGCAACAGTAGTCGCCTCTAAGACCCCCTCCATCGCCTTCTGCAGGTCGACCCAGACATCTCGGGTGGCGCAGGAAGACGAGCGCCCGCAGACGGCGGGGTCATTAACGCACTCGACGGGGTTGATTGGGCCTTCGAGGAGCTGGATTACCTCTCTCAGCTTTACCTGCTCGGGAGGCTTGGCCAGCAATAGGCCGCCCTTGGCGCCCCGGGCGCTGCGCAGTATTCCCGCGCCCACTAACGGAGCCACCAGATGCTTCAGATAAGCAAGCGGAATCTCCTGTCTCCTGGCGATGTCTTTTAATAAGACCGGCCCCTCCGCCTTATGGAGGGCTAAATCCAGCAGAAGCCTGGCGCCGTATTGTCCGCGAGTAGAAAGTTTCATAAATATCTTAAATAAGTATTATAGGTGACTGAAGTAGTGACTTTACTATACAATAGGCTCAGAGGGGTTGTCAAGGGGGGGATCACCTCACCCCTTGTGTTCCCCTCTCCGCAAGCGGAGAGGGGAAAGAGATTTCTCTTGAGAGGGCGAAGCCCTCTCAAACTCTCCCGTGACTCGTGGGGAAGCTCGAACGGGCGCTGTAGGGGCACAGCATGCTGTGCCCCTACAGAATGACAACAAGCCCCCCTCTACAGTCTCCAGAAGCTCACCAGTCGCTCAAAATCAACCAACCCGCTTTCGGCGATGTTGTCAATCTCGATGCCTGCCTCGACGACCGAAGCCAAACCACGGGGAAGCTACGGGCGAAATTCTTTTTCTGGAATGTGACTCCCTTCAATGATGCTTCTGATGGTACCTAGCGGGAGTTGTTTCCCTTTGTGGTAAGGGACAATAACCTGATTCCCTGTATCCGGATGACGCCACTTCTGATGGCTGCCACGCTGTGAAACAAGAATGAAATCATGCCGTTGAAGGACTCGGATTACCTCACTAGCTCTTAACCTTGGTAGCTTCTGAGGCATCAGACAGGTACTTCCACCTCAAAAACCTTCTCATCCGGGTTCAGTTTTACGGGAGAGGGTTCAAGATATAGAGAAATAGCCTCCTTGATGTTTTCGAGCGCTTCTTCCTCTGTATCGCCAGCGCTGCAACACCCCGGCAATTCCGGGCAGTAGGCAGCATAACTTTTGGTCTCCGGGTCATACTCAAGGACAATACGGAATTTCATTTCTGTCACCTTCTTCAAATAAGATTATAACATAACTTCAGAACGAGGCTAAAACTGAAATAGAAATGCCTCCCCCGCCCTGAGATTCTTCGTCCCGACTTGTCGGACTCCAGAATGACACTTCCCACCTAAATTTTCCAAAAGCTAACCAGTCGCTCGAAATCAACCAGCCCGCTTTCGGCGATGTTGTCAATCTCGATGCCTGCCTCGACGGCGAGAGTTATCGGATTCAAGCCGCCCAGCAGCACCATCCCCACGCGGTTGAGACCGACCGGAATCTGGCAGAGCGGCTCGCTGGTATTGCCAAGGGCGTAGACCCCACCAATCCCCGCCGCCTTGAGTTGGGCGATTTTCTCCTCAGCCAGCGCCCTCGATAGGGCCGGCATCTCCCTGAAATTGGCCAGCAGCCGCCCACTCCCGGTAGTGATGACCTTGCCGACGCTGGTCATCCGGGCGCGGATATACTGCTCGGAAGGGTCGAGCGAGGTGCCGGAATAGTTGATGATAGCCACAAAACGGCTGGGCTGAGATTTCCTGACTTCAAGCACGCCGCCGAACTTCGACTCGACGGGCACGCCAGCTTTTAGCAGCACGCCGTTAATGGTGGCGCTGCAGACTGTCGCCAGGCCGATTTTACCAGGGGGCACGACTACCGAGCCGAGCTTTTCACCCTCTGAGGCGGTAGCCACCAGGTCGCTGACGCAGATTCCGGCCTTGAAAGCGGCGCCCATTACCGCGAGCGCTTTCTTGAACTGGCTCTTATCGATGAGCGAGGTATTTATCGGCACCCGGCCGGTGCGTTTTGCCGGGTCGAAAGTGGTCTGAAAGGCAAGCAGTTCCAGTTTTTCGAGGACGAAACCAACCCGCTCGGGAGCCAGCGCCGCCGTCAGTTCTTGCAAGCCCTGAGTGGTAATCATCCGCCCGTCACGGCCCATCGGCTGGGTATAGCCGCGCTCATCGGCTAGCTTCAGGTTATACCTGACCCCGCGCTCGCTCAGGTAAATGCCGTAGCGCTCAAGCTCGCGGGCGATGGTGGCCGAACCGAGCGGTTCTGAAGATTCACTAAGCACCTTCAGAATCGCCAGGAGCTTCCTTTCCCCGTCAGAACTGATTTTTTGCACCATAGAAAAATACTACCAATACTACAAATGTCAAATACTACAAATAATTCAACAAATATTGAATTACTCAAATATTGGTACTTATTGGTAGTATTGGTATTATTTGATTTATCCCTTAAACCGGTTGGTAATCGGCAGTCTTCTATCCCGGCCGAAGGCCCGGGGGGTTATCTTAACACCGGGGGGCGCCTGGCGACGCTTGTACTCGCTCCTGTCAACCAACTGCGCCGCGCGTCTAACAGTTGCTTCATCATGCCCGGCGGCGATTATCTGCTCGACGCTCTTGTCTTCTTCCACATATGCCATCAGGATGGGGTCGAGCCGGGGGTAAGGCGGCAAAGTATCGGTAGTCTTCTGCTCGGGCTTCAACTCCGGAGAAGGAGCTTTGCCGATAATAGCCGAGGGTATCAGCTCATAACCAGCCACCGAGTTTCGGTACTTGGCAAGCTCGTAGCCCATTGTTTTTGGGACATCCTTGATGACGGAAAAACCGCCTGCCATATCGCCATAAAGGGTGGTGAAGCCGGTAGCCATCTCGCTTTTGTTCCCCGTAGCCAGCACCAGCCAGCCGAACTTGTTGGACAGCGCCATCAGGATATTGCCCCGGATACGGGCCTGGATATTCTCCTCGGTAACGTCCGGTTCTTTCCCCTCGAATTGAGGCATCAGCGTATTCAGGTAAGCCTGGAAGATTTCCTCGATGGGTATGGTCTTCAGCTTGATACCCAGGTTCTTGCTCAGAAGCTCGGCATCGGTAACGCTGCCCTCCGAGGAATACCGGGAAGGCATCGAGATGCCGACCACATTGTCCTTGCCCAGGGCATCGGTGGCGATGGTTGCCACCAGACTGGAATCTATGCCCCCGGAGAGTCCCATCAGCACCTTCTTAAAGCCGTTCTTGCGGACGTAATCGCGGGTGCCGAGCACGAGGGCGTCATAGACCTCGCCGAGAAGAGGTTTGGTTATAACCTGTCTCGCTGGTAGCGGCGGTTTGGTGAGCGAGACGGGCGCTTCCGATACCATCACCCTGATGCCGCCGCCTCTCTGCTCCGCGAGCAGCTTCTCTTTCCGCCACCGCGGGTCATGCAAACGAGTCCTGAAGACGGACTCAATCTCAAGGTCGGCTATAATCAGGTCTTCCTCGAACTGCTTGCCGCGGGCAATGACCTGCCCTTTCTCGTCCAGGATAAGGCTGTTGCCATCGAAAACCAGCTCGTCCTGGCCGCCAACCAGGTTGTTGAAAACAACGACCGACACATTGTCCGAGGCGCGGGTGGCTAGCATTCTCTCCCGGGCGTTTCCTTTGCCGTAATGAAACGGCGAGGCGCTGATATTAACGATTACCTCGGCCCCGGCATAGGCCTGGATAGAGGTCGGCCCTGCTTCGTACCATATATCTTCACAAATATTAATGCCGATGCCCACTCCGGCGATCGTGTACACCGGGCATTCGCTGCTGGCGCCGGCCCGGAAGTAACGGTCTTCATCGAAGACGCCGTAGTTAGGCAGGTAAATCTTGTGATAAGCGCTGACCAGCTTGCCATCATGGACGATTGCCGCTGCGTTGTAGATATCCTCTTTGGCATCGACGAAGCCGACGACAAGAGTAATTCCGGCCGAAGCTTCTATGACTTTGTTCAGGAAACGCAGGTTTTCCTCGATAAACTTGGGCTTGAAAAGCAGGTCTTCCGGCGGGTAGCCGCAGATGGCAAGCTCAGGAAAAGTGAGCATGTCCACCTCTAAAGCCCTGGCTTGAGAGATAATGTCCAGAATCTTCCGTGTGTTACCGGCAAAATCGCCCACGGTAGCGTTCATCTGAGCCATACCAACCCGTAGACGGTGCATATTAATGACCTCCGGCGAAACTCAAAATCCAAAGCTCAAAGTTCAAATAAATGCCAAATATCAAAGCTAAAATGACCACGCCCTTTGTGAACTTGGCATTCAAGCATTTAGGCTTTATTTGGCATTTGGATTTTGTAATTTGGATTTGTTTCGGATTTCGATACTAGAATTTCGGATTTACAATATAGGCAGGTACCTCTTAATTTCGTATTCGGTCACCTGAGTGCGGTAGTTATCCCACTCTATCTTTTTATTGGCAATAAAAGCATTGAAAACATGGTCGCCGAGGGCTTTTCTCACCAACTCACTTTTCTCGGTCAGCTCGATAGCCTCAGCAAGGCTAGAGGGTAAAGTCACTATTCCTCTCGCTTTTCTTTCCTCTTCGGACATCTCGTAGACGTTTTCTTCGACCGGCTCAGGCGGTTCCAATCCCTTTTCAATCCCATCCAGCCCGGCAGCCAGCATAACACTGAAGGTGAGGTAGGGGTTGCAAGCCGGGTCCGGCGAGCGGTACTCGATGCGCGTGGCGTTTTCCCGGCCCGGCCTATACTCGGGAACTCGAATCAAATCAGAACGGTTGCGCCGCGCCCAGGAGAGATAGACCGGCGCCTCATAGCCAGGCACCAGCCGCTTGTAAGAATTGACCCACTGACTGGTAACAGAGGTGATTTCGGGGGCATGTTTCAGCAAGCCAGCAATGTAGCCCTTGGCTAATTTAGACAGGTAATATTTGTCTTTCCTATCGAAGAAGGCATTCTTGCCACCCTTAAAGAGAGACTGGTGAACGTGCATACCGCTGCCATTGATACCGAAAACCGGCTTGGGCATAAAGGTGGCGTAGACGCCGTGCTGCAGAGCGATTTGCTTCACGACCAGGCGGTAGGTCATGACATTATCAGCCATAGTCAGGGCATCGGTATACCTCATATCTATTTCATGCTGGCTGGGCGCCACTTCGTGATGGGAATACTCGACGCCGATGCCCATCTCTTCGAGGGTGAGAACCGTATCTCGCCTCAGGTCGGTGGCGACATCCAACGGCATCAGGTCGAAATAGCCGCCGGCATCCAGAGTCTCAGTGGCATTGGCGCTCTTGAAATAGAAAAACTCCAACTCGGGGCCGACGTAGTAGGTATAGCCCAATTCGGCAGCCCGTTTCAGATTTCTCTTGAGGACATATCTCGGGTCGCCCTCGAAAATCTGCCCGCCCGGTTTAAGGACGTCGCAGAACATACGGGCGACGGCGTGGTGTTCCCGTGGCCGCCAGGGAATCAGACGGAAGGTATCCGGGTCGGGCAGGGCCACCATATCGCTTTCATCGATGCGGGCGAAGCCCTCGATAGAAGAGCCATCGAACCCCTTCCCCTCGGCCAGAGCCTCTTCAAGCTCTTCTACAGTAATGGCAAAGCTTTTCAGGACCCCAAGGATATCGGTGAACCAGAGCCTGATGAACTTGACATCATGCTCCTTGGCCATTTTCAGGACATAACCGCAGGATTCAGCCCTATCTTTAGCTGACACTGGCCCTCCTAACCCATGGATGATTCAACGTTATCATACCACAAGTTAGAGCCAGTGTCAGCCTACTGTTCTCTCGGCAGACATGTTTGCAGTAAGGTTGTGCTGTCCCCCCTACCGACATCGAGTCTCTTAGTGCAAGCCGACAGCCACGTCGACTTTACCATGGCTTTCCGAGCACCGCGCAGTATCGAGTCGTAATTCGACTGTTTCTGCTCTGGTAACACTTCTGATATCAGCGAGGCAGCTTTTCAGCTGTTCTATCAGGTCGGCTTCCTCCGTGGATATGGTGACCCTGTCTAGCCTGGCACCCATTGCCAGGTGTTGTTGAGATTTGTACCGCCGAACGTTGACAGCAATTTCCACCATAGCCTCACCCAGACGTTCGGCGGATTCATCAATCAGTTCCTTATTTTCGGTTGGCCACGCCTCCGTATGAATCGAAGCACGAGAGGCGGCACCGGTGAATAGGGATTGGAATATCTCCTCGGTGATGTAAGGAAGGAATGGCGCGAACATCTTGTTCAGGGCTGACAAAACCTTATAGAGGGCATATTGTGCCGATTGTTTTCCGGATAGCCCCTGTGCTTCATCGTATAATCGGGCCTTGACCATCTCCAAATAGTTGTCGGCGAGAATATCCCAGAAGAACGCTTCCACCTTGGTTTTGGCTGCGGCGTGGTCATAGTCGGCAAAAGACTGCGTTGTCTCTACGATGAGGCGTTGAAGCTGGGAAAGCACCCACTTGTCAGTTGGCACGAGCTCTGGCGAAGACGCCGGAATCCGATAGCCGTTCAGGAACTGGTAGGAGAATACAGAAACGCTCCAAAGCTTGTTCACCAGCTTCTGACCGGCAGCAATCCTTTCTTCGCTGATGAGGGCGTTCTCGCCCAGTTTGGCGCTGGCCGCCCAATACCGTACGGCGTCGGCAGAGTACTTGTCCAGCACTCTTAAGGGATCCACGACGCTATTATCCTTGGACTTACTTACCTTATTACCTTCCGGAGAAAGTCCGTGCCCAGAGACGGCGACGTCCTTCCACGGCACGGTATCCAGATGATAAATCGACTTGACGATCGTGTAGAATGTCCAAGTCCGAATGATGTCATGCGCCTGGGGACGTAGAGACATCGGGAATACCTGGTTGAAGAGTCCGTCCGGTTCAAGCCATCGGCCTGCTATTTGTGGAGTGAGAGACGAAGTCGCCCACGTATCCATCACGCTTTCCTCCGGAATCCACTTCCGGCGACCGCATTTGCAGGGTGCGGGCGGCGGCTGGATGCGAGGGTCGACCGGAAGATCGCCAGAATCTGCTAGTGTTACACTCCCGCAACTCGCACAATACCAGAGAGGGAATGGGACGCCATGATACCGCTGCCGGGAAATACACCAATCCCACTCCAGATTCTGTACCCAATCCTCGTACCTGGCAAGCATGTAGCTCGGATACCAGTTGATGGCTCTACCGGCATCCAGGAGTCTTTGCTTCTGGTCCAATACCCTTACGAACCATTGCTCGGTGGTAATGTATTCGATAGGAGTATCGCATCTTTCATGTACGCTCACAGTTTGAATGGTTGGGCTGATGTCCGTAATGAGACCTTTGTCCGCAAGCAGCTTGATGACCTCTTGACGTGCTTCACTGACGTTTAGTCCGACGAGCGCACCCGCCTGATTGCCAAGCCTGCCATCGGTGTCAATTGCGGCGACTATCGGAAGATGGCGCTCGCGTTGCCATTTGACATCGGTGGCATCGCCGAAAGTGCAGCACATGACAATACCGGTGCCTTTTTCGGGGTCGGCCTTCTTGTCAGCCAATATCGGCACCTCCTTGCCAAAAACTGGGGTAATTGCTTTGTGCCCTATCAGGTGCCGATGGCGCTCGTCTAAAGGATTCACGAATATCGCCACGCAGGCGGGCAAGAGTTCCGGACGAGTGGTGGCGATAAGTAATGGTTGACCATCGTCCAGTTTGAAAGTAACTGTCACAAACTGCGAGCTACGCTGCATGTCCGACACCTCGGCCTGAGCGATAGCCGTCCTGCAGACCGGACACCAGATGGTGGGTGAGGAAGCCTGGTAAACTAGCCCTTTCCGGAAGAGGTCGATGAAAGAGTATTGTGCTATTTTGCGCGATTCGGGGCTTATAGTGCTGTACGTATGGTTCCAGTCGACGCTCAGGCCCAGCCGCTGCCAAAGATTCTTGTACTTGTGTTCAAGCTCCTGGCTGGTTTTGAGGATTTCAAGGATGAATACCTCAGGGCCGACGTTCTCCGGCCTGATTCCCAACCGCTTTTCTACCAAGCGTTCGGTCGGAAGTCCGTTATCATCCCAGCCCATCGGATAGAAAACGTTGCAGCCTTTCATTCGATGGAAGCGAGCGTAAAAATCGGCCTGGCAGTACGAATAGCAGTGCCCCATGTGCAGGTCGCCTGACACAGTCGGCGGAGGAGTATCAATAGAATAGACAGGGCTCCGACTTGCCGACTGGAATCGGTAAACCTGCTTTTCCTCCCAATTCTTCCGCCACGTGCGCTCGCTCTCAATCGGTATGTATCGCTTCGATAGGTTGCCCACTTTGGCCTCCTCTTCTTCTCGCCTCATTTGCATCTCTGCAAAAACAAAAACCCGGGAGTCTTTCCTTTCTCCCGGGCTTCGTGTCTCTTACTCTCTGTCTTTGTTTAGCTTGTCGTTGAGTTTGAGGCACGCAAGCCCCAGCTAACAACGACAACGAGGTCGGCGCTGTTTAGCGAATACGCTATTCTCTCATAGTCAATTAAGATCTGTACGGTGTTTGTCATCTTCGCTACTGAAGAATGATATTATGGAACTGAGTTTATTGTCAACAGTGAGCGACCGTGGCAACGGCCACGCTGGAGACTAATGCTGTTGATTGAATCACTCGTTCAACGTTCTGCCCGATTGTTGGCCCACAATTTAACTATGGTGTTACCCGAGCACCGCTTGCGAGTATCTGGATTATGCTTTATTATAGCCATACAAGGACTATGACGCTGTCAACACAGCCGAGTAGGGTAGGCTTCGCTGCAGCTCAAGCCCACCATCATTAACTCCCGCACCTCGCCGAAAAACGTATGGGCGACCCGATAGAATCGGGTCGCCCATACACAGACCACGCAGGTCAACCGACGTATCTAAATATCGTAGTACAGATGGAACTCGTAGGGATGGGGTCGCAGGGCGACCTGGTCATACTCATTCTTTCTCTTGTAGTTTATCCAGGTCTCGATGAGGTCCTCGGTAAAGACATCACCCTTCAGAAGGAAATCATGGTCTTCGCGGAGGGCATCCAGTACCTCGAGCAGTGAGCCGGGCGTTGACTTGATATTGGCCTTTTCTTCCGGCGCAAGCTCATAAATATCCTTGTCGATAGGCTCGCCGGGGTCAATCTTATTCTTGATGCCATCCAGGCCAGCCAGCAGCATGGCGGCGAAGGCCAGATACGGATTGCTGCTCGAATCCGGGCAGCGGTACTCGATTCTCTTGGTCTTCGGACTGGTCGAGTACTGAGGAATACGAATGCTGGCGCTGCGGTTACTTGCCGAGTAAACCAGATTGATGGGAGCCTCGTAACCGGGGACGAGCCGGCGGTAAGAGTTGGTGGTCGGAGCGCAGAGCGCCAGCAAAGCCGGTGAATGTGCCAGCAGCCCGCCTATATAATGTTTAGCCGTCTGGGAAAGCAGGGCATAGCCCTTCGCATCGTAGAAAACGTTCTTGTCGCCCTTGAAGAGACTCTGATGTACGTGCATTCCTGAACCATTGTCCTGGAAAAGCGGCTTGGGCATGAATGTCACCGTAAAGCCATTCTGCACAGCCACGTTCTTAGCAATGTACTTGTAGAGCATAACATTATCCGCCTGCCTGGTCAGGGTATCGAAGCGGATACCGAACTCAGCCTGTCCGGCAGTGGCAACCTCATGATGATGCTTTTCAATCTTCAAACCACCCTCCATCATTTTGAGGGCGATTTTAGTACGGATATCGTGTGTCTGGTCGGTAGGCGGCACCGGGAAGTAGCCTTCCTTGTGACGGGGGCGGTAGCCCAGATTACTGTGCTCGCCATTACCTGAGTTCCAGATGCCCTCCTGGGAATCGATGGCATAGAAGCCGACATGGCTGTTTTGCTCGAAACGTATGCTGTTGAATATGAAAAATTCCAGTTCGGGACCCCAGTAACTACCCTCGGCAATGCCCGTCGTCTTCAGATAAGCTTCAGCCTTCTTGGCGATATTACGCGGGTCACGCTCGTAGTCCTTGCCCGTGAGCGGGTCACGCACGTCGCAAATCAGGCTCAATGTCGGCACTTCCAGTACCGGGTCGCAGATAGCCGTCGCCGGGTCGGGAATCAGCAACATATCGCTTTCGTTGATATGCCGAAAGCCCCTTATCGAAGAACCGTCAAAACCGTTACCCTCCTCGAAGAGGTCCTGATTTAGCTCGCTGATAGGCAGAGTATAATGCTGCCAGGTGCCGGGCAGGTCGATGAACTTGAGGTCGACAAACTGACAGCCCTTCTCTTTAGCAAACTTTATGACTTCCGTTGAATTCATTTTGTCTTTGCTTCCTCCTTATTGTTTGTTACTTTATTGATTGCTTTGTCGCCATCCTCGTTGGTGCGGACGCGGATTGCGTTTTCTACTGGTATGATAAATATCTTACCATCGCCAATCTCACCAGTCCGGGCATTGTCAATAATCGCTTTGACTATCGTATCGACCTCTTTATCCTGAACGACAATCTCAAGTTTGAGTTTAGGCAGTAAATCGACCCGATACTCTCCGACTCGCCAGGGTAGGGTAAGCCCCCTTTGCTCGCCACGCCCGCTCACCTCGGTGACAGTCATAGCGAAGTAACCCCCGGCCTCCAGAGCCTGTTTGACAGGTTCCAACCTTTCTTCCCGAATGATAGCTTCTATTTTTTTCATCTTCCCAACCCTCCATAAGCTCTTTCACCATGCTGAGATATATCAAGGCCCAAATTCTCTTCAGTGCGGGTAACTCTAAGACCGATAGTAGCATCGACGAGCTTGCCCAAAATCAGCGTCCCGATAAAAGAAAAGCCGCCGACGGCAACAACGCCAGCCATCTGCTTCAGTAACTGCGCTCCGTTTCCGAAGATAAGCCCATCGGCTCCCGCCGCATTGACAGCCACACTGGCAAATATGCCTGTCGCCAGCACTCCCCAGATACCACCCATACCGTGAGCAGCCATAACATCCAGGGAATCATCGACACGTGATTTCGACCGGAAAAGCATAGCATAGTACCCAACCAGCGCCGCCCCGATGCCGATGGGTATTCCCATTATCGGCGAGATAAAACCGGCGGCCGGAGTGACCGCAGCCAGCCCGATAACAGCCCCGGTGACTGTCCCAAGAGCCGTCGGTCTGCGGTATATCCAGCTAAGCAGCATCCAGGTAAAGGCAGCGGCGGCCCCGGCCGTATTCGTAGCCACAAAGGCGCTGGAGGCCAGCCCGCCGGCAGTGAAGGCGCTGCCGGCATTGAAGCCGAACCAGCCGAACCAGAGCAACCCTGCCCCCAGCATCACCATAGGAATATCGTGCGCTTCCATCGGTTCCTTTTCAACAAAACCCTTGCGGGGACCCAGCAGCAAAGCCAGAGCCAAAGCCGACATACCGGCATTGATGTGAACTACCACGCCGCCGGCGAAGTCCAGAACGCCCAGCTTTGCCAGCCAGCCACCACCCCACACCCAGTGCGCCACTGGCGTATAGATGAATGTCAGCCACAAGGCTGAGAACGCCAGCAGAGCGCCGAACTTTATCCTGTCCACAACGGCTCCGGTGAAGAGGGCGACAGTGATGATAGCGAACATCGCCTGATATATCATAAAGGCCAGGTGAGGAACAGTGGTGGCATAAACCGAGGACGGTTCCTGTCCAACGTTCCGCAAACCCATAAAGTCAAAACCGCCGATGATGCCACTCATATCAGGAGCGAAGCTCAGGCTATAGCCATAAAGCACCCAGAGAAGGCCGACCAAACCCAGCATGGCAAAGCTCATCATCATAGTCGAAAGCACGTTCTTCCGCCGCACCATCCCCCCGTAGAAAAGAGCCAGCCCTGGAGTCATGAGCATAACCAGGGCTGCCGAGACCAATATCCAGGCAGTATCACCGGAATTAATGGGCATAACTTCCCCTTCCCTTTGTATATTCTACAAATGCAGTTTAGCCCACTAATGTTACGAACATGTTACAAAGAGATAAAATATTTGACCTTCAGACATGCCGCCGTTCCGTAGGGGCGCAGCATGCTGCGCCCCTACACCAATCATATTTTTGTTTGTTATTCAGGTGATTATCGTGCAAGCCCTCCATAAGCTCTTTCACCGTGCTGGGATATATCAAGACCCAGATTTTCTTCAGTAGGACTAACTCGAAGCCCGATAGTGATATCGACGAGCTTGCCCAAAATCCAGGTGCCGACGAAGGCAAAGACTCCAACGGCGACGATAGCAACCAATTGTTTGACGACCAGCATAGCATTACCAAAAATCAGGCCGTCGGCTCCGGCTGAATTGACAGCGACGCTGGCAAAAATACCGGTCGCTAAAGCTCCCCAGATACCCCCCATCCCATGGCAGGCCAGGACATCCAGAGAATCGTCCACCCGCGTTTTTGCCCGGACAAGCATGGCATAATAGCCGACCAGGGCTGCCCCCATACCTATGGGAATGCCCATTATCGGTGCAACAAAGCCGGCCGCAGGAGTAATGGCCACCAGTCCGATAACGGCGCCGGTGACCGTTCCCAAAGCCGTCGGACGTCGGTAAATCCAGCTCAGCAGCATCCAGGTGAAAGCGGCGCTGGCGGCAGCAGTATTGGTAGCAACGAATGCGCTGGAAGCCAACCCGCCAGCCGTGAGAGCGCTGCCGGCGTTAAAGCCGAACCAACCGAACCAGAGCAAGCCCGCGCCCAGCATTACCCAGGGAATATTGTGGGCCTCCATAGGCTCCTTGTCCTTAAAACCCTTACGGGGTCCCAGGAGCAGGGCTAAAGCCAGCGCCGAGACACCGGCATTGATATGAACCACGGTGCCGCCGGCAAAATCGAGGGCGCCCAGCTTCGCCAGCCACCCGCCGCCCCACACCCAGTGCGCCACCGGAACGTAAATGAGGGTCAACCACAGAGCCGAAAAGACAAGCAATGCGCTGAATTTTATCCTGTCGACAACGGCTCCCGTAAATAAGGCGACGGTAATTATGGCAAACATCGCCTGATATATCATAAAGGCCAGGTGAGGAACGGTGGTGGCATAGACCGATGACGGGTCCTGCCCGACATTCTTGAGTCCTAAGAAGTCAAAACCGCCGATGATGCCACCTATATCAGGAGCGAAGCTCAAACTGTACCCATAGAGCACCCAGAGAATGCCGACCAGACCGAGCATGGCGAAGCTCATCATCATGGTGGAGAGCACGTTCTTCCGTCTCACCATCCCCCCATAGAAAAGAGCCAGCCCCGGCGTCATCAGCATCACCAGGGCTGCCGAAACCAGTATCCAGGCAGTATCACCGGAATTAATGGGCATAAGTTCCTCCTTGCTTTTACATCCAGCTTATGCCATTAGTGTTTCCAGCATATTACGGATATGTTAAAAACATGTTACAAGAAAACTGAAAACTCAGAACCCAAAGGTAGACGATAGCAATAAACATTCTCACGAAAAGCCTGCCACCGTCCGTCATTCCAGCCCCGTATCGCAGTACGGGGTAAACTCCGGCTGGAATCCAGTGGAGTGTGATGAAGTGGATTCTGGCCGGAGTTTACACTGAACGAAGTGAACGTGCCAGAATGACGACATCCTCGTGACCGATTTTCATACTTCGTGGTGCCCCGATGCAATCGGGGCATGGAGGATTGCCACGAAAATAACAACTGCTGCAATCTGGCTTAACTCAAGCATTTGTTTTCCTTTGAGATAGGAGAATCCGGCTTAATGGTCGTGGGTACCGCCCCGATAATGTCGGGGCGGTACCCGACTTTCTTGATGTTAACGAGTAACCGGGAGCGCCTTTGGAACAACAGGAGTACTTCCGCCTAAAGTGATACTGGAATCAGCCGGATAGGCTTCTATGCCGTGCTCTGGTATATCCAGCCCCTGCAGCTCTTCTTCACGGCTAGCCCGCAGACCGATGCTCTTTCTGATAGCCCAGAAGGTAAGGAAGGCCGTTACGCCCACCCAGACAAACACAGTCCCGATGGCGACTAGTTGCAGGATTAGCTGGCCTATCTCACCGGCAATGAGTCCCTTGACCCCTAGATAGGTTCCATCGGCGAAAATACCCACTGCCAGCATGCCCCACATCCCTCCACCCAGGTGCACCGGGACGGCGCCTACGGCATCGTCTACCTTGAGCACACGCTCAACAACATGATTCGTGGCAAACATGAATGGAACCGCTATCGCTCCGATGAGCACTGCCGCCCACGGAGCGATATAGGCCGCCGGCGCAGTAACGGCGACCAGCCCGACCAGACTACCGTTGCAGCCCATGATGATATCCATCTTGCCGGTCTTGGCAAAAACCCAGTAGAGCGCTACTACCGCGCCGGTAACGCCGGCCAGGAAAGTATTGACAGCGATGACCGAGATACGCAGGTCGGTAGCCGCCAGGGTGCTGCCGGGATTAAAACCGAACCAGCCGAAGAAAAGGATGAAGGTACCGATAACGACAAAAGGCAGGTTATGACCTTTGATGTTATTGGGCGTCCCATCCTTATTGAATCTGCCGATTCTCGGTCCGACCATAGCCGCACCAATCAGGGCAGCCAATCCGCCGACCATGTGAACGACGCTGGAGCCAGCAAAGTCTCTGGCGCCCGCAGCGCCAGCAATACTTAAGCTGCCCAGCCACCCGCCACCCCATATCCACTTACCATAGAGAGGATAAATAAGAGCGCCGATAATAAAGGCGTAAGCCAGGTAGGCAGAAATCTTCATCCTTTCGGCCACGGCGCCGGCAACGATAGTCGTGGCGGTAGCGGCAAAGACCATCTGGAAGAACCACATCATAATCGTCGAGACATCATAGGCGCCGCCGCTCAGGAAAAACCCGGAAAAACCTATCCACGCATTACCGTCATCTAGGCCGGGAAATAACTTCGAGCCTCCGAACATCAGGGCGAACCCAAATGCCCAGAAGCCCAGCGAGGCGATACAAAAATCCATAAAGCTCTTCGTCCAGTAGTTAGTCTGATTCTTGGAGCGAATCAGACCGGCGCCCAGGAAGGCGAAACCGAGCTGCATAAACCAGACCAGGAAACCGGTGATGAGCGTCCAGGCCATATTGACGGCGCTGTTGGGATTAGCGTTAAAAGTATCCGTGCCGGTCGGGTCGGCGGCGCGGGCGATAGCCGGCAATCCCCAGAAAGCCCCGAACAGAATGAACGCCATTACCAGTCCTTTGAACCAGCGCCGCTTGACCAGCGGCGCTAACGGAGACAAGGTAGATTTCACTGATTCCATCGTGTCCGATAAGCGGTCTTTCATAAACAAAAAATCCTCCTTTCAAAACCCAAACATTCCTTGTGTCCGTCCCCAAACAACCTCTCCTCTTTCTCCCCCTCTCCGCAAGCGGAGAGGGGACAGGGGTGAGGTCGGAGAGGGTTAGAGCCTGCCCTGAGCGTAGCCGAACGGGGTGAGGATGAAGGTTTTGCTATTCGAGGGATTCGTTCTGTTCTCTAGCGGCGTGGCGCTTGTGCAGGCGGCTGGGCAGAATCACCCAGGCGGTGAAAAGCCCAATGAAAGATACTGCGGCCAGGATTGCTTCAATCGACATCGGTAACCTCCTTGCGTTTTATATCTAGCTTAACGCCCGATTGTTTCGGTGGAATTACAAAGAGGTTAAATGTAAGTTACGGACAGATTAAATCTGTGTTACAGGAGAGGTAAAAAGTGAAAGCTTAAAGGTTAAAACCACAACTCAAAAGTAACTAGGTAAAGAAAAATCAGTATACCAAAACTGCAAAAAGGAGTTTTGAGTTCTTAGCTATGGTTTTGAGTTTTGTCCTTCCGTGATTGGAAGGATGAGCTTTGAACCCTTGACCCGTCAGCCATCGAACGGCCTCTTCTAAAGGTCGATGTGACAGACCCAGGAGGTTGCTTCAAAAGCGCGTTGAATCGCATAATCCTGGCCAATGCTACAAGTACCGGAGGCGCCGAATCCAAAATCAACGAATTTATGAAAATGCTGATAACAGCTGCAGCTATTATTAGAGAGAATAATTCTTGTGTGATAGCACCGTGTTCCAGCCCGATATTGGCTAAAATAAACGCGAACTCGCCAATCTGAGCGAGAAGCAGTCCCGTGAGAATGGCAGTGGAAGCGCTTTGCCCGAATGTCCTGACCACGACGCCCGTGATTAGCGCCTTGCCTATGACCAGAGTACTCAGAAGTCCAATTAGCGGGATGGGTAATTGCCAGAGTACAGACGGATTAAACAAAGCTCCGATAGAAACGAAAAACATGGCGGCGAAGACATCCCTTAGCGGTAACATCCTGGAAACCGCTTCCTGGCGTTGAGGAGATTCCGCAATTACTAGGCCTGCAAGAAAAGCCCCAAGTGTGAAGGAAAGTCCAATCTGTTGCAACAGGAGTCCGCCACCCAACGCGAGAAGCAACGCCACCAAAATAGTCAATTCATCGGAACCCATGTATCCAATCCACTCCAGAAACCGGGGCCAGATGACCTTGCCTATGACATACATAAAGATGGCGATGCCAAATACCTCGCCAATGGTAACAATGAAGGATGAAAGCGTCACATCGTTTTGCCCGAGGAAGACCAACAACAAGAGTAGCAGAGGGAGAGAAGAAAGGTCCTGAACGACACTCATACCGACGGCAATCCGTCCGTGAACCGATTCAGTCTCGTTGCGGTCATCGAGAACCTTTGCTATCACCGCGCTACTCGACTGAGCCAGAATGGCACCCAACAAGAACGCCTGTGCCAGGCTCAGGCTAAACCAGAGCATAAAGAGAAACCCCAGCGCACTAACAAGCGTAATTTGGATGGCTCCCCCTAATACGATGACAGTTCCCAGTCCCCGAAATCGCGAAGGAGGCAAGCCGGCCCCAAGCACAAATAGAAGCAAACCCAGACCGACCTCCGTCAGGAAGCGAAACTGGTCGAAGTCGGCTTGCGGACCAGGAGTGAATGGTCCTACGATAAGACCAGCAACGAGATATCCAAGGATAACAGGTTGTTTCAGGCGGAGAGCCAAAGCGCCGCCGACCACAGCAGCGCCTAATACTAATATCACATTGACTAGAATATTGACGTCAGTCATTAATCGTTCCACCCTTATCGTACTGAGGCGAGCCACTAACCGATTGGTGACTTGCTAATAATACACAGCTAGATTCGACCGGTGGCAATCCTGCCTGCTGGTTGGACCGGGTTCCTTAGAGCATCATAGCCGCACATTGGGCATGATAGCAGAGCAGTAGTGCAATCTATACGAATCCTAATCTCTAAGATTCGCGTAGATTACGGGGGCTTCGCCTCGCAGTGACACGAAGGATTTTAGGTTTTGAATTTTGAGCCTGAATTTCGATGATGTCAGGCGTCTTTCTTAAACCGGTAGCCGACGTTTCTGACTGTCTCGATGAAGACCTCACCGGGTCCTTCTATCTTGCTTCTGAGGCGCCTGACGTGGACATCGACAGTCCTGTCACCGCCGTAGTAGTCATAGCCCCAGATTTTGTTGAGCAAGTCCTGACGGGTGTAAACCCGGCCCCGGTTCGCCGCCAGCAGCTTCAATAACTCGTACTCCTTGAAGGTAAGCTCGACGACTTTCCCGCCCACCGTCACATCGCAATTCGTCACGTCTATCACCAGGCCGTCACACTTAATCAGCTCGCTGCCGCTGACAGCCTTGCAGTTCTGCAGCAGCCGCTTGGCTCTGATTAGCAGTTCGCTGAGATCGTAGGGGCGAACAAGAAAATCATCTACTTCAAAATAGCCGTTGATTTCTTCGGACACTTCGCCGGCTACCAGAGCGATAACCGGTAGAGAACGCTCGCGCTTTATTCCGTGAATAAGCTCCCACGTGGCTGAATCTGGAAAACGCCCGCCCACCTCAACCATAACCAAATCCGGAGATTGACGGGCGATTAACTCCGTCATTTCACCGTCAGGAGATGCCGTTGCACAGGCAATATCTTTTTGGTTCAGGGCGGTGGCCAGCTCCGCCAGTGCCTTACTTTCCGGGGCTATAATCAGCAGGCGCAGCATAACCTACCCCCACAAATGACCGGCACCTTCAGATTAATAAGCGTAAAGCCTTCCGTAAGGGCGAAGAAAGCGAGGATACAGTTTCATAAACTTATGGTTCAGTATCTTGTCAGCCGGATACCCGAAGTGGCCGGCGAACTCACCGACCAGCGTCCGTAGAACTTGATTGTCCTTCTCATCCAGTTCGGCGACGCCAACTTCAGGGCCTAACTGGTACTTCTCGACCTCGCCCCTAAGGTAAATAACACCGCCGTGCATACCGGTGCCGATGTATTTTGCCTTGTGTTTCTCCCCTTCAGCGAGATTCAGACCTAGTAGAACCAGCACGCCTCCGGCCATATACTCACCGGCAAAATCCTGAGCAGTACCGCCGATAACCAGCGTCGGTTTCTTTTCCTTATACTCTTTCATATGAATGCCGGCTCGATAACCGACGTAATCACGGACGAAGATTTTGCCACCGCGCGCCGATAGGCCGAGGACATCTCCGGCGTGTCCGTGAACGATTATTTCGCCCTCATTCATAGTGTTGCCGCAGCCGTCCTGGGCATTGCCGTGTACGACAATCTTCGGCCCGTTCATAAAAGCGCCCAGGTCGTTGCCAGGCGTGCCGTAGATATCAATCTGAATCGGCCTGTTCAGGTCCGTGCCGATGTATCTCTGCCCGCAGACATTGTAAAGCTCGACCTTCTCGACACTATCCGAAGCTATCTCCCTCAGTCGAGCATTAAGCTCTTTATATAAAATGCCCGTGGTATCTATTTTTACTACCGAATTGCCGGCTGTTTTTGTCATTCTAAGCTCCTACCATCTTTACGCCGAGGATATCCAGTTCGGTATCAGTCAGTCCGATGCCCCGCAAGTGCAAGCGGTTGCCCCTCAGGCTTTCCAGGGCATTGACGCCCAGGCCGCCGAGAATATCTTTCAGCTCCAGACTCCAGGCGCGCAACAAATTGACCAGTCTCTGGGCGCCGATGTCAGGATTGATTCTCTTGGTCAGACCCAGGTCGGAGGTGCAGATACCCCAGGCGCATTTGCCTGTGTGACACTGCTGGCAGACATGGCAGCCCAGTGCAATCAGAGCCGCCGTCCCGATGTAAACAGCGTCCGCCCCCAGGGCAATCGCCTTAGCCACGTCACCGGCGCTTCTAATACCGCCGGCAATGACTACCGAAGCCTGGTTACGGATACCTTCCTGTCTCAGGCGGGAATCCACCGCCGCCAGCGCCATCTCGATGGGAATGCCGACATTGTCACGAATCACCTTGGGAGCGGCTCCGGTAGCTCCCCTCAGGCCGTCAAGACAAATGATATCGGCGCCAGCTCTGACCATACCGCTGGCAATAGCCGCCGCATTGTGGACGGCAGCAATCTTCACCGAGATGGGTTTGGTGTAATTGGTGGCTTCTTTCAGGGCATAGACCAACTGCGCCAGGTCCTCGATGGAGTAGATATCGTGCTGTGGCGCCGGTGACAGAGCATCGGTGCCCTGGGGTATCATCCTGGTGAGTGAAACATCCAGGCTCACCTTCTCCCCCGGCAGGTGGCCGCCGATACCGGGCTTGGCGCCCTGACCAATCTTTATCTCAACCACCTGTCCGGCATTTAGGTAATCGGAGTGCACTCCGAAACGTCCCGATGCCACCTGGACGATGGTGTTCTTGCCATACTTGAACAGGCTAGATTGAAGCCCGCCCTCGCCCGTGTTCCACAGGGTGCCGAACTCGGTGGCCGCCCTGGCAAGAGACTCCTGCACATTAAGGCTGACGGCGCCGTAAGACATCGCCGAAAACATCACCGGTATTTCCAGTTTGATTTGCGGAGCTAAATCCGTCTTCAGTTCACGAGTCACCGGGTCGATGGTCACCCGGTCGGGTTTGCGCCCGATATAGGTGACCAACTCCATCGGTTCCCGCAGCGGGTCGATAGATGGATTGGTAACCTGGCTAGCATTCAAGACCAAATGGTCCCAGTAGATGCGCTGCCCTTTGTCGTCACCCATACCGGTCAGAAGCATACCGCCGGTTTCCGCCTGTTTGAAGATATCCTCGATAGTTTCGCCACGCCAGTTCAAATTATCCCGATAGTCCATCGGGTTCCGGCTGATGGTCAGGGCGCGGGCCGGGCAGAAGATGGCGCAACGGTGGCAACCGACGCAATTCTCTTCGCGGCTGCGCACTTCGTTGTCTTCGGCGTCATAATAATGGACATCGAAGCTGCACTGGTTAACACAGACCTGACACTGAATGCACCGGTCTGAGCTCCTGTCTACTTTGAATTTAGCAGGTAAAAACGTTTTCATTATTCCTACTCCACCCCAACCTCAATCGGTCTTTTACTTCTTCACCTCTCGGTATTACAGGCATCCCGCCTGCAAGCACAGGCGAGGACGCCTGCGCTACCTTAATTTAGCCTCTTGCGCGCACCGCTATTTGTTTTTTCCTCAGGTACTCTTTAACATCGTTAATCGAATAAGTCCCGTAATGAAAGATGGTGGCTGCCAGCACAGCATCGGCTTTACCGGAGACCAGGGCTTGATACAAATCTTCAGGCTGTCCGGCGCCGCCGCTAGCCACTACGGGCACGCTGACTGCCTCGGAAATGGACCGGAGCAACTCCAGGTCGTAGCCGGCCTGAGTGCCATCGGCATCGATGCTATTAACAACTATCTCGCCAGCGCCTTTTTTGACGGCCTCGATAGCCCACTCCACAGCATCCCTGCCGGAAGTTCGGCCGCCATCTGCCCCGGTATGCGTGAACACCTCCCAGCGAGTCGGGTTCGACCCCGGAACACGCCGGGCATCCATCCCCAGAACGATACACTGGTTGCCGAACCGCTCGGCGCCCCGGGTAATAAAATCTGGGTCTAGCACTGCCGCCGTATTGATAGAAACTTTATCGGCGCCGGCTGCTAACATCTGCCGGATATCCTCCACAGTGCGCAGCCCGCCACCCACAGTCAGCGGAATAAATACCTGACCGGCGGTGCGCTCTACTACCTCTCTCATAATTTCCCGCCCATCACTGGAGGCGGTAATATCATAAAAAACAAGCTCGTCAGCCCCCTGCTCGTTATAGAAGGCAGCCAATTCGACAGGGTCACCGGCATCACGGTGGTCGCGGAACTTGACTCCCTTGACCACCCGGCCATTTTTCACATCGAGACAGGGGATAATCCTCTTGGTCAGCATCTTATAACCTGGCTCCACTAACAACGGACGGTTCCGGTTTTAGCTGGACTCCCAGCCGGCCGATAATCGGCTCGCCACCGCTCGGAATCCAGGCGGCGTCAAGCTCGGGACTGATAAGACGGATGGCGGCCTCCTCCGAGGAGAGATATATCATGTTACCGTTGACACCTACGGTCAGGGGTCTCAGCCTGATTCGGTCGGTAAGGCCGATCATTTCGCCATTGTGGGCAATAATTATCGTGAACGGCCCGTTCAGTAGCAGACCGGGATAGACCTGTCGCAGAGTGCGGGCCAGCTTCTGCTCCTTCGGCGGCATCCGCTCGATATCGCTCCAGAAGGGCGCCGCCAGCACCTCGGCCGCTATTTCGATGGGCAGGTTATGCCTGCGAATGAGAAGGTCGATAGCGTAAGCGACCACCTCGGTATCGGTCTGCATCGTGCACTGATAGCCGAACTGCTCCAGGTAGCGGCGGTTGATGCCGTAAGAGGAAATCTCTCCGTTGTGAACCACCGTCCAATCGAGAATACTGAACGGGTGAGCGCCCCCCCACCAGCCCGGCGTGTTGGTCGGGAAACGGCCGTGGGCAGTCCAGAGATAACCTTCATATTCTTCCAGACGGAAGTATTCGGATATCTCCTCCGGATACCCGACTCCCTTGAACACGCCCATATTCTTGCCGCTGGAGAAAACAAAGCTGTCTTTCAGCTTGGTATTGATATCCATCACCCGCTCGACTACATAGTCGTCGGCAGATTCAGCGCCGCGCCTGTCCTGCTTGACATCGAGGAAGTAGCGCCAGACTGCCGGCGGATTGACAATCGCCGGAATCGGCCGCATCGGCACTTCCTCAGCTTTGACCATGTAGAATTTGTCCTTCAGGAAAGCCTCCGTTTGCTGCTGTCCCTGCGGGCTCAGGTACATAATATGAAAGGCGTAATGGTCGGCATAATCGGGATAAATACCGTAGACAGCCAGCCCGCCCCCCAGACCGTTGCCCCTGAAGTGCATATTGGCAATCGCCTTGGTGATGTCCTCGCCGGAGAACCGGCGCCCCGAGGTATCCATCATTCCGAAGATGGAACAGGAATCGATTACCTTATCGGCACCGTAAGGATTGTTAATCTTTTGTAAATCTTCCATTAGCTACATCCCTGCCTAATCAGTATTAGTGCCCTGTGGGAGAACCACTCTTGCCAGAGGCTGCTGAAGGGGCTGCCTTGGCCGGCAATTCCAGTTTCGGCCGCCACCTCTCTTCAGGCAAAGAGAGCAAACCGAAATCACTGGCGACAAGAGTTTGCTTGAAAGCCTCTACCTTCACTTTGTCTTTTATCAAATTGTAAATTATGCCCGCTTTCTCGATGTCGCCGCTGAAGACCATGCCCACCACCAGCCCGTCTTTCACAAGGACCTTCTTGTAAGAATGGTCGCTGCGGGCGCTGAGTTCCTCATAACCATCGCCCGTGGGAGTGACTACCCCTGCCGAGACAACGCTAACGCCGAAGTAGTGCGAAGAGTTCATCGCCGTGCCGCCCGGGTAATCGGTCGGGACGCCCGCCATATTCAAGCCGGCGACTCTGCCCCCGACATAGGCATTGGGCCATATGGGGGTGAGCCGGTTTATCCCGAGAACAAAATCATAAGCCTCGGCGACATCCCCGCAGGCGTAAACATCCGGATTAGAAGTAGTCATATGACGGTCGACTACAATACCGCGGTTCACCTTTATCCCTGTATCTTTCACCAGTTCCAGGCGGGGCTGGACGCCGATGGCGACAATCACCATATCGCAGGGCAGTTCTTTGCCATCATCGAAAATAGCGCCGGCCACATTGCCCGCCGAATCGCCCGTTATTTTACTTACCGTGTGACCGGTGACAATCTTAACGCCGACCTTCTTCAGGGCTTCATCAGCCAAAGCCGAGGCGACTTCATCGAGAATGACATTCAGCACCCGCTCCCTCAGCTCGACGATGGTTACAGCAACCCCGCGTTTGACCAGGGCTTCGGTGACGCTGACCCCGATAAGGCCGCCGCCGATAACCACCGCTTTCACCTTTTTCTTTGAGGGCTTGCCCTGAGCTTGTCGAAGGGGCTTACCCAGGAACTTGTCGATAACTTTAGCATCATCCAGGGTGGTAAAGGTAAAGACGCCTTTCAGGTCGCTGCCTTCGGTCTTGGGGAAAATCGGCACCCCGCCTGTAGCCAGCAAGAGCTTCTGCCACTCGATTCTGCCTTTGTCCGCCAGGTCGATGGCATGGTTCTCCAGGTCGAGCCGCTCCACTTTGACGCCCAGAAAAGCCTGGACGCTATTCTTTTCATAGAAATCAGCCGGGCGGTAGAGCATACTCTCCAGAGTGCGCTCGTGAGCCAGATAGGGTGAGATGAGCGGCCGTGAGTAAGCCGGGTAAGGCTCGTCCGAGATGATGGCAATCGTCCCCGTCTTGTCTTTCTCACGGATAGCCTCCACCGCCCCGATGCCTCCCGCCGAGTTCCCGATAATCAGGTATTTTACTTTCTCTATCTTTTTAGTAGCCATTTTCTCTCAGCCATCCAATCTCCCTCTCCCCTTGCGGGAGAGGGAATAAGGGTGAGGGGTCACAGAATCATATCACCCTCACCTAACCTCTCCCCTCAAGGGAGAGGAAATTGCTTACGTCACTTCCAAACTCGCATTAGTTACGGCCTGCCTTCGCTCCAAGAGCAAGCTTGATGAAATTATCATAAATCTTCAGCCCCAGCTCGCCGCTCTTCTCCGGATGGAACTGGGTTGCTACCAGGTTTCCCCGGGCGATGACGCTGCAGAACGGAATGCCGTAATCGGTTTCACCGGCGACCAACGATTTGTCCTCCGGCTCGGCATAATAGCTATGCACGAAGTAAAAATTAGCCTCATCCGGCACACCCTCAAAAATCGGGTGCGTCATCTTTTGCCTGACCTGGTTCCAGCCCATATGAGGTATCTTCAGCCCGGCCGGCAGTTTCCGCACGCTTCCCGGTATAATGCCGAGACACTCGTGCCAGCCGCCCTCTTCAGTACCCGTAAAGAGCACCTGTAGACCAAGGCAGACACCCAGAAAAGGCTTATCTTCATCGATAATCCGGCGAATCAGGCGCACCAGCTTCAGCTTCGCCAGATTAGACATGGCATCGGCCGCCGCGCCCACCCCGGGCAAGACAACCGCCTGGGCATTAAAAACTTCGGCCGGGTCACCGGTTATCTTAGGCTCATAGCCCAACCTGCTGATGGCATTAGCCACATTGCGCAGATTGCCGGCGCCGTAATCGATTACCGCAATCACTTCTTCTCTCTCACATCAGCTTTCGGCTTCGGCAAATATCAGCGCCTCATTAGGACAATTATCCACGCAGGCCGGCGTTGGTCTCCCACGACAGAGGTCGCACTTGACAGCTTTACCCTGCTCTTCATCCCGCCTGATGGCTCCGAAGGGACAAACCAGGATACAGGTCCAGCAGCCGACGCACTTCTCGGTATCCACTAGAACCACTCCCGTAACGGGGTCTTTGCTGAGAGCGCCGGTAAGACAGGCTTGAGTACAGGGAGCATCGGCGCAATGCTGGCAGCGCACGGAGAAGGATACGGAGCCTTTCGCCTCCATCCTGACTCTCGGTAACGGACGAGGGGTTTCCGTCTTAAAGGCTTTAATCAGGTCCTTCGATTTGGAGTGCTGCTGCTGGCAATACACCTCGCACAGGTGACAGCCCATACAGACTTTTTCCTTGATAAAAACTCGCTTCATATTGAACAAAACCCCTCTCTGCACAGCCCGTTAGCGGTAATGAGTTTCCGTCTCTTAAGCTAACATATTGTAGCTAATATGTCAATAACTTACGTCCCGACCCGGCAGACAAGCGGACAATTTGAAGGTTCAATTTGCCGCATTCCAGGTAAAACACCTTAATTAATTATACCCCATATTCACCCCAGCCGACAAACGTTGGCATAGGGGCACGGCATGCCGTGCCCCTACTGGGTAGAATCTTTCACCACCTCAGCACCCCGCACAAAAAGAGACCATACTTTGCATAGAGAAAGGAGAGAAAACCAATTTTACTGGTTCCTGGCGGGCTCCTGCCCCGGCTTGACCTCGTAGGAGCCGAGTATGAAATCGAGGTCAGCCTGCAGGGCGGACACCTTCTGCTGGGGGAAGAGTTTTTCATCGATATCGAGCAGCAGCTTGGTTTCGCCTCTGGCCGAGCCGACAATGTGGGCGCTGATGCATTCTTTGTCAGTCTTTCCGGCACCGGAAGAAGCGGAGGCATCAGGCATTTTGAAAGTCAGCGTGCCGCGCGTCACAAATGAGGAGGAGTCATCGGGCAGGGAGTAGGTTTCCAATTTAGCATCAACGATGACCGCTCCCTGCTTCACAGTGAAATCCTTTACCTCATTATAGAGCAGTTCGGGATTTACCTCTCGGTACGTCTTCTTAATCTGCATCTGACCACCCTCAGCTTTTCGTAAGCTCAATAATAGTATTTCAACCGAGGCTTGTCAAACTGGCTCCCTGAGGATGTTTAATAACTGCCACGCCAATCTGCTCACGCCGTCATTGCTTCGCTACGCTCGCAATGACGGCGTGTTGCTAAACACCCTCAGTGATAGGTTGTTGCCCGCTTGTTAGCTGGTATGCTATACTCTAAACTGACTAATAAAAGGGAGAGTAGAAATTTGCCAGTTACCGTATCTGTAAAACAACTTTTGGAGTCCGGCGCACACTTCGGTCATCAGACCAGCCGCTGGCATCCAGCCATGAAGAAGTATATCTTCACCAAGCGCGATGGCATCCACATCATCGACCTTGAAAAAACCGCTGTCATGCTGGATAAAGCCTGCCAGTATCTCAAGCAGGTAGCCGCCGATGGCGGCAAAATCCTTTTCGTCGGCACCAAGAAACAGGCGCAGGAATCTGTCGAAGAAGCCGCCAAGCGCTGCGGTATGTATTATGTCACTCAACGCTGGATTGGCGGCATATTGACTAATTTTGTCAATATCCAGGCCCGTATCGATTATCTGGTGCGTCTGGAAGACCAGCAAGCCAAGGGCGAATTTGCCCGTTTGCCCAAAACTGAGGCACTGCTGCTGGAAAAGGAAATTGCCCGCCTCAACAAGCAACTGGGCGGCATCAAAGAGATGACCAGCCTGCCGGACGTCCTCTTCATCGTCGACCCGCCGAAGGAGAAAATCGCCCTGGCCGAAGCCAAGCGGATGGGCATTCCTGTCGTGGCGATAGCCGATACGAGCTGCAACCCGGAGGAGTTGGATTACCCGATACCGGCCAATGACGATGCGATTAGAGCTATCAAGCTAATCTGTAATAAGGTCGCCGATGCCATTCTCGAAGGCATTGCCGGACAGGCCTTGCCTGTGACCGCCGAGGTAGAAGCCAAGACTCCGCAGGCGGCTGCCCCGGCCGGCGTCGCCGTCAATCCGGTTACACCCCCGGCATCCGTACCTCAAGCGAACAAGGAGGCCGCAGCTTGAAAATCTCGACAGATAAAGTAAAGGAACTGAGAGAGCAATCCGGAGCCAGCGTCATGGCTTGCCGTAATGCCCTGATTCAGGCAGAAGAAAACCTGGAAAAGGCTCTGCAGCTTCTCAAGCAACAAAACCTGGTCATTGTAGAGAAAAAGAAAGAGCGCACGACTTCCCAGGGGATTATCGAAGCCTATGTCCACGGGGGACGCATCGGCGCTATGGTCGAACTGAACTGTGAAAGCGATTTCGTCGCCCGGACCGATGAGTTCAAGCAGCTTGCTCATAACCTGGCAATGCAGGTAGCGGCCATGTACCCCAAATTCGTCTCGATAGAAGCCGTCCCGCCAGGGACCGAGGTAATCGCACAGGAAGCGTGCCTGCTTGTTCAGCCCTTCATCAAGGACCTGACCAAGACCGTTCAGGACGTAATCAACGAGACTATCGCCAAACTGGGTGAGAACATAAAAGTCAGCAGATTTGTCCGGTTCGAACTGGGAGAGCAGTAAACACCCGAACCAGCAGGACGGTATGACCACTACCAAATATAAGCGTGTTCTACTCAAGCTCAGCGGCGAGGCTTTTAGCGGCAAAGAGGGCTACGGCATCGATGCCGCCGTTTTAACCAGAGTTGCCCGGCAGATTAAACAAGTAGTAGACATGGGGCTGCAGATTGCCATTGTCGTCGGCGGCGGTAACATCTGGCGGGGAGCAAAAGCCGAGCAGGAAGGTATGGACAGAGTTACCGCTGACTATGCCGGCATGCTGGCTACTGTCATTAACGCTATCGCTCTGCAGGACAGGCTGGAAAAAGAGGGGGTCGAGACCAGGACTCAGACCGCCATCGAAATCAAGCAGATAGCTGAGCCTTACATCAGACGCCAGGCCATCGAGCACCTGGAAAAAGGCAGGGTGGTTATCTTCGGCGCCGGCACCGGCAATCCTTACATGACCGCTGATACCGCCGCCGCCCTGCGAGCCATCGAAATTCAAGCCGAAGTGCTCCTGATGAGCAAGAACAATGTCGACGGCGTCTACAGCGCCGACCCGCGCAAAGACCCCACGGCTAAAAAGTTCGACAAACTGACCTATATGACGGCTCTCAATATGCGCCTGCAGGTAATGGATGCCACCGCTCTCTCACTGTGTTTGGAAAACAAGCTGCCGATAATCGTCTTCGACCTGCAAACTCCGGGCAGCCTCGAAAAGGCCGTCCTTGGCGAACCTATCGGTACTTTAGTTTCTTAGCGAGGGGTTTATCCCGACTTGTCCTGAGCGAAGTCGAAGGAGCGGGAGTCGAGGGGTTTATCCCGAGCAGAGTCGAGGGGAAAATGACTAGCGAAACGTTAAGAAATATCGAAGACAAAATGCAGAAGACTATCGATGGCCTGAAGCAGGATTTAGCGACCATCCGCAGCGGGCGAGCCAGCCCCGCCCTGGTAGAGCATCTCAAGGTGGAATACGCCGGCGCTATGCTGCCATTAAACCAGGTTGCCGGCATTTCCGTGCCGGAGGCAAAACTTCTCCTCATTCAGCCCTGGGACCCAGGCGCCATCCGCGGTATCGAAAAAGCTATCCAGACATCCGACCTGGGGTTGAATCCTGTCAGCGATGGCAAAATAATCCGGATAAGCTTGCCGCCCCTTTCCGAAGAGCGGCGTCAGGAACTCATCAAGCTGGTGAGACGCCGTGTCGAGGAACGAAAAGTGGTAGTGCGTAACCTGAGGCGTGAGGTTACGGAGACGCTGAAGGAATCTGAAAAGAGCAAGGAAATAACACAGGACGAGCATAAGCGCGCCCTGAGCCAGCTACAGAAAATTACGGATGCTTTTATAGCCACCGCCGATAAGGTGGGACTGGACAAAGAAGCCGAGCTGAGACAGGTCTAGTAAACAAAATCCAAATGCCAAAGCTCAAAGGCCAAACGATACTGGCAAGAAATTTTGACATTAGGACATTTGGATTTTATTTGAACTTTGGATTTTGATATTTGAACTTGTTTCGTGAGGATGATGGCTGACGCACCAAAGACTCAGAAATTCAGTCGGCTCCCTGAGCACATCGCTATTGTTCCGGACGGCAACGGCAGATGGGCAGAGCAGCGTGGCTTGCCCAGACTTAGCGGCCATCAGTCCGGCACTGACAACATGCGCCACATCGTCAAATACCTTAATGAATACCCCATAAAGTATGTCACCTTGTACGGCTTCTCTACGGAAAACTGGAACCGCCCTAAAGCCGAAGTTACCGGTCTCTTCAAGTTACTCGAGGCCTTTATAGGGAGAACTGCCCCGGAAATTCATCGGGCGGGCATCAAGCTCCGCCACCTCGGCCGGCTTAATGAGCTGCCCAAAAGTCTGCAACTAGCCATCACCGATGCCATCGAGCTTACCAAAAATAATTCCGGGATGACCCTGAGCGTCGCCTTCAACTACGGAGCGCGCACCGAGATACTGGACGCGGTACGCCGCCTCATCGCCGAAGGCGTCCCCCCCGAAAAAATCAACGAAGAGACGTTCGGCAACTACCTTTACACAGCCGGCCTGCCCGATGTCGACCTGCTCATCCGCACGGGCTGCGAATTCCGCCTCAGCAATTTCCTACTCTGGCAAACGACCTACAGCGAGTACCATTTTACCGAAGTCCTCTGGCCCGATTTTGGTGAAAAGGATATCGATAAAGCGCTATTATCCTACGGCCGCAGGCACAGACGCTTCGGCGGACTATGATTCACCGAAAGCTCAAATGCCAAAATCCAAATTACAAATGAAATCCAAATGCTTAAAGCTAAATCCCTCTCCTTCTCCTTTTAATAAAGGGAGATGCCTACTGCGACCCTCTTCAGTTTTAGGTATCGCCTTTTGTAAAGGGGGACTGAAGGAGGATTTTGGACATATCATTTTTTTGACATTTGAGCTTTGAAATTTGAACTTGTTTAGAGTTTCGGATTTCGTGCTTAGAATTTAAGATGGTATAATAGGCAAAATGCTTAGAAAAAGGCTCATCACTTCACTGTGGGGCATCCCTCTCCTGAGCCTTGCTGTCTGGTTCGACCGGCCTCTGCCCTGGTTCACCATCCTGATTACCGCCTGGGGAGTCCTGGCCGTACGCGAGTTCTATAAAGCTGTAGCTGCGTCTAAAGTGCCGCCTCTCACCTACTTCGGGCTGATCTTGACAGCCCTCTTTATTCTCAGCCGTGATTCGGGATTACCGCTTGTCATCCAATCTTACCTCGACATCAGGCTGCTGCTGACTGTCATGGTGGTGCTGCCGCTTATCTGGCTATTGCTGCGAAGGCAAAAGGACGGCGCCATAGCCGGCTGGGTCTGGACGGTCGCCGGCATTCTTTACATCGGCTGGCTGCTGGGGTATATGGTGGCGCTGAGAGGCCTGAGCGACGGCCGAAACTGGGTTTACCTGACTCTGTTCGTCACCTTCGCTTCCGACACGGCGGCTTTCTTCGCCGGCAAGGCTCTGGGCAGGCACAAACTTGCCCCGGATATTAGCCCGGGCAAGACTCGGGAAGGCGCCGTGGCCGGAGCTATCGGCGCCATGCTCGTCAGCCTTTTCTTCATATTACCGACACCCCTGAGCCTGCCCCTGAACTGGGGACAGGCAATCGCGCTGGGTTTACTGGTCAGCGTTTTCGGCCAGTTCGGCGACCTTGCCGAATCCCTCTTCAAACGCAATATGGGGGTGAAAGATTCAGGCACCTTCTTGCCGGGACACGGCGGACTGCTCGACCGCCTGGATAGTCTTGTCTTTGCTGGAGTCGTGGTATACTATTATGCTGTATGGCTGATTCCGTAAAGCACCTCGCCGTCCTGGGTTCGACAGGTTCCATCGGGCAGCAAACGCTTGAGGTGCTGCGTGCCTTCTCTCACCGCTTCCGCGTCATCGCCCTCGCCGCCGGCAACAATTCTGACCTGCTCAAGCGGCAAATCGAGGAGTTCAAACCACGCTTCGTTTATCTTCAGGACGAACAGAAACTACACTCTATTGCCGGCGCCGGGTATGAAATCCTGCCGCCGGAAGCGATGGCGAATCTCCCTCTGGTAGATACCGTGGTCATCGCCACCTCGGGGAAAGCCGGGCTACTCCCGGCGCTCGCCGCAGTCAGGGCCGGCAAGACTGTCGCCCTGGCAAACAAAGAAGCCCTGGTAATGGCCGGGGAGATTGTCACCGCCGAGGCAAAGCAGCATTCAGCCCGGATTCTGCCCATCGATAGCGAACACAGCGCCATCTGGCAATGTCTGAATGGAGAGACAACCCCGGCCGCCCGTCTTATCCTGACTGCCTCCGGCGGGCCCTTCCGCAATTATTCCCTGGCCCAGCTTGAGAAAGTCACCGCCGAGCAGGCTCTCAAACACCCATCCTGGAGAATGGGCAGAAAGATTACCATTGACTCGGCCACCCTGATGAATAAGGGGCTTGAAGTAATTGAAGCTCACTGGCTATTCGAGATGCCATTTGAAAGAATTAGTGTCCTCGTCCACCCTCAGAGTATAATACACTCGATGGTTGAGTTTGCCGACGGTTCGATTAAGGCGCAGCTAAGCTACCCCGATATGCGCCTGCCTATCCAGTTCGCTCTTTCATATCCTGAGCGCCTGGCTAACCCGCAACTGCCCAAACTCGACTGGGATAAGGCAGCCAGCCTGACCTTCGAGCCGCCGGATTGTGACAGCTTCCCTTGTCTCAAGCTGGCTATCGAGGCGGGCAAGCAGGGCGGCACCTGCCCGGCCGTGCTCTGTGGCGCCGACGAGGCAGCCGTCGAGCTTTTCCTCGCTCAGAAAATCAAGTTCACTGATATCGCCCGGCTCGTCGAGCAAACATTGTCCGGGCATCAATCCATATCGCGCCCAAATCTGGAACAGATTATCGAAGCTGACGCCTGGGCGAGACAGCAGGTATTGAACTATTTGTAGTATTTGACATTGGTAGTATTTGTAGTATTACGAAGGACAAACAAATGACAGCATTGATTTCTATGGTCGCCTTCATAATAGTTATCGTAGTGCTTGTTCTGGCACACGAGCTGGGACACTTTGCCACGGCTAAAGCCAGGGGAGTGACGGTGCAGGAGTTCGGTCTCTTTTTCCCGCCGAGACTTCTTTCTATTAAACGAGGCGGGACAATCTATTCGCTGAACGCAATCCCTCTGGGCGGCTTCGTCAAAATGGCCGGGGAAGAAGACCCCAAAGTGCCGGGCAGCCTGGCCGGTAAGAGCATCGCCACCCGCCTGCTCGTGCTCAGCGCCGGTTCGATAATGAATTTATTGCTGCCCCTGCTCCTCTTCTCCATCGCTTTTATGGTACCCCACGATACGGTAAGCGGGAAGGTGACAGTCGAGGACGTAGCCCCGAACTCGCCCGCCCTGAACGCCGGTATCAGACCGGGAGATACTATCCTCAGCATTAATAACAAGCCGTTGGAGAGCAACATCGATTTAAGCCGCGCTATCGACCTCAATCTGGGCAAGCAGATTACCCTGCTCGTCCAGCACAGTGATGCTACCAGAGAAACCATCGCAGTGATACCTCGCTGGAAACCCCCGGAAGGGCAGGGAGCGGTGGGTGTTCTGCTCAGGACTTCAGAGGCAAAGATTGTCCGCCGCAGCGAGCCTTTCTGGAGGGCGATACCGATGGGAATCGGCGCCTCTATCGAAACATTTACCTTATTTAAGAACGGCATCATCGGTATGTTTATCGGCACGGCGCCTGCCGAAGTCACCGGGCCGGTGGGCATCGCCCAGTTGACCGGAGAAGTAGCTCAGGCCGGCTTCAGCCCGCTGCTCGAGTTTGCCGCCTTCCTCAGCATCAACCTGGGCATCATCAATATCTTTCCCCTGCCCGCCCTGGATGGCGGCCGAGTTGCCTTCGTCCTGCTGGAGTGGCTGCGCCGGGGCAAGCGCATTTCGCCCAAAGCCGAAGGCCGGGTGCACCTCATCGGCTTTCTCCTGCTGATGGCCTTTCTCCTGGCAGTCACTTTCAATGATATTATGAGAATTATTAGCGGGTAAGGTCACAAATCTCCCTCCTGTCCCTCTTTACGAAAGAGGGATGCCTGAGACGAGGATGGCAGCATCTGGCACCTCCCTTTCGTAAAGGGAGGCTGGGAGGGATTTAGGTAGAGCTTTGAGCTTTACTTGGCATTTGGATTTTGACATTTGGATTTTTCGGGGAGGGGAACTATGATTTCCCGCAGGCTTTCAAAACAGATACAGATTGGTGATGTTAGTGTGGGGGGCACAGCCCCCATCTCCGTCCAATCGATGACCAACACCGATACCCATGATGTTATGTCAACAATCGCCCAGATTAAGGAGCTTGAGGAGGCCGATTGCGAGATAATCCGCGTCGCCGTGCCGGATATGCAGGCCGCCGAGGCGCTCGCGGGCATCAAGAAAGGCATCAGAATTCCACTGATTGCCGATATCCATTTCGATTACCGCCTGGCTCTGGCCGCGCTCAAGGCGGGCGTGGACGGCCTGCGCCTTAACCCCGGCAATATCAGCGACCCGGAAAGAGTCAAAGCAGTGGTCAAAGCGGCCAAAGAGCGGAGCGTCCCCATCCGCATCGGGGTGAATGCGGGTAGTTTGCCTAAAAAAGCCAGCCTCGGCAGTTCAGAATTGTCATTCTCCGGCTTGACCGGAGAATCCAACCCTCCCGTTCCTCCTCTGGATTCCCTGCCTTCGCAGGGAATGACAATATCGTCTATCGCTCGCAATATGGTCGAGGCCGCCCTGGAGCAGGTACGGCTACTGGAAAGCCTCGATTTCGACCTCATCAAGGTCTCCCTGAAAGCCTTCGATGTGCCTACCACAATAGAAGCTTACAGAGACATCGCGGAAAAAATCCCCTACCCCCTCCACATCGGCATCACGGAGGCGGGCACGCCCCGCACGGGCATCATCCGCAGCGCCGTCGGCATCGGCACGCTGCTCGCAATGGGCATCGGGGATACCATCCGCGTTTCCCTCACCGCCCCGCCGAAGGAAGAGGTCATCGCCGGCTACGAAATCCTGAAAAGCCTGAACCTGCGCCAGCACGGACCGGTGCTGGTTAGCTGCCCCTCCTGCGGCCGCACCGAGGTAGACCTCATCCCCATCGCCGAAGCAGTCGAGAAAGAGCTATTAAAGATTGACAAGCCTATCAAGGTCGCCGTCATGGGCTGCGCCGTCAACGGCCCCGGCGAAGCCATGGATGCCGATATCGGCATCGCCTGCGGCAAAGGCATGGCAATCCTCTTCAAAAAAGGCAAAAAAATCGGGGTGGTTCAGGAAGCAGATTTCGTTCGCGTTCTGATGGGGGAGGTGGGAAGGCTGTGAACGTCACTGCTACCGCACAAGCCAATCCGCTGGTATTTTGGACGGAACCGTTGGTATTCTGGACGGCTGTATATGCTCTCGCGACTCTAGTTCTGGCACTGGGAATAGTCGTCGCCATATTGCAGATACGGGAATCAAAACGTAACACACAAGTTCAAATTGCCATGGACTGGTTCAGAGAGCTACGCGACGAAGATTCAATGCAACAACTTCGCAGCGCCATTTATAGTTTACCCAATGATTATGCGGAACCGGGGAATCAAACAGAAAGGCAAATCATAGAACACCTGATTTCCCGATTTAACATATTGGGATTGCTGGTATACAAGAAATATATTGATAGAAGCTTAGCAGTCGAGGCTTATGCTGGAACTACGTCATTACGTTGTTGGTATCGGCTACATAAGTATGTCAAGAAAGCGCGTGAGCGCCGAGGTCATTTTGCTAATTACTTTGAAGGCTACACTAGACTTTCTTTAGACACTTTCAAGAAAAACGGCACGCCTGTAATATTTTACAGAGAGTCCGTCGAAAACGAAGGGATTAACCTGCTTCAAGAACTAGACAGGGAACAGATTCTCCCAAGAACATTCAAAGAAATTTTGAACCAAGACAAATTCTCACTTGGAGGGCCGAGTATGCGAGAGAAATTGCGCCAACTGTTTAGATATACGCGCCTGATAGCAAAGGCAACCGGTTTGACATTCACCTTACTTGGTGTGCTGATATTCATGCTCCAGTTTCTCCCGAAGGGTATGGGCTCAGTGCTCATCATATTCATCATTGGAGCCTCATTGTGGGCACTGGATACGCTCTGGAGCACACTGGACGATTGGAAAAAGCTCGGTAATGAAATTATTGAACATCGGCGCAACGCTAAATAAGCACCTTTACCTCAAAATGATAGACTACGTGACTGAAAAATGAACCCAGACCTCTCCGCCTTTCTCGCCTCCGGCAAGTTACTCGCCGAAGGCACCACCAAGTGGGGCGATATGCCCCTCGAAATCGCTTGTTATCAAAACGCTGAACAGCCGCCGGCGCAATACGTCAGTTCCGTGCGGGCTATCGTTTTTCGTGGTGATAAGGTGCTTGTCGTGGATAATGGGAAGAATGAGTTCTACATAACCCCCGGAGGACGATGCGAAAAAGGCGAGTCCATAGAGGAAACACTCCGCCGGGAGCTTCTCGAGGAGACCGGCTGGACTCTCAAAGACAACCGACCCCTCGGCTTCATGCACTTTCACCACCTCGGTCCCAAACCCGCCGGCTATGCCTACCCCTATCCTGACTTCATCTGGCTTATCTACACCGCTCAGGCGGACAAACATTTCCCGAAAGCCACCATCGCTGATGAATACGTTCACGGAGTAGAGTTCCACCCCATCGCAGAAGCGCTGGCAATGGATATCGAGCCAGGCGAGCTAGCCCTGCTGAAGGCCGCCATTAACATTAGGCAGAACGAGGGGTAGGCCTCTCCCTTTCGCAAAGGGAGATTGAGAGGGATTTTCTCCTAGACCGTCAATTAACCTTCGCCGGAATGTAGAGAAATGACGGGTAGCTCAATCTAGGCAAAGACCTTTATCCCACTATCACTCAGAAGTTTTTCAACTTTAGCCCGATTCGGCAAACCATCGGTATTGACACCCGTGCTTACACACAGCAATTCTATTCCTCTGGGATTGCCATTGGCATCATAGTCCACACGTCTTTCGGTGTCTAAATTCTTGCCATAGGAATAGGGCGCATCGCTAAGATATATATAGATTGCGTCCGCTTTTTTATCGTGCTCTATTTTCATCTTCATCTGCTGATTCCCCTGGTTTTTTCAGTCTTCTACCGTGATTACGAAGTTATGGTCATCTTTAGCTACGACAACCTTGATATATCTTTCTCCAATATGTCTACTGTATTTGGGGTTACCATTTCTATCCGTAGAAAGTATGTCGTGGTCTCGAAGGCATGTTTCTACGTCACTTTCAGAAACAGCCCTCTCCTTCATCCTCTTTAGCGCATGGTCTGAGTAGACTAAATCCATTCATTTTAGCCTTCTTATTGACGTGTAGCCTTGCAAAATGTTAACCTACCTGCTGACACACTTATTTAAAATAAGCTTAACCCTGCGTTTGCCTAAGTGTCAAGTTAAAGGATTGTCGGAAGCCGTAGGGTGGGTTACGTCCTTCCGCATCTCGCAACGGAAGGACGTAACCCACCATTCGCTTAATCGGAGTAAGCAATGCGCATATCGCAACTGTTCGGTAAAACCCAGAGAGAGCTCCCCGCCGAGGCGGATACAGCCAGCCACCAGCTGCTTTTGAGGGCGGGCATGATACGCCAGATTGCCGCCGGCGTCTATTCCTACCTGCCGCTGGCCTTGCGGGCGTTGAACAAAATCGAGAACATCATCCGCGATGAGATGGACAAGGCCGGCGGGCAGGAGCTGATGATGCCCGTACTCCAGCCCCTCGAGCTCTGGCAGCAGACCGGGCGCCACGGCGCGCTGGGACAAATCCTTTTCACCCTCAAGGACCGCCGTGACCGCCAGCTTGCCATGGGGCCAACTCACGAAGAGGTCATCACCGAGCTTGTGAAATACAACGTGCAGAGCTACCGCGACCTGCCCCAACTCCTGTACCAAATCCAGACCAAGTTCCGCGATGAACCCCGCCCCCGCGCCGGACTGGTGCGGGCGCGCGAGTTCGCCATGAAAGACCTCTATAGCTTCGATGCCGATGAGGCTGGGCTGGACATCAGCTACGAGAAGATGCGCGTAGCTTACCAGAACATCTTCGACCGCTGCGGCCTGCCTACCGTGCTCGTAGAGGCGGATAGCGGGGCTATTGGCGGCAAAGAATCGAAAGAGTTCATGCTCGTCACTGATTCTGGCGAGGATGAGATTATCCACTGTTCCTGCGGCTACGCCGCCAACACCGAGAAGGCGGCGAGCGCCAAGAGCATAGCGCATAGCGAAGAGTTGCTGCCCATCGAGGAAGTCGCCACGCCGGGCAAGGCGACCATCGAAGAAGTCGCCGATTTTCTCAAAGTTCCCCACTCCCGCACACTGAAAGCCGTCTTCTACGTGGCGGATAAGAACTTTGTCTTCGGCGTTATCCGGGGCGACCTCGAGGTGAACGAGACCAAGCTGAAAAACGCCCTGCACTGCACAGACCTCCGAATGGCCACGGAGGACGAGGTGAAGGAAGCCGGTCTGGTACCCGGGGCGGCTTCACCCGTGGGCATCAAAGACATTCAGATTATCGCCGACGATTCAGTAAGCTCAGGCACGAACTTTATCGCTGGCGGCAACAAGCCCGCCACGCACATCAAGAACGTCAACTACCCGCGGGATTTCAAGGCGGACATCATTACCGATATCGCCAAAGCCCGCGCCGGGGATACCTGCCCGAGGTGCGGCGGCAAGCTGGCCTCCAGCTGCAGCCTGGAGCTTGGGCACATCTTCAAGCTGGGCACGTTTTATTCAGCGAAGCTCGGCGCGAGCTTCATAGACAAAGACGGCCAGTCTAAGCCGATTATCATGGGCTGCTACGGCATCGGCCCCAGCCGGCTGCTCGCCGCCATCATCGAGCACCATCACGATGACAAGGGCATCATATGGCCGGCTTCGGTCGCCCCATATCAGATTCATCTTTGCCCACTCTACCGGGAAGGTTCTAAGGTTGCGGAAGTAACCGAGAAGCTGTATGCCGACCTTACCGCAGCCGGATTAGAAGTCCTCTTAGATGACCGCCAGGAATCGCCGGGGGTAAAGTTCAATGATGCCGACCTGCTGGGCATCCCCTTCCGGGTGACCATCAGCCCGCGCTCGCTGGAAAAGAACAGCATTGAGGTCAAACGCCGCTCGGAAAAACAGGCGGAGTTGGTAGGGGTGGAGGAGGCGGTTAGCAAGCTAAGGGAGCTTGTGGGTTAAATCCCTCTCATTCTCCCTTTGACAAAGGGAGATGCCTACACTCGAACCTCCCCCTTTGAAAAAGGGGGATTAGGGGGATTTCACTACTATCAGCCCCTCAACCCCGCCCCTAACTCCCCACCCAGCCTCTCCAGGATTTGCTGCTGGACAGTATTCACCTCACTATCGGTCAGGGTGTGCTCACGCGACTGGAAGGTAATGCGGTAGGCGAGGGACTTCTTGCCCTGGGGCACCTGCCCGCCCGAATAGACATCGAAAAGGACGACCTTCTCAACCAGGGGGAAGCTCTTGATGATATCTACTAGTCTCTGGTGGGCTACATCAGCATCGATTACCAGCGCCACGTCCCTGACCACGGCGGGGAAGCGGGGAATCTGCCGGTACAATTTATCTCCGACGACGAACCGGAGCAGAGCGGGCAGGTCGATTTCAAAGAGATAGGCAGACTCGGTAATTTCAAACCGCTCCAGAACATCAGGATGCAACTTGCCCAGAACGCCGACCCTGGCGCCATCCATAACTATAGCCGCCTGCTCGGCTGAGTTGAGGCTCTCATCTGAGGCCGGTTCGTAACTTGCGGTGATACCCAACCGGCAGAGTAAGCTCTCCACTACCCCCTTCGCCTCGAAGAAATCAGGGGCCCGGCCCTCGCCGTGCCAGGATTTCTCAACAGCCGGCCCGCTCATAATAGCACAGAGCGTTTCTCTCTCATCGGGCAAATTATTGTTTCGGGGCAGGTAAACCTTGCCCAACTCAAAAAGCCAGATGCCGCTATCCTCGTGCCTTCGATTGGCGGCGACAGCAGCCAGCAAACTAGCTCTCAGGCTGGGCCGGAGATACTCCTGCTCGGAGGTCATCGGATTAGCCAGGCGCAGCAGCGACGGCTCAGCAGGCTGAGCAGCGGCTGACAAATTATTCATCGTTTCCAGACTGGTCAGAGAGTAGGTGATTATCTCCTGGAAGCCGAGCCCTGTCAGAATCTGGCTCACATTGCGCTTCAGGCCGATGATGGGAGTCGGGGCGGGCTTGTTCAGGGGTTGGACTGGCATGGTCATCGGGATTTGGTCGTAGCCGATAACACGGGCGACCTCCTCGATAAGGTCGACAGTCAGGCGGATATCGCTGCGCCAGTATGGTGTCGCAACCAGAAGAGACGAATCTATTCGTTTACACTCGAATCCAAGCGAGGTCAGGGCGTTGTTTATCTGCTCAAGGCTAAAATCAGAGCCGAGAATCCGGTTGACATCCCCGGCCGATAACGAAAGCGGCGCCCGCTCCGTCTTGCCGGGGTAGGCTTCTTCGATGCCTCTAGCCGCCACCCCACCACACAGCTCGACAAGCAATTGGGTAGCCCGTTTCAGGGCGGGCATCGTCATGCCGGCGCTGATGCCCCTCTCGAAGCGCGTACAGGCTTCGCTGGGCAGACCCAACGTCCGTCCGGTATAGTGGATACTGGCCGGATTAAAGCTGGCCGCTTCCAGCAGGATAGTGGTGGTGCTCCCGGTCACTTCCGTATTAGCCCCGCCCATCACTCCCGCCACCGCCACGGCGCGGTCTTCATCGGCAATGACCAGCATATCCGGGGAGAGCTTCCGCTCCACCCCATCCAGCGTTATCAGGACTTCGCCGTGGTTTGCCCGGCGGACAATAATCTTTTTGCCCCGGATTCTTTCAAAATCGAAGGAGTGCAAGGGCTGACCGTATTCCAGCATAACGTAGTTGGTGATGTCAACGATGTTGTTTATCGGGCGCATTCCGCAATCCTGCAGGCGATGCTGCATCCAGACCGGAGATTCAGCGAGCTTGACTCCGGTGACCAAGCTCGCGCAGTATCTGGGACAGAGGTCGGGCGCTCTAATTGCCAAGCCTACCTGCCCTTCTATGGAAGGACCGGCTTCCTGGTAGCTAATTTCAGGGATGTGCAGGCTTTGGCCGGTGAGCGCGGCGACCTCCCTGGCAATACCGATGACGGAGGGGCAATCAGGCCGGTTGGGCGTGATAGTGACATCCAGTATGACATCCCCCATGTAATCAGCCAGAGGCATGCCAAGAGGAGCGTCATCCGGCAAAGTCAGGATGCCTGTGTGGCTATCCGAAATTCCCAGCTCCCTTTCTGAGCAGAGCATGCCGTTAGAGGCGATGCCGCGAATCTTGGCCGCCTTCAGCGTGGCTACCTGGCCGGTATGGGCATCTATCAGTTGGGCGCCGACTCGGGCATAGGAAACCTTAACACCCACCTTCAGGTTAGGCGCCCCGCAGACCACGGTCACCTGCTCGGTGCCTAAATCTATGGTGGGCAGGGTAAGGCGGTCGGCGTTGGGGTGAGGATTTATCGCCAGTATTTTGCCGATAACGACGTTGTCCCAGCCGCCGCCGATGACCCGCATCCCCTCGACCTCAAAGCCGGCCATAGTCAGCTTATGAGCCAGCTCTTCAGCCGGCAGAGCGATATCCACATATTCTTTTAGCCATTTCAACGAGATTTTCATTTATCCCACCACTTACTAAAATTACTTGTAACCTATCCCTCCTGACCCTTCCCCTAATAAGGCATCTCCCTTTGGAAAAGGGAGAAAGAGAGGGATTTTGGGACCTTAAATCCCCCTTAGTCCCGTGTCGAGCACGGGACAGGCTCTTTTTCAAAGGGGAGACCGGCGCCCTTCAGCGTCCTCTCAGAATTGCCTCAAAAATCTTAAATCGCTGCCGTAGAATAAACGGATGTCATCGACGCCATAACGCAGCATCACTGTACGGTCGGCACCCATACCAAAGGCAAAGCTGGTGTAAACATCCGGGTCAATACCTCCCCGTCTCAGAACATCAGGATGAGTCATACCAGCACCCGCAATTTCAATCCAGCCGCTATCGCCGCAAAGCCGGCAGCCATCACCTCGGCAGATAGCGCATTCAATGGCGACCTCAACGCCCGGCTCGACGAAGGGGAAGTAGTCAGCGCGGAAGCGCACCTTCCTATCAGCCCCGAAATAGCGGTGGACGAACTCATAGAGAGCGCCCTTCAGGTCGGCCATCGTGATATGCTTGTCCACCACCAATCCGTCAATCTGGTATAACATCCAGCCGTGAGTGGCATCAGTAGCTTCATAGCGGTAGACCTTGCCCGGCTCGACCACCATTATGGGCAATTGCCTCTTCCCTTCGCCGACCTCGGCAATTGTGCGGGCGGTGACCGAAGTGGTCTGGGTGCGCAGCAGCATCGGCTTTTCCCCACCCTCCATCTCGTACCTGACCGAAGGAGAGACAGCCCCGATTGTGCCAGTGTTGACTGAAGCGCTCTTTTCCCTGTTGCCTGTACCGTGAGCAATCCAGAATGTCGATTGCGTGTCCCGCGCCGGGTGTTCCGGAGGTATGTTCAACGCCTCGAAGTTGTAATAGTCCCACTCAGCCTCAGGCCCCTCCACCACCTGAAAGCCCATCGCCGAAAAAATATCGCAAATTTCATGCAGGGTTTGAGTAATCGGGTGCAGGCGGCCGGCCGGGAGAGGGCGGCCGGGCAGGGTGATATCTATGCCGCCTTTTTTGGCGGCAACTAGCTGCGCCTCCTTGATAACCTGCTCTTTCTGTTTCAACGCCTCTTCCAAACTGACCTTGGTCTGGTTGGCGCGCGCCCCCAGCGTTTTCCTCTCATCGGGAGGCAATTCGGCCAGGCTGCGCAGAATCAGGGTCAGTTCCCCCTTCCTGCCCAGATAGCGCACCCGCCATTGTTCCAGTTTATCCGCACTGGTAACGCCCTCGAGTTCTTGCAGCGCCTTTATTTTCAGTTGTTCCGGTTGTTCTGACATCTATTTACCTTTCGCCTCTATTACCAAAAAACCCTCCGTTGGGAGGGTTCTGGCAATTATTTTTTCGGATATTCAGTCTTAAAGAGCTAATTTACCGTGTCAAAGCCTCCCCCAAGCGCCTCAGCGCTCCGTAAACATGAAGTTCGTCTTAAATCGGAGGGAGACTTTCATATTCAGCATTATGCCTCTACTTTAGCTTTAGCCGTAGTAACCAGGCTGGCGAAGGCTGCAGGTTCCCTGACGGCCATATCGGCCAACATCTTGCGGTTAACCTCGATGCCTGACTTCTTCAGACCTTCGATGAATTGACCGTAGGTAAGTCCGTTAGCCCGGCTGGCGGCATTGACCCGGGTTATCCAGAGACGCCTCATATCGCCCTTGCGCTCGCGGCGATGAGCGAAGGCATAGCTCAATGACTTAAGCATCGATTCATGGGCGCGGCGATACAGGCTATGTTTGGTCGCCCGGTGGCCCTTGGTTAGCTCCAGTATCTTCGCATGTCGGTGACGGGCTGTAACGCCCCTTTTTACTCTTGGCAAGGTAATCTCCTTTTTCTATCTGCACGGGATAAAACCCGCGTTATTATACACCGTAGGGTAAGAGTCTCTTAAGGCGCGCCCTATCGACGGCGCTTACCGGAATCTTGCTATCGAAAAGACCCTTAACCCGCTTGGCTTTATGACTGCGCAGGTGGCTCTTCGGGCCTTTAATCCGCATCAGTTTGCCGGTGCCTGTAATATGGAAACGGGCTTGCGCCCCCTTGTGAGTTTTAATCTTTGGCATCTAAGTCTTTTTTACCTCTTCTTTTTCTTTTTCAGGGCTTTCCTTTTCCTTACTTGCCGCTTTCGGTGTGGCGGCTTTGGGAGCGGCTACCGGAGCCAGGATGATGTGCATTCTGTTGCCCTCGAAAACCGGGTTTCTCTCGATGGTAGAAACCTCTTTCAACTGTTCGGCCATCCTTTGCAGGAGTTTACGGGCAATATCGGGATGGGAAATCTCGCGCCCCCGGAACATTACAGTTACTTTCAGCTTATCTCCGCCCTCGAGTAACTTCTTGCCCAATCTGGCCTTTGCCTCAAAATCATGGTCGCCGATTTTGGGGCGTATCCTGACTTCTCTTACCTCGATGATTTTCTGGCTTTTTCTGGCCTCGCGTTCTTTCTTGGCCTGCTCATACTTGTATTTCCCGTAGTCAAGCAGACGGCACACCGGCGGCACCGCCGTAGCTGCCACCTCAACCAGGTCAAGTCCCTGAGCCCTCGCTATCTCCCGAGCCTGATACAGAGGCATGACTCCAAGCTGCTCCCCTTTTTCCCCCACCAGGCGAACTTCCCTGGCCCTGATTTCCGTGTTAACGCGTTGCTTCCTAACTATCTCTTAAATTACCTCCCCGAATACCGGTGTGTTTCGTAATGTTTCGTGAAAAAACTATATCATATCTGCTGAAAGTAATCAAATTCACTTCCACTGTCATTGCGAGCCTCGATTTATTCACTCTGACGCATCGGAACGAGTCGGGGCGTGGCAATCACGCACCACTGTCATTGCGAGACCATTCCGCCATAGGCGGAAGGCGAAGCAATCTCTAAGATTTTGAGATTGCCACGAGGCGGAGTTTACACTGAGCGAAAAGAACGTGCCCTCGCAATGAAGATTGAATTATTTCAGGTCTTGCGACCGGCTGGCGATAATCCGGCTGACAGTTTCAATAAAGGCATCGCTGGATTGAGGAGGCAACTGCTCGCCGCTGCGCAGACGAACCGACACAGTACCCGCTTCCACCTCTTTATCGCCTATCACCACCATATAGGGCACCTTCTCGAGCTGCGCCTGCCTGATTTTCGGGTTCATCCTTTCCGACCGGGCATCAATCTTTACCCGGATATCCCTGCTCCTAAGGTCGGACTCCAGTCTGCCGGCATATTCCAGATGACGGTCCGCCACCGGAATTATCGTCACCTGCACCGGGGCCAGCCAGACCGGGAAGGCGCCGGCGTAATGCTCCAGCAGAAACCCGACAAAGCGTTCGTGCGTGCCGAGTGGCGCCCGGTGGATAATCAGCGGCCGTTCTTCCTCTCCCTTTTCATTAACAAATTTCAAGTCACAGCGTTCCGCCTGGGCAAAGTCCACCTGGTTCGTTGCCAGGGTGAACTCTTTCCCGATAGCGCTCTTTATCTGCACATCGATCTTGGGGCCATAGAATGCGGCCTCATCGGCTACTTCGTAGTAAGGCACGTTGTGATTGTTCATTGCCTGCCGCACCATAGCCTCTGTCTTCAGCCACAGCTCCGGGTTATTCACATACTTCTTGCCCAAGCCGTTCGGATGATGAGTGCTCAAGCGCATATAGTATTCCTTGATACCGAATATCTTAAAGTACTCCAGGTAAAGGGAAATGACGCCAACGAACTCCTGGTCAAACTGCTTTTCCGAGCAGTAAATATGGGAGTCGTTCATCTGCATCGAGCGTACCCGCAGCAGGCCGAGAAGCTCACCGGATTTTTCGTAGCGGTAGCAGGTACCATATTCGGCAATACGCAGGGGCAGGTCGCGGTAACTTCGTGTTTTGCTGGCAAATATCTTGTGGTGCAGCGGGCAATTCATTGGTTTAATATAATAGCGCACCCCTTCCAACTCCATAGGCGGGTACATACTTTCAGCGTAGTACGGCAGGTGCCCGCTGTGCTTAAACAGGTCTTCCTTCGCCAGGTGAGGAGTTTTGACGCGCACATAGCCATGCTCGAACTCCACATCCTTTGCCAGTCGCTCAATTTCTTCAATCATCGCGCCGCCGTTGGGTAGCCACAACGGCAGACCGGGCCCAACCTCATCATCAAAGATGAATATCTCCAACTCTCTGCCCAGTTTTCGGTGGTCGCGGTTCTTGGCCTCTTCCAGCCGGGCGAGATGTTCCTCGAGAGCTTCCCGAGTATCAAAAGCGACGCCGTATATCCGCTGAAGCATGGGCTGGTGTTCATCACCCCGCCAGTAAGCGCCGGCAATATTAATCAGCTTGAAAGCTTTTACCTCTCCGCTGGCCTTGACGTGGGGCCCCCGGCACAGATCGAGAAAAGAGCCTTGACGGTAAACGCTTAGCTTCTCGTTCTCAGGAAGCTCATTAATCAGTTCCAGCTTATAGGGCTGAGCTGCGAATAGCTGCCTGGCCTCCTCCCTGGTTATCTCCTCTCTGATGAAAGGAGTATTCGAAGCGATTATCTCGCCCATCTTAGCCTCGATGACAGGCAAGTCATCGGGAGTCAGCGGGCGAGGCAAATCGAAGTCGTAATAAAAGCCATTCTCGATAGCCGGACCGATGGCGAATTTGGCGCCGGGAAAGATAGATTGCACCGCCTCGGCCATAATATGAGACGCCGAATGGCGCATCGTCTCCAGCTTTTCATCTTCAACTGTTCTATTAACCATATCTGAAAACCCCTTCGACTAGCTCAGGGCAAGCCCTGCCTGACTTTATGAAAACCGCATCAATTATACCAGCCACGGACGAGCAGTGCAATCGGAGGGACGTTAGAAAATCCCTCTCTATCTCCCCCGTATCAAGTACGGGGCAGGCTCTTTACAAAGGGAGATGCCTTGCCGTTGGCCACTTTCGCTTTAGGTATCCCCCTTTGAAAAAGGGGGATTTCATCGTCGAGTTTGCCCATCCCAGCCCAAAGGGTTATAATTCGTTACCACCCGATGATAAAGAAGATTTTCCTCGTCCTGTCGATTAGCGTCTTTGCTTCCACTTTAGGAGACGGGATAGTCTCACCGCTGCTGCCACTCTATATCAGGGATATGGGCGCCACCGGAATCTGGTTAGGCATTGTCATCGCAGCAACATTCATTTCTAACAGTATCGCCGTTCCGATTGCCGGCGGACTGTCCGACAGGAAGGGCAGAAAGGCATTTCTGACTGCCGGCTTCCTGGCCGCCTCGATTATTTCATTGAGTTACATCTGGGCGCGTGATGTCAGCCTTTTAGCTCTCATCCGCTTTGTACACGGCGCTATCGGAGCGCTGATTGCGCCCATTGCCCTAGCATACGTCGGCGACCTGTCTCCGGAGGGCGAAGAGGGGAAGTGGATGGGCTACAGTAATGCCACGTTTTTCAGCGGGTTCGGTCTCGGACCCTTCGTCGGCGGGCTCCTATCCGAACATTTCGGCATGACCGCTTCTTTCATCAGCATGAGCAGTCTTAACCTTTTAGCCTTCATCATCGCCTTTTTCTTCCTGCCAAAGGTCAGCCCCAGAAAAATGACCGAAAAGCCTCGTATATCTTTGAGACAGATAAGCGACAGCAATATGGTCAAAGGACTCTTCAGCTTCAGGATGGCTCAAGCTCTGGGTTTCGGCGGTATCGGCACCTTCCTACCAATCTTCGCCAGCGCCATTGGCATGAAAACAAGCCTGATAGGAATACTGCTCTCAGTGAACATTCTGGCCGTGACCCTATTTAATCCGCCCATCGGCTTCATCGCCGATAGATTCAGCCGGAGAGCGCTCACAGTGATAGGCAGCCTTTTGCTCACTGCCTTTCTGGTGGCCATTCCTCTGGCGGGCAGCTTCTGGCCCCTACTGGTGATACTGCTCTTTCAGGGGTTGGGTTCGGCAATCTGTACGACGGCCTCTTCAGCCTTGACAGTGGAGGAGGGCAGAAGGTTCGGCATGGGCTCGATGATGTCTATGCTATTTCTGGCGATGAGCATTGGGATGGCTTCCGGCCCGATCGCCTCGGGCGCCATCGCCCAATTACTGGACATCAACTGGGTATTTTATTTCGGCGGTGTGGCAAGCCTGATGGGAACAATAGCATTCATCTGGTTTACCAGAAGACGCACGAACTAGTGTGGTGTATCCGAAATAACGTTATGAGCCTGCTGCGTTCCATTCCGGCGAAAGCCGGAATCAAGCCCCACCTCTGGATACCGACTTGCGTCGGTATGGTTGGGGTTGCTAACGAAGTGTTAGAAACCCACGCAAGTACTTAGTTGCATAAGTCAGCGTAATTATCAACCGAGGTGGCACAGGCGAGGACGCCTGTGCCACCAGATAAAAACTCCCAGCATTAATTTACGCGAACTTTCGCAATTAGGTACTAGTACCTAGATATCCAGGATGACGTGGGCTAGCCAGCCACCATCGACCTGTTCGAGTCTGAAATCGTGCAACGTGACGGCCTTCACATCTGCTCGCTGATGATGCCGCTCCCGGTCTAGGCGTTCACCTTCGCCCAGGGCGCGAAGGTGCCAGATTCCGTTGAGTTTGTCAATCTCTATCTGTCTCACGCGCAGCAGCAACTGCTCGGCATCCTTATAGTAAATCAGGCTTTGCAGCATATCCAGTAGCAGAAGGTCGAGCGCCTCACTATCGGCCTCGATTACCCTGCTTTCGCGAGGCCGGATAGCGTCAAGGTTATCAATCATAACGTTCATGACGGCGTCTCCCGCACTGCGGAAAACTTCCCTGAGGTCTTTACCGGTTGCTTCAAAAGCGATATCAGCGGTGGCTTCTTCTTCAATAAAGCGGTGGGTCATGGCGCACACTCCAGGAACGGCGAGCACTTTCTACAGCTCGCTTTGGCTACCCTTTGATATTCCCCACAGGCGTAAATCGCACCACCCGGCGGCTGAGGCCGGCCAACTCAGTGGCTTCCACGACTTCATCGATGCTTTTGTAAGCCCCGCCTGCCTCTTCGGCCAATCCCGGCCATGAAGCGGTCCGCACGTAGATGCCCCGCGCTTCCATGTCTTTCTGCAGTGTCTGGCCGAACCAAAGCTTACGGGCTTTAGTCCGGCTCATCGTCCTGCCGCTGCCGTGGGAGGTGCTGAAGAAGCTCTGGGCGCCGCTGGGTATCCCCACCAGCAGGTATGAGCCGGTCTCCATGCTCCCGCCGATTATTACAGGCTGACCGATGTGCTGATACCGTGCCGGCAATCCGGGTAGGCCGGGACCGAAAGCCCGGGTCGCCCCTTTACGGTGGACGAGCAGTTCCCGTTCTTTACCGTCTACTAGATGATGTTCCAGCTTGGCGGTATTATGGGCTACGTCATAGACCATATGCATACCAATATCTTCCGCCGAACGGCCGAAGACCTCCGAAAAAGCCTCCCGGATGCGGTGCAATATGACCTGGCGGTTGGCGAAGGACATATTCAGAGCGCATTTCATAGCCGCAAAGTATTTCTTGCCTTCAGGCGAATCAAAGGGGGCGCTGGCCAGTTCCCGGTCTAGGATTTTGATGCCGTATTTGCTTTCCATCACTTTGAGGAACACCAGCAGATTATCGGACGCCACCTGATGGCCGAATCCGCGGCTGCCGCAGTGAAACATCACAACTACCTGGTTGGGGATGGTGATGCCGAACGCCCTGGCTATTTCTCTATCGAATATGTTCTCCGGATTAGCCACCTGTATTTCCAGATAGTGATTGCCGGAACCCAGTGTCCCAATCTGGTTTATGCCTCGGGAAATCGCCTGTTGACTTACAGCTGAAGCATCCGCCCCCTTGATACATCCATTTTCCTCGGTTAATTCCAGGTCCTCCTCCCAACCATATCCGCTACGCACGCACCAGCCGGCGCCCTCTTCCAGAATGGTACGAAATTCGGCTGGAGCTAGCTTCAAGAATCCGGTGCTGCCGACTCCGGCCGGCACCCGCTGGTAAAGCCGGTCGACAAGGCGGGTCAAATGAGGCTTCACATCGTCCCAGGTCAGGTTGGTAGTCACCAGGCGCATACCGCAATTGATATCGAAGCCGATACCTCCGGGAGAGATAACGCCGGTCTTCAAGTCCATGGCGGCCACTCCACCTATGGGAAACCCATAACCGGAGTGTCCGTCCGGCATGCACATTGCGTATTTTATTATGCCTGGCAGAGTAGCTACGTTCGAAACCTGGTCGTAGACCGCCTCGTCCATTTCCCGAATCAACCGCTCGGTGCCGAAGATTCGGGCTGGCACCCTCATGCCCTCTTTATAGGTGACAGGCAATTCCCATATCGTATCAGAGATTTTTTCGAGTTTTTCGAGAGCGCGGACTATAGCCATATCTCTTTACCTCCAATGGACACCAGCGGAAACAAATGCATGTTAAGGTCCGCTACGGCGCTTGGAACAAGTCTGAAAATGCGCTAGGGCACGAGGTCAGGTAATGGAAGACCGGTTATGGGCTGAGTATGCATCTTGAATCTATTGCTCGCAACACGACTCGGATGCGGCCCGTAACCTAAGCGCCCGCTTTCTTCAAGACACCCAGTTGCTCTAGAAGACCGGCCGTATCCGGGTAAATTCGCTCCCGGATTATGAGTCCGTGCTTGTCCGTCTCCCAGATAGATACTCCTGTCCACTCTACCCGTTTTCCGGTTGGCAAAATATTGCCTGTATACGCCTCATACGTGCCAGTATGTGTACCCCGCATAACCCACTCAAGCACCCCGTGAGTACCGACCGCGAATTGATGGCTGTAATCGACAGATAGGTCGGGAAAGGCGCGCAGCACCCGCTCCCAGGACTTTTTCAATGCGTCTTTCCCCTCCAGCCGGGCATGCCGACCTTCTCGCACAATTTTTTCCGAGTAAAAATCGGCCAAGGCCTCCAGGTCATGTTTGTTCCATGCGGCCACAAACTCTCGCACCATAACAACAATGCTGATTTCTGAAACTTGTGGGGCCATCTTTGTTTCCTCCTTCTTCAGTACTATTTCCCCCTACCAGCGGACTTACGCTGCAAAGAAAGGGCTTGCCCTGAGCACGTTCCCCTTCCCCAAGTTCAGGGTCAGTGTAAACTTTGGCCGAAAGGGAGATAATCCAATCTTATGGCGTTTGAACCCATAACAAAATACGTAAACCTACCTAATTTATTACTATGGAGAAGTTGCCTCCGCGTGGTTTGACAAGGCCAGAGCGTTATGTTAGATTAAACGTAACATTAAGGAAATGCCATGTTAGCTCAAATTGCCGCCCCCAAAATGTATACTACCTATTTCTCGTTTACGGCACTGCTATGTGCCGCGGGGGAGGTTTTGAGCTAAAGGACAGCCAGTGATTTGAAAAAGTTAAAGAACCCTCCCAGACGGAGGGTTCTTTCGTTTAGGGCTGAATAGTATATAATATGGACGCAGGGTAAAATCGGATGGAAAAAGTCTCTGTAAAACTCAGCCGTAATAGCTACGATATCATTATCGGGTCGGGTTTGCTGTCCCAGACCGGCGCCCGATTGCGAGAACTGGGCTTCACCGGCAAAGCGGTTATCATCACCGATTCCAGAGTGAAGACACTCTACGGCGATGCTCTTAAGCAGAGCCTTACTGATAGCGGCTTCGAGGCGCTCCTTATCGATGTTCCTCCGGGGGAAGAGCAGAAATCACTGGAGACGGCGGGCCGGCTCTACTACCAGCTGACCGACTTCTTTGCCGAAAGGAACACGCCTATTCTCGCGCTGGGGGGCGGGGTCATCGGCGACCTCACCGGCTTTGTCGCCGCTACCTATATGCGGGGGGTGCCCTTGATACAAATACCGACCACCCTGCTCTCACAGGGGGACAGCAGCATCGGCGGGAAAACAGCCGTGAATCACGGCAAGCTGAAGAATATGGTCGGGGCTTTCTATCACCCGCGCCTGACCATCTCCGATGTCAGCACCCTGAAAACCCTGTCTAAACGGGAGCTTAGCGACGGACTATCCGAGATAATCAAACATGGGGTAATCCTGGATGGCGAGTTTTTCAGCTATCTTGAGAAGAACCTGGCTAAAATACGAGCGCTCGATGAGCCTGTGCTGGAAAAAGTTGTCGCCCGCTCGGCGGCAATCAAAGCCGGAGTGGTGGAGAAAGACGAGCTTGACCTCGGGCTGAGAAATATCCTGAACTACGGCCATACTGTCGGGCACGCCATTGAATCGGTCTCGGGGCTAAAAATTTGGCACGGTGAGGCGGTTGCCATCGGTATGCTGGCTGAGGCAGATATCTCGAACCGGCTGGGCAAGCTAAGCACAAAAGAGCTAGACCGACTAGAAACAGTCATCGCCGCCGCCGGCCTGCCCACCCACATCCCCTCCCTGCCCGCAAAAGCGCTGATGCAGGCAATGCAGCACGATAAGAAGATTGTCGCGGGCAAGATAAAGTTCGTCCTGCCGAAAAAGATAGGTGAGGTACTCATTACTGACGAAGTAAATCCGTCTCTGGTAGAAGAGGTTCTGAGGGACTGGAAGGGTTCCACTGAGGTCACCACGAGTGGATAAACCAAGAATCTGCGCCGCTATAGTCAATACCGACCTTAAGGCCGTCAAGGAGGTCGAGCCTCTAGCCGACCTCTTCGAGGTCCGAATAGACATGATTGGCGACGGCTGGCAAGAGCTGGCCAGGCAACTGAAGAAGCCCTGGATTGCCACCAACCGGACACCCGATGAGGGGGGTAAATGGCAGGGCACCGAAGCACGGCGCATCGAGTCGCTGCTGCTGGCTATCGAGCTTGGGGCCGCGTTCGTGGATATCGAACTCAGGACAAAGAACCTCGAAAATATCGTCCCGATGGTCAAGAAGCGGGCAAAGTGCATCCTTTCCTTCCACGACCTGGAGAAAACGCCGCCCTTCGAAGAACTGAAGGGGATAGTCCAGAAGCAGCTAAAAGCCGGTGCCGATATCTGTAAAGTAGTTACCACGGCCAGAGCATTCGAAGATAACCTGGCGGTGCTTCGTTTGGTCTCCGAGTTTCGGGAGAACAAGATAGTCTCTTTCGCTATGGGGCAGGAGGGGCGAATCAGCCGTGTGCTCAGCCCGCTCGCCGGCGCCGACTTCACCTACGCCTCCATCGAGCGTGGCAAAGAATCCGCCCCTGGGCAGATAACGGTAAAAGAACTGACAGAAATATACGGGATGATATCGCCGTGACTATCAGTAATGGCGGAAAACGACTTCAACTTGGAGACAAAAGATGTTAACAAACCAACAGGATGCCTTTGGGCATGGAGTATATGATTATTTTAGAGGACGGATAGATACTGCGGAAATCATCGAAAAAGATGATAGATACATTGATACATCGGGCGGGCCCAAAGCATACTTTAGCGAATACAAAGGCTGGGTGCCTTCTGAGAGAAAAGCGATGAGATATGCTCGGGGTAGAGCCCTGGACATAGGCTCAGGTGCCGGCAGATGTTCTCTCTATCTTCAGGAGAAAGGACTGGAGGTTACAGCGATAGATAATTCCCCTCTGGCAATCGAGGTCTGTAAACTGAGGGGAGTGAAAGACGCCAGGATAATACCTATAAGTCAGATAAGCTCCAGGATGGGCATTTTTGATACAGTTCTCATGATGGGCAATAACTTCGGGCTGTTCGGTAGTTTCGAGGGCGCAAAACGGCTGCTAAAGAAACTCGATAAGATAACCTCCAAGAACGGGAGAATAATCACTTCGAGCCGTGACGTTTACCGGACGGAAAACCCCGAACACCTGGCCTACCAGGAATCGAACCGGAGGAAAGGCCGGATGTCCGGACAAATAAGAATTAGAGTGAGGTACAAGCAATATATCGGACCGTGGTTCGACTACCTTATGGTCTCAAAAAAGGAAATGGAAAATATTCTCGATGGGACGGGATGGCAGGTCGGTAGATACATTGACCATAACGATTCCCAATATATCGCGATTATAGACAAGGTTAGAAAATGACAACCAACATCTCAGGTAAAACGAGGGTCTGTGGCCTCATCGGCGACCCGGTCGAGCACACGATGTCCCCGGCGATGCACAACGCCGCCTTCGCGAAGCTCGGGCTGGACTATGTCTACGTCTCCTTCAGGGTAAAAGGAACAGAGCTTGATAAGGCCATTGCCGGAATGCGGGCTTTGAATATGAGGGGGCTGAATGTCACCATCCCGCACAAGGTGGCTGTTATGAAGCTGCTGAACAGGCTCGACCCACTGGCTGAGAAAATCGGCGCGGCCAACACCATCGTCAATGATGATGGAGTCTTGACCGGCTACAATACAGACGCCACCGGCTTTCTCCAGCCGTTGCTGGAATCTGGCATCGAGCCGAAGGGGAACAATGTCGCGCTGGTGGGGGCGGGTGGGGCGTCGAGAGGCATATCGTTCATCCTGGCTGAGCGCGGAGCTAATCTGATAATCCTTAACCGCCAGCAAGACAGGGCGAAGGACTTAGCCGACCGGATTTCGCAGACTTTCGGTAGCTCAGTAGCCGCTTTAGAGCTTTCGCCGGGGAACCTCGCGAAAACTTTGGCGAAAACCGAAATTCTGGTCAACGCCACACCGGTTGGCATGAGTCCGAAATCTGATGAAACGCCGGTGCCCGCCGAGTTGCTGAAACCGGGGCTAGTCGTCTATGACATTGTCTATAATCCGGTCAAGACCAGGCTCTTGCGGGAAGCAGAAGCCGCCGGCTGCAAGACCATCAGCGGCCTCGATATGCTCGTCTGGCAGGGAGCTTTGGCTTTTGAAAAGTGGACCGGACAGAAAGCGCCGGTGGAGTTGATGAAGGCGGAGGCATTAAAGCTTCTGGGAGATTCCTAAACCAAATCCCCCTTTTATCCCCCTTTGACAAAGGGGGAGAGCCCCGGCCTCTCCCTTTCGTAAAGAGAGATACAGAGGGATTTTCCCTGGATATGGATGAGAGGGATTTCAGATTGAAAACCAACATCGCCCTCATAGGCTACATGGGCACCGGCAAGACGGCCGTCGGCAGGCGGCTGGCTGAGAAACTGGATATGCGGTTCTTCGAGGTGGACTGGCTTATCGAGCAGCTCGCCGGCAAGAAGATACCTGAAGTTTTCCGTGAGGACGGCGAGATAGCCTTCAGGGAGCTTGAAATAGAAGCCGTGAGGCAAATCGCTATGGAAAAGAACGCCGTGATTGCCTGCGGCGGAGGCGTTGTTCTTAACAAGATAAACATCGACCGCCTCAGAGAGCGCGGCGTGATAGTCTGCCTGACGGCCTCGGCGCAAACAATCCTGAAGCGGACGGCGCTTCAGCAGGGGCAGCGTCCGCTGCTCGATGTGAAAGACCCGCTGCAAACAATCAAAGATATGCTACAATTCAGGAAACCATATTACGAGCGCTCCGCAGATATTATGATTAACACCTCGAAACTGGACATCGAGGGCGTGGTTGAAGAAATAATAGCCGGGCTGAAAGAGAATGAAAGCTTCGATTTCAAAAAGTGACATAAAAGGCAGGGTAAGCGCCCCGCCCTCCAAAAGCTACACGCTTCGCGGGGTGCTTTGCGCCGCCCTGGCTAAGGGCGAAAGCCGGATAGTTAATCCCCTCGGCTCAGATGACACCGAAGCCGCCAGGGATGTGTTGGGCAAGATTGGCGTCAGCGTCACCGAAGACGAAGATGGCTGGCGGGTGGGCGGGGGCAATTTCAATGCGCCTTCGGGTGACCTCTTCTGCCGCGAATCCGCCGTGACGCTCAGGTTTATGACCGCCATCTGCGCGCTCATCCCGGGGCGCTGTCACCTCACCGCCGCCCCCTCCCTCGCCCGCCGGCCCATCGACCCGCTCATCCAGGCAATGCAGCAACTGGGCATCGATTGTAAACAGGAAGCAGATAAGACCATCGTGGTCCGGGGCGGGAGGCTGAGGGGGGGCACTACAGAATTGCCTGGCAACATCAGCTCCCAGTACGTCTCCGCGTTGCTGCTCATCTCGCCCTTTGCCGAAGAGAGTATGACCATCAGGCTGACCACCCACCTAGAATCACAGCCTTACGTCCAGATGACAATCGAGAGCCTAGAGAAGTTCGGCATCAAAGTCGAGGCTTCCCCTGATTTCCGCGAATATAAGATTAAGAAACAAAGCTACAAGCCGGCGAAGTATCTTGTCGAAGGCGATTGGTCTTCAGCCTCCTACCTGCTGGCGGCGGGGGCGCTGGGCGGCGAAATAGAGGTAACCAACCTGAACCCCGCCAGTCTGCAGGGAGACAAGGCAATCGCCGATTTCCTGAGAGATATGGGGGCTGACATTATAATCAAGAATGACTCGGTCATAGTCCATAAGTCGAAACTCAAGGCGCTCAAAGCCGACCTGACCGATTGCACTGACCTGCTGCCGACGGTAGCTGTCCTGGCCGCGGCGGCGGAAGGAACGAGCGAACTCACCGGCATCGCCCGGGCACGCATCAAAGAATCCGACCGCCCCTCCGCCCTTGCCGAAGGCCTGACAAAAATGGGCATCAAGGTCGTAGAAGAAGAAAACAAATTGACCATAACAGGTTCGCGCGTAAAAGGCGCCGAAATTGACACGCGCGGCGACCACCGCATCGCTATGGCTTTTAGCCTGCTGGGCGTGGTGACAGGCGGCACCGTAATTCAAGACGCCGAATGTGTTTCGAAGACCTATCCGGAATACTGGGGTACCCTGAAAAGCATCGGCGGGGAGGTGAAGTTAGATGGCAAATAGCCTAGGAAAACTGTTCACGATGACAAGCTTCGGGGAGAGCCACGGGCGGTGCGTCGGCGTGGTTATCGATGGCTGCCCGGCCGGATTGCCCATCACGCTCGAAGATATCCAGAAAGAGGTTGATAAGCGTAGACCGGGAGGCAGCGTGGCATCGACCACCCGCGCCGAAGAAGACAAGGTGGAAATTCTCTCCGGCATTTTCAACGGCCGCACCACCGGCGCGCCCGTCTGCCTCTTGACCTGGAACCGGGACGCCGATTCCAGCGCCTACGAGCGCATCCGCTTCATACCGAGGCCGGGGCACGCGGATTACACCGCCTTCGTCAAGTACGGCGGCTTCAACGATTTCCGGGGCGGGGGCAGATTCTCCGGCAGAATTACGGCTACATTCGTGATGGCGGGAGCGGTGGCCAAACAACTTCTCAAACACATCGGCGTTGAAATTCTTGCCCACACCATTGAAATCGGCGGGGTCAGGGCACAGTCGAAAGAGCTTGATGAAATCTGGAAAAATGTCGAAAAAGACCCGCTGAAGTGCGCCGACCCTGAAGCTGCCAAAGAGATGCTAAGGCTAATCGAGCAAGCCAGAGAGTCGAGCGATAGCCTCGGCGGCGTTATCGAAGGCTTCGCCCTCAACATACCTGCCGGGCTGGGGGAGCCTGTAATGGACACGCTCGAAGGGGATTTAGCCAAAGCCCTCTTCGCTGTGCCGGCGGTTAAAGGGGTGGAGTTCGGGGCGGGGTTCTCAGCCGCGAGCAAGAAAGGCTCAGAAAATAACGACCCGTTCACCGTCAGGGATGGCAAAATAGTGACCGCCACCAATAATTCCGGCGGCATCCTCGGCGGAATCAGCAATGGCATGCCTCTAACGCTCAGAGTTGCCGTCAAGCCGACCCCCTCCATCGCCAGCAAACAGGAGACGGTTGACCTGAGAAGCACGCAAAACGCCAGCCTCGAAGTTAAGGGCAGACACGATGCCTGCATCGTACCCCGAGCCGTGCCCGTGGTGGAAGCGATGATGGCTGTCACCCTGTGCGATTTCGCCATGAGGGCAGGACTGATTCCGGAGGTGATAAGATGAGCCTGGAGGAACTACGCGGAAAAATAGACGATGTCGACCACGAGATTGTCAGGGCAATTGCCGAGCGAGTCAAAATCGCCCAGGAAATCGGGGAGGAAAAGCACAAGCAGGGCAAGCCAATCGAGGACGGCGCCCGCGAGCAGGCCGTCCTGAAACACGTCCGTGAAATCGCTCAGGAAGAAGGCATCAGCCAGGACGCCGTAGAGAAAATCTACCGGCAAATAATCAGCCTGGCCAAGAGCGCGGAAGGCACGATAGTCGCTTTCCAGGGGGAACGCGGCGCCTACAGTGAAGAGGCCGCCTTCCAATATTTCGGCCCCGCCATCCAGGTCAAACCCTGTGAAAGCCTGGATGATGTTTTCCGGGCTGTCGAGCAGGGCGAAGCCAGCACCGGCATCGTGCCTATCGAGAATTCGCTGGAGGGCAGTATCAGCCGCTCGTACGACCTGCTGCTGGACTCAAAGTTGAAGGTGTGCGGCGAGACCGAGCTACGGGTGATTCACTGCCTGATAGCCAGCCCGGGAGTGAAGCTGGAAGCGATAAGAAAGGTCTATTCCCATCCCCAGGCCCTGGGGCAATGCCAGGCTTTCCTGAAGCACCTGAAGGTCGAGCTAATCCCGACCTACGATACAGCCGGCTCTGTAAAGATGATAAAGGAGCAGGGCCTCAAAGATGGCGCGGCCATCGCCAGCGCCCGGGCCGCCGAGATTTACGGGATGCAAATTCTGGCACGGGGCATCGAGGATAACCAGAATAACACCACCCG
>JACPPR010000026.1 GCA_016190895.1 Chloroflexota bacterium | reverse complement strand
GATAGACAAGACTGATTATGAAGCCTTTGTCTGGATAAAGAATAATGTTGATTCAAGTCGGCAGAAGGCGATATTGGACCCCTGGAAGGCGACTGCCTTTGTTGCTATCACCGAGAAGTATGTTTACACCAGAATACATGTCTCTCCACAAAACGCAGATACTAAAACATATGAGTTTCTCAGGAATGGTAGCACAGACACAACCTTCTTAAGAGAAAACGGTATAACCATTGTTTACACACGCGTTTACGATGGAAATCGGCAGGTGGAGTATGTCCCTCGCAATCCCGACCTGGTGAAACTGACAGAGAATGTCTACCTGCTAAACGCGAAGCCATAGCCCTCCGGACAGACGTACGAAGGTAACTAAGGGGTTGCATCTTCTCTTCAGTAACAACTCTGCCCTCAATTTCCGGGCTTCTAATTTTATAGTTGTTACAGTATCTAATAGTTTCCCCTAGGGGGAAACTAGGGTTTTTCGAAGGCAAGAATCAAAACATACCCGATTGTTTTCCTGAGCCCGATGTATTACACTCTAGCTGTTTGGCTGCGATAAGAATAAATAATAGATAGAAGGAGAGAAAATGGCGAAAAACGATACCGCGTACAAATGTCTCAATCCCGTTGGCAACCAGGAGCCGGTGGACCTGTCTCCGCTGGCGAAGCGCCTCGATAAGCTCGATGGCAAGAATATCCATCTGAGTCTCTGTGGCGAGCAGGATATCTGGGCATATCTGGAGAAACGACTGAAGGCTGAGTATCCAGAAGTCAACTGGTCGATGAAGAAAGGATATACGCCTACTCCAATCCCGTTGACGGAAGAGGAGAGGAAGACCACGGACGCAGTAATACTGGGCGTCTGCTGGTGACACGGCGCTGTCAACAGGCAGTTGCCTTATTTAGCAGACCTTGAGAGAGATGGTATCCCCACCGTGCTTATGGGTTACACCGAGGAGACCAGAAAAATCAGGCATGATGCAACGATATACGGGATGCCCGATCTGCGACTGGTGGAAGCTCATCGCAGCTCCCCCGGACCGGCGGAAGCCGAAAAAGTGATGCCGCTCTTGCTCGACGCTCTTACCAGTCCCCTGACCGCGAAGGAGAAGAATAGCGCTAAGTGGGCACCCGAGGAGCCGAGGATACTCTTCGAGGGCAACCTTCAGGAAGCCCAGGAATTCTATCAACAGACCGAGAATCTCCCCGGCATATTAAATGCACCATTCGCCAAGTATACCGATGGCCTGCCGATAATAGTACCTACCGAAGAACTGGTAGAGGAGATGCTCAAAGGCACCAGCCACAAACCGGACGAACTGATTACCCTCCAGCGTGATATTGAAGTGAGGGGAGGACCGGGGATGATGAGGGGAATGTCCAGAAAGAAGGGCGATGTAGTCAAGTTCATGCCCATGAGCCGGACAGCCACCGTGGAGCAGGTGGCGGTTAACGCTGTCATGTCCGGGTGTAAACCGAAAGATTTCCCGGTGGTGCTGGCCATTGCCGAATCAGGCGGCGGCACCGGTGACGGACGCGGCGGCGGAGGCGCCTTCCTTGTCAGCGGTCCCATCTACAAAGAGATAGGGATGAATGTGAGCTACGGCCGGTTTAGCATCGGCAACCCGGCCAACAAGACTATCGGCCGTGTCGGCGGTCTCCTGTGGCGTAACCTTGGCGGCTATAAGGAAAGCGTAACCACCATAATGACTTACGGTAACGCTGTAACCAACGGCGGCTTTATCCTTGCCGAGTATGCGGAGGCGCTGCCACCGGGCTGGAAAGGCTTGAACGAAGAGCTCGGCTTCAAGAAGGACGAGAGCGTTCTTATGGCAGCCAGCCCGGGCGCATGGGGGCTTGGGCAGACGCATATGCCGGGCGTCTATCGCTCGCTTCAGAGGACCGGTCACGGCGCCATAGCCAGATACCTTAACGTTAAAGGCACCCCCGGTCCGCATAACTATTTGGAGTTCCTCACCAAAGACATCTGGGCTTGCCGGGAGGGCGGGTTCACGCTGGTCCTGGTTCCCCAGATGGCCCAGGACCTGTATAACTACGGCTTTAAGACGAAGCAGGAGATATACGAGTGGATGTGGAAGAAGGCCTTCGAGCCACTCAAAGACTACCGCATGCGCGGCACGCCCGATGAATCCACAAATGGCTGGATGGGGATAGAGAGGACCTCAGGGAAGCACTGGAAAGAATTGTCGGATGATTACATGGTGCCGGTCGGAGGAGCCGACCCATTTAGCGCCTACAACATAATCGTCTGCGACGGGCAGGAAACAGCCTCCGAGCGATTCAGCGGCGGCCACGGCCAGGCCTTCAGCATAGACGCCTGGCGGTAGGTATCGGTGGCTTTCCCCTTTAGGGGGCTTTTACTAAGTGTCGTTCTTCATCCCGATTCCATCGGGATGAAGAACGACACTAAATAGCGCTTTTGACAAAGACCTCAGAAGCCAAACGGAAGACAACATGGCAAGAGCTGAACAGACACGCATCAGACAAAACAAGGATTGGACCAAAGGCAGCATCTTGGGCAATCTCTGGGGGCTGTCCTGGCCGATGATAATCACCCAGGGTATCACCACTCTCGGCCCCACTCTTGACCTGATATGGGTCGGTAGGCTGGGGGCGGCCTCTATTGCCGGGGTGGGTATTGCCACCATGGTCGTCCAGGTGGCCGGTTCGGTCCGGACCGGTCTTCAAACGGGCACCAGGGCTTTGGTTGCACGTTCTGTAGGCGCCGGTAACGAGGCGGAAGCCAACCATGTAGCACAGCAATACTTCATTGTCACTGTCGCCTTCGGTCTTATCATGGCAGTAATAGGTATCTTCTTGTCCCGGCAAATATTACTGCTACTAGGACTGAAGCCTGATGTTGTCGATGCTGGAGCAGCCTACCTCCGCATCCAATTAATCGGCATGATGACCTTATCCTTCCAGATGATGAGCCAGAGTCTGATGCAGGCATCAGGGGATGCCAGGACCCCGATGAAAATAAGCCTCGGCGCCAGCGTCTTACACGTGAGTCTGTCGCCGCTGCTTATCTTCGGTTTATGGCTCTTCCCACGTCTGGGCGTCAGTGGCGCAGCCCTTGCCAATGTAACTGCCCAGGGGATAGCTGGAGTAATCGGGCTATGGATACTCTACAGCGGACGGACCCGCCTGCGATTGACGATGAGAAACTTCCGCTTTGATGGCAAGATGACCTGGCGAATAGTCAAGATTGGCATTCCGGTGGCCATAAGCTGGGTAGAGCGAACCTCCGCCAATCTCTTGGTGATGTGGTTTGTCGTTCCCTTCGGCACCTTTGCTGTGGCGGCCCATTCGCTGATGGATAGGGTGGAAAACCTGGCGCGGATGCCGGCAATGGGAATGGGTAACGCCGCCGGGGTGCTTGCCGGGCAGAACCTCGGGGCGGGTCAACCCGAGCGGGCCGAGAAAACAGGCTGGCTGGCAATAGGTTTGTTCACGAGTATCATGTCAGTTATTTCATTGGCGCTATTGCTTTGGCCTCAGTATATTGTCTACCTCTTTAATAACGAGCCTGAACTGGTCGAGACAGCCGTAACCTTCCTCAGGATACAGGTAATCGGCTTTATGGTTTTTGGCTTTATCATCGTGCTGATGAACTGCCTGAACGGGGTTGGCGACACCTGGATACCGACGATAAATACCCTGGCAACCGTATGGTTGATTCAGGCGCCCTTGGCCTTCTGGCTGCCGAAAAATACTGCCCTCGGCGTCTATGGAGTGCGCTGGGCAATGGTAATTGCCATGGTTGTCAGGGCATCCGTCTATGCCGGCTACTTCAAAACCGGGCGATGGAAGAACAAGAAAATATAGCTACCATAATGTTATTACGAGTCCCGATTTTATCGTGACGTGGCAATCCATATAAAATAATGTTAAAGACCACAGGACTTAGTCCTTAGCAATGACAAGGCAACAACAGCTTGACAGAAGCTAGGCTGACCAATATACTGAAATCCCAGTCTGCAATTTCGTAGGGGTGGAGACGATGGGCGACGAGAAGAAGACCAAGCAGCAACTCATCGATGAGCTTCAGACGATGCGCCAGCGGATGGCCGCCCTGGAGCAGGCGGAAACCAAACACGAGCAGACTGAGAAGCTTTACGAAACCCTGGCTGACAGTTCGCCGGTTGGCGTCTATATTTATCAGGACGGCAACTTCCAGTTTGTCAATCCCCAGTTCCGAAAGCACACCGGTTACAGCGAAGAGGAACTGCTTGCTATGGCCCCCCGCCTGCTTATCCACACCGAGGATAGATCTGCCGCCAGGCAAGCCGCCATCGATATGTTGAAGGGTAGACTCAAGGCTCCCTACGAATTCCGGTTCATTAGCCGGAGCGGAGAAACCCTCTGGGCAATGGAAACAGTTACTTCGATTACCTACAATGGCAAGAGGGCAACGCTGGGTAACTTCATGGACATTACGGCGCGAAAGCAGGCTGAGGCAAAACTCCTTGATTACCAGCACGAACTCAGGTCGATGGCTGCCCAACTGTCGCTAGCTGAGGAGCGGGAACGGCGCATCATCGCCACCGAACTGCATGACCGTGTCAGCCAATCGCTGGCCATCTGCAATATGAAGCTGGGGGCTTTATTGGAGCTAACGTCTACAGACCATTACCTCACCAGGAATATCAAAGAGCTGAGAGCGCTTATTTCACAGATGATTAAGGAAACGCGCACCCTATCCTTTTCAATCAGCTCTCCTCTCCTCTACGTCTTCGGCCTTGATGCCGCCATCGAGCAGCTGGCTGAGGACATGCAGGAACAGTACGGCATCAACTTTAGCTTCGATGCCAGCAAGCAGCTTAAGCCGCTGGATGACGATGTACGCGTCCTGCTCTACCGAACGGTATACGAACTATTTACCAATATCTTAAAGCACGCCCAGGCGCATCACGTAAAAGTGGCTATGAAACAGCATAGCGGTTTTCTGCGAATCACCATCGAGGATGACGGCATCGGCTTCAATACCGCTTCGGTTAATGACAGCATGAGAAAGACCAAAGGCTTTGGTCTTTTCAGTGTTCGGGAGCGTCTCTCCTATATCGGCGGGAAAATAGATATCGAATCCCAACCGGGCAAGGGGACCGCGGTAACCATTATCGCCCCGGTAAAGCAAGAGGCTAAAGATAAGATTGGAGTGTGAATATGAGCGTAAAGGTTCTTATTGTAGACGACCATAAGATTATGCGTGAAGGCTTGCGCAGCTTGCTCGAGAAGCAGCCGGATATAGAAGTAGCCGCCGAAGCTGAGAGCGCTAAGGAAGCGTTAAAGCTGGTAGAGGAAGTGAAGCCTGATATCGTCATTATGGATGTCGTCATGCCCTCTTTGAACGGTATCGAAGCTACTCGTCGCATTCTAGCCAAAATACCGACTATTAAGGTGATTGCGCTCTCTATGTATTCGGACAAACGGTTCGTCATGGAAATGCTGAGAGCCGGTGCCTCCGGTTATTTACTCAAGGATTGCGCTTTCGAGGAACTGGATGAAGCCATTCGCACCATTTTACAGGACAGAACCTACATTACCCCTCGTATAGTTGACATAATAGTGAAAGACTATTTCTCGCAGACGGAAAAGCCACGCTCATCGGCGCTATCCGCACTCACCAGCCGCCAATACGAAGTGCTCCAGCTTCTGGCCGAGGGCAAAACCACACGGGAAATCGCCCGCCAGATGTCGCTCAGCGTCAAAACAGTCGAGTCACACCGCCAGCAAATCATAAGTAAGCTGAACATTCGAAGCGTGGCCGGACTGACCAAGTACGCTATCCGGGAAGGCTTGATTTCTCCGGATATCTAAACGAGGGTGTTTAATAATCCACAATCTCAGTTTTTATGGATTCCCGCCGGAGTTTACCCCGTGCCGCGACACGGGGCGGGGAATGACAGGGTGTTATTAACGCCCTCTAAACTTCGTTTGAGATTTCTAGTCTCATACTTTTCCCTATCCTGAACTCAGGGAAATCAGAACCTAAATATCATTACATCAACTGATTGTTTTTCTGATTTCTCTTGTATTACAATTTGCTACTACTATTATTCCTGAGATAGGTGACTGAAAGAGTCAAAGGAGGGGGAAGGATGGGTAAGAAGATACTCTGGATAGTGGTAAACAGCTTAATGGCGCTATCTCTGGTGCTGGCTGCTTGCGGGCAACCGGCGGCGCCAACCGCTCCAACGGCGCCGAGCGCCCCGACAACCCCGGCTGTTCCAACGGCGCCGACTGCCCCTACCGCACCGACTACTCCAACAACGGAAAAACCTCAGCAGGAGGTGGTGAAGCCAGCTACCGAGGCGCCCAAGTACGGCGGGGTGTTGATGCTCAGTACGAACAGCGACCCACAAAGTGGTTGGGACAGTAACTACGTCACTGCGGGAAGTGTCTGGCCAATCAACCTGACTAACCAGGGGCTCTGGCAAGGCGACTGGGCAAAGGGACCTGCCGGCGGGTACGGTACCAAAGAGACTGACTGGCGAGCAAGCTATGATATCTTTGACCACAAGGCAGGCTATATCGCTGAGAGCACCAAGTGGACAATCGATGATGCTAAAGGCGAAGGAACTATCATCTACCAGATTCGCCAGGGTGTACACTGGGCGCTTAACCCGGCGAGCGAAGCCAGCCGTCTGGTCGGCGGGCGGGAACTTACCGCTGATGACGTCGTCTTCGAACTGAAGCGGGCTGTTACCAATCCAACAGCCTATATCTACTTGGCTCAACCCGAAGTCAGGGGGGCCGAGATAACCAAAACCGGCCCTTGGGAGGTTACGCTCAAGGTGAAGCTCGATGGACTGATGTCAGCCTTAAGCCGACTTGGCGATTCAGTTAACCTGCACCCGCCGGAGATAATAAAAAAATACGGCGACGCCAAGAATTGGAGGAATTCAGTCGGCACTGGCGCATTCATGCTTACTGATTACGTCCCGGGTAGCACCGGGATTTTTGCGAGGAACCCAAATTACTGGATGAAGGACCCGGTTGGTCCAGGCAAGGGCAACCAGTTGCCCTACCTGGATAGTGTTAAGGTGCTCATCATACCTGATGCGTCTACCGAGCTAGCCGCCCTTCGGACAGGCAAGATTGACTGGCTAGCTAGCGTTGCCTGGGAAGACGCTACCCAGATGCGAAAGACGACCCCAGCCTTGCTGGGAGTAGAAATCCCAGGTAGTAGCCAGGGCAAAACATTCATGAGGACGGATTTACCGCCCCTTAACGATGTCCGGGTGCGCCGGGCAATGATGATGGCAATCGACTTTAAGGCGATACTTCAGAATTTATACGATGGTGTTGGTGATTACAATACCTTCCCCCATTTCTATATGACGGCCTACGCTGGACTCCGCTTTGAACTTGATGACCCGAAAATGCCTGAATCAGTTAAGGAGCTTTATAGCTATAACCCGGAGAAGGCAAAGACGCTCCTGAAAGAAGCCGGCTACCCGAATGGCTTCAAGACCTCAGTACTCATCCAGGCTAACCAAGTCGATTACTACTCGATACTTAAGGATATGTGGGCCAAGGTGGGCATCGACCTGAAGCTCGATATCAGGGATGCCGGCACCCACGCTGCTATGGGCTCGGCCAGGTCATACGAAGCGCTGTCCACCACCGGCGGTCAGGGTCCAACAGCTATATTTTATCTGGGGTCATCAATTGCCGGAGAAAGCCGGGCGAATGGCAGTATGATTAACGACCCCGTTATTAACGAAGGACTGGCTAAGATTCGACGAGCCGCCCTCACTGACATCTTTGAAGCCATGAAGATGTACAGGGAGCTGACGCCGTACGTCATGGACCAGGCATACGCCATCCCGGCCGTCCAGGGCACGGCTACACGCTTTTGGTGGCCTTGGCTAAAGAACTACTCCGGTGAATACGATGTGGGCTACTTTAATTTCATCGGCTGGTCAGGGTGGGTCTGGTTGGACCAGGAACTGAAGAAGTCGATGGGCTATTAAGACTAACCGGGTTAAGATGTCCATGAGGAGGACAAAGCGATGAACAAAAAAATCCTGTGGTTCGTGATGAGTAGCTTAATGGCGCTCTCTCTGGTGATAATGGCCTGCGGGCAGCCGGCGGCGCCAACCCCTCCGACCGCTCCGGTAACACCGACACCACCGCCACCGGTCACTCCAGCAGCGCCAGCAGCGCCGGTAACGGAAAAACCTCAGCAAGAGGCGGTAAAGCCAGCTACAGACACACCCAAATACGGCGGTACTATCACGGTAGTCGGCCCCGCTCTTCTGGACGCTTTTGATTCCGCAGCCTCTCCCACAGGTCATAATGATGTCCAGCTTCTGGTTTATGAGCAGTTCCTTTACCCTGATTGGAGCAAAGGTCAGTCTGGCAGCGGCCAATTCGACCTGGGGCTTCAGGGCGTCATCCCAATCGAAGCCTGGGGGCCTCAGCTTGCCGAGAGCTGGAAAATACCCGAAGTCGGCACCTGGGTCCTTAAGCTCCGTCAAGGCGTCCATTATGCCCTGGACCCGACCAGTGAAGCCAGTAAACTGGTGAACGGCAGAGAGTTCACCGCCGATGACGCCGTCTATAATGTCAGGCGGTTCACTATAGACCCGGCATTCACAAACGCGGGGATGCGACGCAGCTTGCCGGCAATGGCTGCGGCGACGACGATAGAAAAAACCGGGCCGAATGAGGTAACCCTCAAAACTCCGGTAGACCCCTGGAATGGCTTCTTCTGGATAGTCTGGGGAGGCACCAGCACTTCCATGGCCGCTCCGGAGGTCATCAAGAAATATGGCAGCGTTTCCAGCTGGCGGAATTCAGTGGGAACGGGTCCCTATATGATTGCCGACCACGTTGCGGGGAGCCAGACCACATTTAAGAAGAATCCGAATTACTGGGGTAAAGACCCGGTCGGCCCGGGCAAAGGCAACCAATTACCGTACGTTGACAACATTAAGCTGCTGCAGGTGCCGGATGTTTCCACGCGCCTGGCAGCGCTGCGCACAGGCAAAGCCGATTGGGTGACCGGCGTTGAATGGTATGACACCGAGAGCTTGCTCAAGACGAATCCTCAGCTCCAGGTTAAGAGATACCTGCCTTATGGCCGCAGCATAAGTATGAGGCAGGATAAGGCAGATTTGCCATTTAAAGACATCAAGGTGCGCCACGCCCTGATGATGGCGACCGATTTTGAGTCGATAAAGAACGACCTCTATAAAGGTCAGGCTGAAATACTGGTCTATCCGTTGCCGCCTATTTTCGACTGGCTCCATACATCGATGGAGAAACTGCCGGAGACAGTGCAGTCACTCTACAAATACAATCCGGAAAGGGCGAAACAGCTCTTGAAAGAAGCCGGTTATCCTAACGGCTTCAAGACCACGATGATTGTCCAGAGCACCTCCACCGAGATAGATGCGGCCTCGGTCATCAAGGCAATGTGGGTAAAGGTGGGGGTCGATGTTGAACTGCAGCCCAAGGAACTTACCACCTACTCGGCTATCTCCACCGCTCGGACATGGGAGGATACCTTTATGGGCGCAGCCGGCGTCAGCACGCTCTATACTACAATTCTTTCGTTGGGTGGGTACCGGGGTGCGAGCCTAACCGATGTTGTCAAAGACCAGAAAGCTATCGATACCTACGACCAGATGCAGAAATCCGTCTTCGTCGATATGCCTAAAGTCGATGAATTGTTCCGTAGTCTGGTGCCCTACCTTATGGAGCAAGCCTACGTCATACCGCGTCCGGTACCGTATAGCGCTACCATGTGGCAGCCGTGGCTGAAGAACTACCACGGCGAAAAAACTTCCGGGATTCTGACCCTGGACCTCTGGCCCCAGCATGTCTGGATTGACCAGGAATTGAAGAAATCTATGGGGTATTAAGACAAATAAGACGGGAACGTCGGCTCAGAGGAGGGTCATAAGATGGCAACCGTTATGTCTGAAAGTCAGAAGTTAGAAGAGGAAAAGAGGCTAAGGGGTGAAATAGAGAAGAAGCACGGCAAGACCCCGGAACAGCTCTATGCCGAGAGGGAAAAGAGGATAAGAGACGCCATCGAACTGAGAGTACCGGACAGGGTGCCGGTTATGATGGCGAGAAATAGCGGGACGCATTTTGCCGCTAGCTACACCGGTGTGACCCTGTCCGCCGCTTACTATGACCCCATCGCCTGGAAAGAAGCCTATAAGAAAACCGTGCTCGATTTCGAGCCGGATGTCTGCGTGCCTCAAATAGCCATGAACTCAGGCACTGTCCTTGAGCTTCTGGATACCAAGCAGCAGCGCTGGCCCGGCGGCACGCTGCCCCCTGATGCGACGAATCAATTCGTCGAAGGGGAATATATGAAAGCGGACGAGTACGACCACTTTCTTTCCGACCCCTCTGATTTCACCTTCCGCTACTACCTGCCGAGGGTCTACGGGACGCTCGAACCACTGACAAAACTGCCTCCCTTCCGCAATATGGTCGGCGGTACGGGATTCACCGCCGTCCTCGGTTTCTTCCTCCGTCCGGAGTTCAAGGAACTCGCCGACAAACTGACTGAAGCTGCCCAGGAGCAGGAGAGAGCCAGAAAGTTGAGCGCCGGGTTCGCTGAAGAGATGGCTCGCCTCGGTTTCCCGGCGCTAGAGCGCGGTGGCGCTGGTGGTGGCGCGCCTAGCGGGGCCCCTTTCGATGTTATCTCCGATTACCTGAGGGGTATGCGGGGGGCGATGCTCGATATGTACCGCTGTCCCGATAAGCTACTGACTGCCTGCGATAAAATTCTGGAATGGAAAGTTGCAGCGGCGACTCCGGCTAAAGGCGACTTTGTAGTGGGCGGCGGCGGAGCGCTTCACCGAGGCTCAGAGGGCTTCATGTCGATAAAGCAATTTGAGAAGTTCTACTGGCCAAGCTTTAAGAAAACTCTCATGGCCGCTATCGACCGTGGGTACATTACCTCGTCCTTTTGTGAGGGCATCTGGGACGACCGCCTTGAGTACTGGCTGGAACTGCCGAAGGGGAAGGCCATCCTGGCCTTCGAGAGGACTGACATGTTCAAAGCCAAAGAGGTTCTGAATGGTCATGCCTGCCTTCTGGGGAATGTTCCTCCTACTTTGATGGACACCGGCTCGCCCCAGGACGTGGAGGAGTACTGCAAGAAGCTAATCAAGGTTTGCGGCAAAGGGGGCGGTTTTATCCTGGCAAACGGCAGTGATATGCACCATGCCAAGCCAGCTAATGTAAGAGCGATGATAGACTCGGTTAAAAAGTACAGCCCGTGAGGGCCCGCGATTCAAAGGGACACAATATGGCCTACAAAAACATTATGCTATCAAAAACCCACGGAGGACTTGACAAATCTTTTGCAGGGGCTTAGACTGCTACCATCAAATCGCAGTAGGAGTTTGAAGCCCAAAAAGTAATCCGGCACTTGCTGATACCTTGAGGTGGGACAAGAGAGAAGAAAGTTCTCTTTGTTTGATTATGGTTGAGGGAGGTAAGCATGAAACGGAAAATCTTTTGGCTCGCGGTAACCAGTGTGATGGTGCTATCCCTGATAATGGCCGCCTGCGGACCGGCAACGCCAGCACCGACCGTACCGACGGCTCCGACTACCCCAACCACACCAGTAACCCCGACAACTCCAACGGCACCGACTGCCCCGACAGCACCAGTTGCGGAAACCCCACAGAAAGAGGCGGCAGCACCGGAAAAACCCAAATACGGCGGCACCCTGAGGATAAGGGCCGACGTTGACCCGACCTGTTGTGATAGCGCTACAAATAACATAATGTCCCAGGGTCTAGTAGGTAACTGGGTCTATGAGCAGCTTCTTAACGAAGACTGGCTCAAAGGGCCGGCCGGCACCGGGGAATTTGATTACCGAGCCTTCTCCAGCCCGGTAGGCATGATGGGAACAACCCTGGCTGAAAGTGTTGAGACACCCGAGTTGGGCGTCTGGGTACTCAAGATACGGCAGGGAGTGCACTGGCAAACCGTCAACAGTGAAGCCGGACGGCTGATGGGCGGACGTGAACTGACTGCTGACGACGTCCTCTGGAGCTTGAAGCGGATGACCTATGACCCCGCTTCGGCAATTCAAGTCCTGCAGCCGCGGGTGGCAAACGCAATGACGTATGAAAAGACCGGCCCGTGGGAGATAACCATCAAGACGCCGGTGCAACCAGTGACGGCGCTGTGGTGGGTAATCCAGGGGGGCGGCCACAATGTCATTCAACCCCGTCAGGTCGTCGAGAAATACGGCAACTTGAACAACTGGCGAAATTCGGTGGGAACGAGCCCCTGGATGCTGGCGGACTATACTCCCGGCTCCGTAGTTGTTTATGAGCGGAACCCTAACTACTGGGGCAAGGACCCGGTAGGTCCGGGTAAGGGTCAGCAACTGCCTTACATCGACAGGATTCAAAGACTGATAATACCCGACATGTCAACGACTCTGGCGGCGCTACGCACCGGTAAGATTGACATGCTGCAAAATGTGCCCATAGAGGATGCTCTACAAATGATAAAGACGGCTCGCGGCATCGAATCCAGCGAATTCCTGCCTAATACTAACGAGTCAGTAGCTTTTAATTTCGACAATCCGAAGTTGCCCTGGGCTGATGTCCGAGTACGCCAGGCGCTGACGATGGCTATCGATTTTGAAGCTATCAAGAATGGACTCTACCGCGGCAAAGCCGAAATAGATACGCTCCTGCTTAACCGTAACTTCACCGGGAAGGGTTATAAGCCTCTGAATACGATGCCGGAGTCAGTGCAGGCGCTCTACCGCTACAATCCGGAAAGGGCGAAACAGCTCTTGAAAGAAGCCGGCTACCCCGATGGTTTTAGCGCCACCATCCTGACGACTCCCGTTACAGCCAGGGTTGACGAACTGGCAATCATTAAAGACTACTGGAGCAAGGTAGGCGTTAAGCTGACAATCGAAACCAAGGAGAACGCCACACTGACCGCTATGGTCACGCGCAGTTTCAACTGGGAGCACATGTTTTATGCGGCATCCGGGGCGGGTTCAAGCTCCAACCACTATACATTATTCACCTACCTGGGTTATATCCGCGGGGATAGACGGCTACAGTTCATCAGCCGCCTCGATGTTCCCGGGCGTGAAGACCCGGTAATCGAAGCAGGTTTTAATAGATTGAACGCCAATGTATTCCGGAACTGGCCCGAGGTCTACAAGGCAGCAGAGGAACTAAGACCTTATGTCCTGGAACAAGCCGTCAAAATACCGTTTCCGCAACCTTTCTTCAACACGCTATGGTGGCCGTGGGTAAAGAACACCCACGCTCAGGGCCCCGATATCTCCGTTTTCCTTAAGTACTACTGGTTAGACCAGGACCTGAAGAAGTCGATGGGCTATTAGTCTGAAAAAACCTCACCGCCTAATCCCCCCTCCCCGATTCCATCGGGGAGGGGGGATTTTTATGTTCGAAGCGGCGTTGGCCTTTCGAACATCCGTCAGCAGTTGTAGTGGAATTTTCTTACTTAATAGGCGAGTGCCCATATATTAAGAGGGCGTTTAATAACACGTTTGCCCATTCCGTGCTTGACACACCTGCGTGCCGTAACGCACTTTGGTGTGCAGGCACGGAATCCAGTAAAACGAATCTGAGAACTGCCGGGCAAGTATTCTGGATACCGACTTTCGTCGGTATGGATAGCGTTGTTAAACAGCTCCGCTAACCAACTTGACAGTGAAAAAGGGGTGGATTTAGAATTAGTTACTGAAACGCAAATCATTGTGAGGAGAGTGGAAAATGCCAGCAGCCAAAGACAAAGTCTACAAATGCCTTAATCCAGTGGGCATCGATGTGCCCATAGACACGTTCCCTCTGGCGCCGCGTCTCGATACCCTCGACGGCAAGAATATCTACTTCAGCATCACCGGCGAGCCGGATATCACCATCGCCCTGGAAAAGAAACTGAAGATGGATTATCCCAATGTGAACTGGCAGACCAAGAAGACCTACGGCATCGAGCCAGTGCGGTTGACCGAAGAAGAGATGAAGACCGCCGACGGCCTGATACAAGCGGTCTGCTGGTGAAGTGGCGCTGTATGGAGGCAGTTGCCTTACATAGCAGAACTTGAGAAAAAAGGTATTCCCACCGTCACTATCGACCTCGAAGACCAGCATGAAATGATTAAGCAGGAGGCGCTGAGGAACGGCGTCCCCAATGTGCGCTTCTTACCGGGTTCGCGTTATCTTCCGGGCCCGGCAGATGTCGATAAAATCATCGAGCCGACGCTGGAAGCCTTGACCAGGCCACTGACCAAGAAAGAAAAGGAGAGCGGCCGCTGGGCGCCGCCGCCGAGAGTACTCTTCGAAGGCACCCTCGATGAGGCGATAAACTTCTACCAGCAGACCAGGTATATCGGCCCGCCCGTCGAAGCACCACTATGCGTCTATACCGATGGTTTCCCGATTGTCATCCCCACCGAGGATAGAGTGAAGGAGATGCTGACCGGCACCAGCCATAAGCCGGATGAGGTCATCACCCTCCAGCATGATATGATAGGCGGCATGGTGGGGGGTATGGGAATAGGTGCCGGCACACCGGGAGTCGCCGGAGGACCAAATGCAAGGCCAAGCTCATTTGCAGCCAGAAAGAGGGGCGATGTAGTACGGTTCGAGCCTCTGAAGAGAACGGCTACTGTGGAGCAGGTGGCGGTTAACGCCGTTATGTGCGGTTGCCGGCCGGAGCACTTGCCCGAGGTGCTGGCGATTGCCTGTTCAGGCACTCCCATCAGCACGACCAACTTCCCCAGCCAGGCCGTCTGCCTCAGTGGACCCATCGTCAAAGAAATCAATTTGAACACCGGCTGCGGCCACCTCGGCCCGGGCAGCCCCGTAAACGCACCAATCGGACGCAGTTATCAAATGATGGCGATTAACCTGAGCGGCGCTGTGCCTGGCGTCAACCGTATGGGTTGCCATGGCAGTCCAATCAATAACGGCGGCACCTGCTATGGTGAGAATGCGGCCGGACTTCCGAAGGGATGGCTCGGACTGAATGAAGAGTTCGGCTTCAACAAGAACGAAAGCGTCGTCATGGTTCAGCAAATCGGCGGCGGGATACAAGGCTCGCAGTTCTCTCCGGGCGGCTACCGCGCATTCCAGAAGAGCGGTCACGGCGGCATCGCCAGACGCTTCAATGTCAAAGGCGTACCCGGCCCCCATAACTGGCTAGAATACATCGTCCCCGGCGTCAATGCCCTCCGCGAAGGCGGTACTACCTTCGTTATGGTGCCTGAGATGGCACAACACCTGTTGGACTACGGCTTCAAGACGAAGGACGATGTCTACGAATGGATATGGAAGAAGACCTTTGAACCGGTAAGAGAGTTCCGGAAACGCTCCTGGCCTGACTTCCAGATGAACGGCTGGATGGGCATCGAAAGAACGTCCGGCAAACCCTGGAAAGAGCTAGCTGATGATTACATGGTGCCGGCCGGCGGCAATGAGCCAATCGGCAACATCATCATTATCGCCGGCGGGCAGGAAGAGGCCTCCGTCCAGTTCATGGGCGGCCGCGGCCAGGCCTTCAGCATTGACGCCTGGAGATAAAGATTAACCTTACTTATCTGAGTTAATAATGCGAGCGTAGGGGCACGGCACTTGTGGTGAGCTTGTCGAATCCATGCCGTGCCCCTACATATTACCTAACATAAATACCGAGAGGAGACCAAGTTGAGCGTCACTGATTCATCACCGGAAGAGTCCCAAAAAGCCAGCCGCCAGAAAGGGCTGGTTGTCATCAATACCGGTCACGGGAAGGGCAAGACCACAGCCGCCCTGGGCTTGTTGCTGAGAGCCTGGGGACACGATATGAAGGTCATCATGCTCCAGTTCGTCAAGAAATCCACGGCTAATTTCGGGGAGCACCGCGCCGCCCGCAAGATAGGCATTGATATAATCCCGCAGGGCGCCGGCTTCACCTTCGGGGGCAAGAACGAGGCGGAGAACAAGCGCCTGTCAATCGAGCAATGGAACCGGGCAAAAGAGTTAATCGATTCCGGGACTTATCAAGTAGTGGCTCTGGACGAATTCACCTATCCGCTGAAATATGGCTGGCTCCCGGTAACAGAGGTAATCGATGTTCTCGGCAAGCGCCCGCAAAACGTGCACGTGGTCATCACCGGGCGTGACGCTCCCCAGGAGCTTATCGACTTCGCCGACCTGGTGACTGAGATGAAAGAGATAAAGCACCCCCTCCGTAAAGGAATCAAGGCTCAGAAGGGGATTGAGTTTTAGGGTGCAGCTTCATAAGGGGACGCCCTGCTTGGCAGGGCGTCCCCTTATTACTATTCCACTCCCCGAAACAAATCTTTCTCTCGTCGTCGCCCAGGCGTGGGATAAGCCTGCATGTAGGAATCGCGCCGCCCGAAGAATGGCATGAGGAGACGCATCATACCCGTGCTGGGCGGGCGGCTTTCCACCTGGCTGACATAACAATCGGCGGCTTTGTCCCGGGTCGAGGCAGCCTGTTTGCTCAAACGGATGACAGCATGCACGGGAAACTCTACTGTCACCAGGTTGGCAAGGTCGATGTCCTTATTCCTGCCGAAACGGTGCGGGTCCTGACCGAAGAGAGGCAGCACTTTCACCGCCACCTTAAGCAGTCCGTGGGG
>JACPPR010000029.1 GCA_016190895.1 Chloroflexota bacterium | reverse complement strand
TACTTCGTTGGCCTTACTTTACCATAACCCACAAGCTAAGTCAGCCACTTTCAGGGACTTTTTCAGCACCCTGCTAAACTCTAATTTCTAAACTCTAAACAAATCCAAATTTCAAAGCTCAAAGTTCAAATCAATGCCAAAGCTGAGAGCTTTCAGCTCTCAGCTTTCAGCTAACAGCTTTTAAGCATTTGGGTTTGATTTGACATTTAGATTTTGACATTTGAGCTTGTTTAGGATTTAGGGTTTAGTAATTCGTGCTTGCGCTACCCTCCAATCTGGTACATCGGTCTGGTCACTACCTCCGGGGCAAGCTCGCCGCTGAGGTGGTGCTCTTCCCGCTTGATGGCGACCGCCTGCTGGATGAGCTGTTTTATTTCGTCATCGCTCGCCCCGCTGCGCAGGGTGTTCTTCAAAGCAATCTCATCGTTCCCTAGCAAGCAGGGACGCAGGTGACCGTCCGAGGTAACGCGGAGGCGGTTGCAGGTAGCGCAGAAGTGCTCCGTCATCGGGGTGATAAAGCCGAGGCTGCCTTTCGAGCCGGGCAACTGGTAATACTTGGCGGGGCCATTGCCGGCCGGACCTACAACCGGCTCCAGCTTGCCCAGCACCTTTATTCGTTCCTGGATTTCAGCGGTGGGCACGGTCTCGACACCTTCATCCCCACAGCTCCCGAAGGGCATAAACTCGATGAACCGGACGTGCCAGCCCTCGGTGATGGTTTTGCGGGCAAAGTCCAGAATCTCGTCATCGTTCTTGCCCCGCATCACCACGGTGTTTATCTTGACCGGCTCCAGGCCCACCTGATGGGCTGTTTCGATGCCGGCGAGCACATCAGCCAGCTTATCCCCGCCGGTAATCTGCTTGAACCTTTCCCGCTTCAATGTATCCAGGCTGATATTGACGCGGTGCAGACCTGCCTCCTTCAGCTCTTTGGCGTACTTGGCCAGAAGAATGCCGTTGGTGGTCACGGCGATATCATCGATGCCTTTTATCTCGGAAATCATTCTTACCAGCTTAACGAAATCAGGCCGTGCCAGCGGCTCGCCGCCGGTAAGCCGCACCTTGGTGATGCCCATACTGGCAGCGATGCGGACGATGCGCTGGATTTCCTCGTAGCGCAGAATATCATCGTGCGACAGACGGGGCAGAGAACCGGCCGAGCAATAAACGCAACTCAGATTGCAGAGGTCGGTCACTGATATTCTCAGGTAGTTAATCTGGCGCTGCCAGGAATCGATAAGAGCGGTCATTTTTTCTCCAATTTACAAAATCCACTTCATAAAATCCAAATGTCAAAATCCAAAGTCCAAATGAAATCCAAATACCAAAATGCCAAACCCTTTCTCAGCTTCGCATTTTAGCTTTGTCATTTGGGCTTGATTTGATATTTGGGCTTTGACATTTGAACTTTTTTCCCTATCTCTTTATGACGTGCACACCAGTGGCTTTGAAGCTGGCGAATATCTGTTTACCTTTTTCCAAGCCCATCTCTTCCGCCGACCGCTTAGTCACTAATACGACCAGAGGAAACCCGCAATCGATTTCCACCCGGCTGAACGCCCCGAAGGATACCAGCCTGGTTATCGTCCCGGAAAAGGAGTTTCGGGCGCTGCTCGATGCTCTCGAGACAGTCAAGGTTATCTCTTCCGGCCGGATACAAACACTTACCTTCTCCCCGGCGGCAGAGTCGGCTACAGCCTCGATAATACTTCCGGGACTGGAAGGGCCGATGCTAACATTAATTATACCACCCTGATTTGATGTTACCACTCCATCGATGATATTCTCAACTCCGACGAAAGCAGCCACCTGCTCATCGACTGGATTGGAGAACACCTCCTCACGGCTGCCGAGCTGACGGATGCGTCCGTCCATAAGCACGATAACCCGGTGCGCCAGCGCCAGAGCCTCATTGGAATCATGAGTCACCAATACGGTAGTAGTCCTGGTTTCGCGCAAGACGCCCTCGAAATCATCTATTATCGCCTGTCGAGAATGGCTGTCCAGCCCATTAAAAGGCTCATCGAGAAAGAGGATATCCGGCTGGAGAACGAAGGCGCGGGCCAAACTGGTTCGCTTGGCTTCACCTCCGGATAGCGTCCTTGCCTGCCGGCCGGCGAGCGAGGCAATGCCGAACCGCTCGAGCCATTTATCGGCTCTCGTCTTTATTTCCTCTTTAGCGACGCCGCGCAACCGTAAGCCGAGAGTAACATTGTCCCATACTGTAGAATTGAGCAGCAAGGCTTCTTGAAAGACGACCGCCATTCTTCTGTGCAATCTCAATAACTCGGCTTGGGTAGTAGCGGGTTGCCCCTGATATAGAAGCGTGCCAGAGGCCGGCCTGAGCAGCCCGGCGAGGGTGAGCAGGAGCGTGGTCTTCCCCGAGCCGTTCGGACCGATAACGACCAGAACCTCGTTAGGTAACACCTGCAAAGATGGTATCTCGAGCACCTTCACCCCGCCGCGAACCACCGAGATATCTCTAGCTTCCAACGCCAAGGTGGATGTCGACACAGTTTCTTGTCTCATCTAGGCTTGCTCCGTTGCTGTATTAAGGTGAGCGCCAGGTTTACCAGATATACCAGAGCCATCAGAATAATGCCCAGGGCAATCGCCAGGCCAAAATCACCTTTGCCAACCTCCATCACGATGGCAGTTGTGAGCACCCGGGTCTGGCCGGTAATGTTGCCGCCAACCATCATAGCGGCGCCGACTTCAGAAATAATTGAGCCGAAGCCAGCCATCACTGCCGCCAGAAGGGGTAGGCGAGTGTCCCTGACCAGCAGCCACAATAGCTGCCCGCGCGATGCCCCCAGGGCGACAAGCTGGAGGCGGAGCTTGGGGTCGATTTGCTGGATTGAAGCCATCGTGAACCCGGTAATAATGGGCAAGGAGATAATTAACTGGGCAATAACTATGGCATAAGGAGTATACATCAGGTGAAATATCCCCAGCGGACCGTTACGCCACAGCATGACACTGACAATCAGTCCGACAACCACTGGCGGCGAGCCCATGCCCGTATTTATCAGGCTGACCAGAAACCGGCGTCCCCGGAAAACGTTCAGACCGATGACCGTGCCAAGCGTAATGCCGATGACAAGGCTGATGGCGGTGGCGGAAAGGGAGATTGCCAGCGACAGAAGCGTTATCTTGATGACCGCCGGGTCGCCCTGGATAAGCAGCCGGAAGGCACGCACAATACCTTCAAGAATCAGGTCCACTATACGCTCCCTTTGGGATTAAGAGTTCCTTCCCCCTCTGCGGACGATGATGTGAATTAAGTAAATAAGCATTGAGGGCTGTCATGCTGGAGTCCCGACTTGTCGGGACGAAGCATCTCAGGGAAGGGGGTGAAGAGACCCCTCCACACGGATTGCTTCGCCTTCCGCCTGCGGGCGGAATGGTCTCGCAATGACGTGGCCGCCACCCTGAGATTCTTCGTTGTCCCGATAAGGAGTGAGGGTATCGGGACGCCTCCAGAATGACACAACGACCGCACTACTGGTAGCACAGGCGTCCCTGCCTGTGCATATCCCATATTATATATGCCATCTTTATTGCAAATTGGAATATACGTCACATCGTCCTCTTTACGAGAGAGGGAACTCACTGCCCAAGTTACTTACTACCCAGGTCTGCCTCAGTCTTATCGGCATCGGGGAAGAAAAGCGGCTGCCCGTATTTATCGACACCGAATGTTCTTATTATTTCCTGCGTTGCCGGGTCGACCATGAAATCAGCAAACGCCCTGGCGCCATCCGCATTTATCTTGTCAGATTTTTGCGGATTCGCCTGGATAACATGATATATATTCAATAGTACAGGGTCGCCTTCTACAAGTATACTCAAGCTCAGGGTCTTCTGGGTTGCCAAATACGTCGCCCGGTCGGTGATAGTGTAGGCACCCTTCTCCGAGGCAATATTCAATGTCGCTCCCATACCCTGTCCGGAGCTCTGATACCAGCTCTGCCCGGTTACATTAACGCCGGCAGCCTTCCAGAACTTAAGCTCCAACTGGTTAGTCCCTGAATTGTCGCCGCGGCTGATGAAAATCACTTTGCTGGCGGCAATTTTCTTGATGGCGTCCAATGCCGAAGTCATGCCTTTGATGCCAGCGGAGTCTGCTGCCGGGCCGACAATGACAAAATCATTGTGCATCACCAGTTTGCGGTTAAGGCCGTGTCCGGCCTGCATGAACTTAACTTCCGAGTCGGGGACGTGCACAAGCAGAACATCGGCTTCACCTCTCTCGCCCATGGCCATGGCAGCGCCGCTACCTACATATATGGGCTTAACTATATAACCTGTCTTCTGCTGAAAAAGGGGAATCAACACATCCATAAGCCCGGAGTCCCCTGTGCTCGTGGTACTGGCCATGATAATCTCCGGATTGGCCGGCTTGGGCACGGTTGGAGTAGAAGGGACCGACTCTTGCGGCCCGGCACAGCCAAAACCTGTGATAACCAGGCTCAAAAGAGCTAGCAAACTAAATAAAGAATAAAACGTCTTCCGCAATCGATTCTCCCTTTGAAGTCTTTCTTAAACTCAATAAAAAAGCGCCTCAAAAAGGAGGCGCTCTGCTCGATACAAGCAACATCACGGGCAGTCTCCTTTCCAAACACGGGAGGCATAAGCGTTTCCCCTTACACCCTATCGGTCGCTGTCCCATCGGTTAGCCGCCATTAGGCACAGCAACTCGGAGGCTCATATTCAATTTTCAGCTTGTCGTTATTAGAAGTAAATTCAATATATCAGATTGACGGACGGCGGGTCAAGATTCTGGTTGTTCCTAACTCAAAGCTTCGACCTCTCCCCCTGTCCCCCCTCTCCTTTCAAGGAGAGGGGGGACAATAGTTTTACTTGAGAGGGCTGGTGCCCTCTCAAACTCTCCCATTCCACGTGGCTTTGCTCGTCTTCAGACCCCAAAATGAGAAAGGCTCGAAGGGGAGATGCCCTTCGAAAAACCTAATGCCCCTTCCCTTAGAAGGGAAGGGGGGATGGGGGGGACGGGTTAAGTCCCTCAACATAAACGGGTCTTCTGTGCTACAATTAGGCTGTATTATGGACCTGACAAATCCGGTTATCAGTATTGCTATTTTGCTGGCGGCGGCGCTCGTGGGCGGGATGGTAGCCCACCGGCTGAGGCAACCTGTCATATTGGGCTACCTTATCGTCGGGGTAGTCGTCGGTCCCCACGCCCTCGGCCTGGTAGGTGACAAGGGGTTAGTTGAGGCGGGGGCAACCATAGGGGTTGCTCTACTGATGTTCACACTAGGCTTAGAAGTCTCCGGTCACCAGCTGAAACAGGTGGGGAAGGTGGGTCTGTGGGGAGGCATCGCCCAAATCGGCATGACCGCAGCCATCGGGCTGGCCGCTGGCTTTGCTCTGTTCGGCTGGTCTCTCTCTCAAGCCTTTTTGTTCGGGCTGATTATCTCGCTGAGCAGCACTGCGGTCTGCCTCAAGGTCCTGATGGACCGCGGGGAACTGGACTCAGTGCACGGCAGGATTATGATGGGTATCCTCATTCTCCAGGATATCAGCGTGGTGGCAATGATGGTGGTCGTGCCCCTATTGGGCAGCACGCCGCAAGCGATACCGATGGCACTGGCCGTGGCCCTGGGAGAAGCCCTGCTCGCCGTTGGTCTAGCCATCGTTTCAGGGGTGTGGGTTCTTCCCTGGCTAATGGGGAGAGTCGGCGGAATCAGGGCGCGAGAGTTATTCCTGCTCACGGTTTTGGTGTTGAGTCTGGGGGCGGCTCTGGCTACCCAGGTTTTTGGGCTCTCGGCGGTTTTTGGCGCTTTCCTGATAGGCCTGGTGTTGCATGAAACTAGATTCGTTCATCAGGCGCTGGCTGAAATTACACCGTTACGGGATATCTTTGCTACCCTTTTCTTCGTTTCCCTGGGTATGCTTGCCAGCCCGAGTTTTATAATTGAGAACTGGTCTTCGGTGCTGGCGGTAGTCGGCGCCATCCTCGTGATAAAGTTTCTGGTTGTTTTTGGTATCATCCGGCTTTTTGGCTATGGCGGGCGAATAGCCTTCCTGGCTGGCTCCGGTCTTCTTCAAGTCGGGGAGTTCGGCTTCATACTGGCTCAGGCCGGAATCGGCGCCGGTCTAATCTCAGAGCAATTCTATTCTCTGATTCTCACCAGCGCCATAATGACTATGTTGCTGACGCCCATCTCTATCAGTCTTGCCGCCTGGTCGTACCCGCGGTTAGCCAGACTGCCGGGGCGCAGGGCGATATCTCCAAGGCCGGCTCTGCCCGAAGCGGCGCCATCCCGGTTGCCGGAGCGCGTGGCGCCGGCTGAGCACGGCAAGATTGGACAGGCTATCGCACGGCCGTACTCGTGGTTAGCCAGACTACTGAGAAGCCCGGCAACACCAACTTCGCCCGAAGCAAGTCCGTCCCCGTTGTCGGAGCGCGTAGTGCTGGCCGGTTACGGCAGAACCGGGCAGAATATCGCTAAAGGCTTGCAGGACGCAGGTATCCCTTACATTGTCGTTGATATCGACCCTGACCGCATCGAACAAGCGAGGAGTAACGGCATTCCCCGTATTTACGGGGACGCCTGTAATCCGGTCGTCCTGTCACATGTCGACCTGAATAGAGCACGAATGCTGGTGGTCACATTTCCAGACCCGACAGCCGTAGTTTCTACAGTGAGGTGCGCTCTGCAAATCAACCCGAAGCTTAGAGTCGTGGCGCGGGTGCACCGGGCGCGGGAGGCGGACATGCTCAAGGATATGGGGGTAACCGAACTGGTGAACCCTGAGTATGAAGCCAGCCTGCAATTCCTGAAGCGGGTGCTGGAAACGACGGGAAAGAAAGAGTCCGAATTCGAAAAGATTGTGTCCACAGCCGAAGAAAAGGGAGAATTCATTCAATTTGACCTTGAGGAAGCAACGTACTGGGGTAGAGGAGAAAGTAATGAGCAAAACTAAAGCAGGTATCATCAATGTCACCGGTTACGCCGGCGTGGAACTGGCCCGGCTGCTCTACCGGCACCCGGAGGTGGAGATTACCTCGGTGACCGGGCGGAGCGCCGCCGGACAGAAGCTGGCGGCGGTGTTCCCCCATCTGGCCGATATAGACCTGACCATTACAGCCGAGCTGGGTGAGGTGGATGTGGCCTTCTCCGCTTTACCCCATAAAGAGAGCGCCAAAGAATGCATTCCGCTACTCAAGCAGGGTATCAAAGTGGTGGATATCAGCGCTGATTTCAGACTGAAAGATGCCGCCGACTACCCGAAGTGGTATGGCTTCACCCACCCCGCCCCGGAACTCTTGAAAGAGGCAGTTTTCGGTCTACCTGAGCTGTACCGTTCTCAGATTGCCGCCGCCCGTCTCATAGCGAACCCGGGCTGCTATCCCACCGGGGCGATTCTAGCCCTGGCGCCTGCTCTGAAAGCAGGAATCATCGAGCCGGATATCATCATCGATAGCAAATCAGGTGTCTCCGGCGCCGGCCGGACGCTCAGCCTGGGCACGCACTATTCGGAAGTAAATGAGGATGTCTCGGCGTATTCGCTGGAAGGCCACCGCCACCTGCCTGAAATTAGCCAGGAACTGGCGTTGCTGCGTCCCGGTCCCACCCCCTCAGTAACCTTCGTGCCCCACCTGATACCGATGACCCGGGGCATACTGACCACGGCTTACGCCCGGCTCTCTCCAGGCACGATTGCTTCGGGAGAGAAGGGACAAGCCGAGCTAACGGGTATCTACAGGGATTTCTACAAAGGCGAGTCATTCGTCAAGGTGGCGGCGGCTTCCCCCCATACCAAGCACACCTGGGGTAACAACCTCTGCATCGTTTACCCCTCTCTCGATATCCGGCAAAACAGGCTGATTGCCATCAGCGCCATCGATAACCTGGTGAAGGGGGCAGCCGGGCAGGCAATCCAGAATATGAACCTGATGTGCGGCTTTCCCGAGACCACCGGGCTTGAGGGGCTGGCGGTGTACCCGTAGGAGACCAAGAGTGTGGTCATTTAGAAAGACGTTTATCCACCTGGAACGTTTGTTCTATAATAAGGGTGAACAGCAGTATGTTACCTTGATGTTTCTCTGTCATTAGTATACCATCTTCTCAGAGAGCATGGGGAATTTCCTCTTCGGAGGCAATACAACGAATATCTTACAGCACTAAAATATTGAGATAGCGGGGTGACTTCTATGTCTAATAACGATAACAATGTATGGCGGACACAGCCAATGTACAGTTTTACCGAAGTGGCTCACCTATCTCACGTCTCTGTGAGTACTGTAAGGAACTGGTTACGCGGATATTCAACTACCCAAGGCAAAATCAAGCCATTATTCAAAGGACACCTCGAAGAGGAAAAGGCTTGTTCTTTCTTAGAGTTGATAGAAATAGTTGTAGCTGCGAATTTTAGAAAGGCGGAACATGCATCATTCCAAACGGTAAGACGGGCTTACGATAATGCAAAACACATTTATAAGCTTGACCATCCTTTTGCTCATCTAGAGTTAAGAGCTATTGGTGGGCACATTGTGCACATTATCCGGGTTCCGGGAGCTGCTTTGAAGGCCGTAGACCAACCGGAGCAATATACGATTCCTGATTTGGTTCAACAGATAATAACAGACCAACTCGATTTTGAACACGAATTAGCAAGTAGGTGGTATCCCGTTGGCAAGAGTGTTCCAATCGTCGTAGACCCTCGAATAAGCGCTGGATTACCTGTTATTAAGGGTAGAGGGGTCACTGTCGAGGCAATCTATAAACGTTTCAAAGCAGACCAAAAGATAGACTTTATTGAAAAAGACTTTGAACTTGAGCCTGGGATAGTTGAAGAAGTAATTCGTCTTAGGGAGAAGGTTGGTATTTGATTCTCATATGCGATGAGGATGTTGGTACAGGCGTTCCCAAAGCGCTTGCGCTCGTTGGCTGCGAGGCGAAGTCTTTACACGGGTTATCTTGGGCCGGATGGCCAGATGTAAAATGGCTAACCCAAGCGGGTCAGATTGGTTGGCTAGTATTTAGTCGCAATAAGAAGATACTGAAAGTCCCCACGGAGCGAGATACCATCATTCGTGAAAAAGTAGGCATTGTCTTCCTTACTGCTGGTTCAGAACATCCTCGCACAGTTCTCAGGCTATTGCTTGCAAAATGGGACACTCTTGAATTACTCTGGGACACTACTGAGCGCCCCTTTGCGCGTTTCTTGTCGCCCAACGGACGTCTTTCCGACAAATACAAAGACTTCCAACTGTAGAAAAAGGGAGGCACCCGGCCTGCCTCCACGCATTAAAGGAGAATAAATGAAACACATCTGGGCGCCGTGGCGGGTCGAGTATATCCGGGCGCCGAAACAAAAAGGGTGTATCCTCTGCGATAAGCCGGCTGAGGCAAAGGATGCTGAAAACTACATCCTTTACCGGGGACGGAAGAGCTTTGTCATGCTGAATGCCTATCCCTACAACCCCGGCCACCTGATGGTCGCCCCTTACCGACACATCGCCAGCCCGGAGGAAATGACTGAAGGTGAGCGTCACGAGCACTTCGATATCGTCACTCTATGCCTGAAGGCGCTCAGGGAGGAATTCACGCCTGGCGGCTTTAATATTGGCATCAATATGGGCCGGGCGGCCGGAGCCGGCATCGAAGACCACGTTCACAGCCACATAGTGCCCAGGTGGAATGGCGATACTAACTTTATCACCACCATCGGCGATGCCCGGGTGGTGCCGGAAGCCCTGGCCGATTCTTACCGCAAGCTCAAAGAGAGGTTCTAAATGTCGCCTCGATTGCTATCCAAGTCGAGCTACCTGAACGGACTGCAGTGTCTCAAATACCTGTGGACGTCTTTCCACGAGCCTGACAAGATAGCCGAACCGGATGTCGCTACCCAGTACGTCTTCGACCAGGGACACGAGGTGGGCAAACTGGCCAAGAAATTATTCCCCGGTGGCATCGATATCCCCGATAGCGACTTTATGGGGAACATCAGACAGACCAGGGAACTGTTGAAACAGCGCCGGACCGTTTTCGAGGCGGGCATTTCAACAGGCAAACTTTATTGCCGGGTAGACATCCTGAAGCCGGTCGATAACGACGAATGGGATATCATCGAGGTCAAAAGCTCGACGAAAATCAAAGACGTGGATTTAGAGGACGTTGCCTTCCAGAAGTACTGCTGCCAGCAGGCGGGGCTGGAGATCAGAAATTGTTACCTGATGCACATCGATAACAAGTATGTCAGGCAGGGAGAAATCGAACCTGAAAAGCTGTTCGTCATCGAAGACATTACCGAACAGATTGCGGATACGAGCCGCAGCGTGCCGGAGAAAGTGGCGACTCTGCTCGAAGCCATCGCAGCCCAGAGCTGCCCCGACATCGCCATCGGCAAGCAGTGTAACAGCCCCTATGAGTGTCTGGTAGAGGGCTGCCGTGACTTTCTGCCGGAGGATAGCGTCCTCGAGCTATACCGGGGCGGGCAAAAGAGCTTCGAACTGCTGAATAATGGCGTCTTAGCCATCTGTGACATTCCGGATGGTTTCAGCCTGACCGGCAGCCAGGAGATTCAGAAGGCATGCCTGCTGAGCCGGCTGCCCCACGTAGACAGGGCATCTCTCAGAGGATTCCTCGATACTCTGGAACCGCCTCTCTATTATCTCGATTTTGAGACCTTCGCCACTGCCATACCGCTTGTAGACGGCAGCCATCCGTACCAGAATATCCCCTTCCAGTTCTCTTTGCACGTCGTCCGGCAGGGGGCTTTGATACCCGACCACTTCTCCTTTCTCGCCAAGGGCGATGAAGACCCCCGGCCGGCTTTACTGGCGGAGTTAAAGAAGCGGCTCGGCAATACCGGCAGTATCATCGTTTACAACCAGTCCTTTGAAAAAGGCGTCCTGGAAGACCTCGGCGAAGCCTTCCCTAAATATGAGACCTGGGTAAAGTCTGTAACCGGCCGGCTGGTCGACCTCTACCAGCCCTTCCGCAGTTTCTGGTATTACCACCCGGCGCAGAAGGGCAGCGCCTCCCTCAAGGCGGTGCTGCCGGCTGTGACCGGACAGGGCTACGACGGGCTGAACATCGCTAAGGGCGATGATGCCAGCTACAAATATCTGCGGGTCACTTACGGCCATGTCCCCGACGAAGAAAGGCAGCGAGTCAGGCAGGACCTGGAGACCTACTGCGGCCGGGATACGGAAGGGATGATATGGATTGTAAAAGTGTTGCGCGAGATTGAGGGGAAGGGCTGAAGGGAGAGGCCTGCCCTGAGCACGTTCCCCTTCATTACGTTCAGGGTCAGTGTAAACTCCGTCGAAGGGTTAAAAAATGCGAGTGAGTCTCAGAACATTTAACGGCGATGAGTATAGCCCGAATGAGGAAAGCCTGCCCATCGAGTGCTTTCGCTGCGGTGTCTGCTGCATCGGCTATTATCCTCAGCTGAGCGTCGAGGAAGTCGACCGTATAGCGGGAAATCTCCATATCAGCGCCGATGAGTTTATTTCGAAGTATGTCCAGGTAACCCAGATTGGCTACCTGCTGCAGCAGACGGAATACGGCTGTGTCTTTCTGGATTGGGAAAAGAATGGCAGTAAGGCGCGCTGCATTATCCACCCCTTCCGCCCGGATGCCTGCCGGAACTGGGCGCCCAGCTTGTTCCGACGGGAATGCCGGGAGGGGCTGGTAAAACTCCGGAAAGACAGCGACCTGCTGCAGGCCGGCGATATCTACGAAGACCCTGAGCAACTGAAGCGATTCTACGCCTCATTGAAAGCTGATTATTAAGCCGCCCCCCACCTCTCCTCCTGTCCCCCTCTCCGTATAAGGGAGTGAGGTAGCAATAAATTAGAAAACTTTACTATCTGCCGCATTCGAGGCTATAATAATTCCTGCTACCAAGACCAACTTTCCTGTAGCAACCATATTGTCCGAGTAGAACAATGACTGTTATGAAAAAGGTCGGCATTCTCTACCACCCGATGAAAGAGGCGGCTGAGCCTTTAGCACAGAAACTGGAAAAGTTTCTCACCGCTAAAGGTGTTTCCGCCTGGGTGTGCTCCGCCTGGGAGACTGAGGCGGCCAGAGCCAAGCTAAATGGCACTGATTTGATTCTCAGCGTCGGCGGTGATGGCACCATTCTGCGGGCAGCCCAGATAGCGTTGCCCGAACCGATTCCCATTACCGGCATCAACCTGGGCAACCTGGGGTTTATGACCGAACTCAATGTCGATGAAGCGCAAACAAAGCTGGCGGCCATCCTGGCCGGGGAAGGCTGGCTCGATGAGCGGGCGTTGCTTGAGGCGGAGCTTTCTCCGACCGCCGGCGGGGGCAAACCCTTCGACACAACTCAGGGTAAACCCGGGAAGTTCTCTGCCCTGAACGATGTTGTGGTGGCGCGGGGAGAAATAGTCAGGCTAATCTATGTCGAATCCAATATTAATGGCACTCCGCTGGCCACCTATAAGGCCGATGGAGTGATTGTGGCCACCGCCACCGGCAGCACCGGTTATTCACTGTCCGCCGGCGGCCCGGTGCTAAATCCGCAAGCTGAGGAGATGGTAATGTTGCCGATAATGCCTCACCTCAGCCTGGCTTACCCTCTGGTGCTACCGCCTACGGCGGTGATAAAATTAGTCTTGAAGAGCACCTATCCGGCGACACTCAGTATAGATGGCCATATAAACTTGCCCCTTTCAAATGGGGCAATTATTACAGTCAGGCGCAGCTCCAACACCATCCGTTTCCTGAGGATATACCCCCCGGATTCTTTCTATGGCTCACTGGAGCGCAGACTGAAAGGAAAGCAGTAAATGAAAATAGAGGAAAGCGGCAAATTGAAACTTGTCGAAAAAGCCAGCATCGGCGATGTCCCGCAGATGCACAAACTGATTAATTACTTCGCCGATAACGGCGAGATGCTGGCTCGCTCTTTGAGCGAGCTATACGAGAACGTTCGAGACTATTTTATTGTTCGAGAAGGTGAACAGGTGATTGCCTGCGCCGCATTACACGTCAACTGGTCGGACCTGGCCGAGATACGGTCTGTGGCGGTGGCTGAGGAGAGCCAGGGGAAGGGCATCGGCGACCGGCTGATAAGAGCGTGCCTCAAAGATGCTAAAAAGCTGGGCATCCCTACCGTCTTTTGCCTGACCTATAAGCCGGGCTTTTTTCAGAAATTTGGCTTTATTCAGGTGGACAAAATGGAGTTGCCTCAAAAGGTCTGGAACGAGTGCTACCGCTGTGCCAAATTCCCCAATTGCGATGAGGTCGCTCTTGTCTGCCGCCTGGAGACTGGCAAGGAATAGTGACTCCTTCACTCAAGAATCTAACTAACTGATTCAGGAGGGAAGATGTTAGACCCAGTATATATTGGTGTAACAATGCTCGGGCTATTACATGGCCTGGAACCGGGACACGGCTGGCCGGTTGCCGTGATGTATTCCATGCAAAAAAGAAACCCCGTTTTTAGTGGGGCGCTCAGTTCAAGCATAATCGGCATGGGACATCTGATATCATCCATAGCTGTTGTCGTCGCCTATGTTTTGCTCCAGAGATGGTTCAATTTTGAGGCGACTTGGATAAAGTACCTGGCTGCGGGCGTCCTGCTCGTACTTGCCTTTAAGCTTTTTACAGAAAAGACCGATGAAATGGAAAAACAGCACGGGCATCTTCATGAAAAGCAACCCGAAATCGAGCACGAGCATGAACATGAGCATCCCGGCCAGGGCAAGCATAGCCATCGGCATGAGCACACCACCGGGCTTGTCCTGAGCCTGTGGGGTCTAGCTTCGTTCGCCTTTATTCTCGGTTTTGCTCACGAGGAGGAATTTGCCCTGCTGGCTCTTGTCGCTGGTGGCGCCAACGCCTGGGTACTGATGCTTTCATATGGACTGGCGGTCTTGTTCGGCCTTATCGCGGTTACGCTGGCCGGTGTCAAAATTTATAAGATAGTGCGGCCCAAGCTGGCGCGCTATGAAAAATACGTTCCCAAGATAAGCGCCGTAATTCTGCTGCTGCTGGTTATCATAATAATCCTGGGGTAGCAGTCTGGCTCCCGGAGGTTAATGTGGCTGAGGAAAAAACGCTGTCCAGTAAAGTCATCCATGACGGACACATTAAGCTGCGCATCGATACCATACAGTTACCCGACGGGGAGATAAGCACCAGAGAAATCGTGGAGCACCCGGAGGTAGTAGCCATCGTGGCGGTCGATGATAGAGATAATGTGCTGATGGTCAGGCAGTTCCGCCGGGCGGCCGGGCAGGAGCTTCTTGAGATACCGGCCGGCGGCATCGATGGGGAGGAAACACCTGAGGAGGCGGTGCGCCGCGAGATGCAGGAAGAAACGGGCTACCTGCCGAGGAAAATAGAGAAACTGGGCGGCTTCTATTCCGCCCCCGGCTTTTGCACCGAGTATATGCACCTCTTTCTGGCTACCGACCTGACTCCCAGCCGGCTCTCCGCCGAAGATACCGATAGCATCCGGCTGGAGCGATTGCCCATTTCAGAAATCCCCAAGCTGGTCGCCTTGCGCGAACTTCACGATGGCAAGAGCATTGCCGGCTTGCTCACCTTCCTAGAATACAGGAAAAGACACTAGTACCCATTTCCTTCTCCCTTGAGGGGAGAAGGTTAGAGCCTGCCCTGAGCGAAGCGAATGGGATGAGGGTGATTCTGAAGCTACCCCTCACCTTAGTCTTCCGATTCGTTTCACTCATACGGAATCCCGTATGAACGGAATGAATCGGGACTCTCCCGCAAGGGGAGAGGAAAGACGATATACGTGCTGACCTCTCCCCATCCAGAGAGGGACTTCTGACGAATAATCCCGCAGTTTGGAATTAGCTATAATGCCATCAGGTAAAGAAAAGGAACTACCAGGGACAGCGAGCAGAAAACCCCGTTATTTCTACGGGTGGAACATCGTTGCCGCCTCTTTCCTGTCACATCTCTCTTATGCCGAGCACTTCTCCTCGATGCTGGGCTTCTTTTTCAAGCCTTTTCAGACCGAATTCGGCTGGAGCCGCAGCGCCGTGGCGGCGGCTATGTCCATAGCCCGGGTTGCCGAGGCGTTAGTCGCCCCCATAATCGGCCCGCTGGTCGACCGTTATGGCCCTCGGGTGTTGATGCCTATCGGGGCGGTAATCGTGGGCTTTGCTATGCTGGGGATAACTCAGATGACCGCTCTCTGGCAGTTTTACCTGCTGCGGGGCGTCGTCTCGGCTATCGGCTTTACCATTATGGGCGCGCTGGTCAGCGATGTTGCGGTCAATAACTGGTTCGTCCGGAAGCGGGGCCGCGCTCTCGCCATCAGCCGCCTTGGCAGCAATATCAGCAATGTTATCTTTACACCGCTCACAGTCTTTGTCCTGGCGGCATCTGGCTGGCAGACGATGTTCGTCATCTTCGCCATCGTCACCTGGGTAGCCGTCCTTATTCCGTCTGCCGTACTGATGCGCCGCCGACCTGAAGATATGGGGCTTCATCCGGACGGCATCCAGCCCAGCGCTACGGAAACCAGCATTCAAAAAGGTGAGGATACTCCCGTTGTCGACAACGCTTCAGCGCCGGAACCGGTCTGGAACCGCCGGGAGGTTTTGAAAGCCGGTAGCTTCTGGCTGCTGGCCCTCTCTCTAGGCATCAACAGCATGGCTTTTCAGGGCATCAATATCAGCCTGGCGCCCTACATTCAGGACTTGGGCTATGGCGAAGCTATGCTGGCCACAGTGATGACCTTTCGAGCGGCGATGGCCGCCGGAGCGCTCCCGTTCGTCGGCTTTCTGGCTGAGCATGCTGACAGGTTGAGCGTGCGTGTTATCCCTTTCATAGTCCAGGGCATAGCCGTCGCCCTTCTCCTCTTAGCTGAGCAGCCGGTCTTTCTCTGGCTGGGAGTGGCTCTGTACGGATTGGGTATTTCAGCCGTGACGATAACCCAGGAGGTCATCTGGGCGAACTATTTCGGCCGCTTGAGCCTGGGCGTGGTCCGCTCAATGAGCTTCCTGGTATCCTTCGGGTTCGGCGCCGCCGGCCCCATTGCCATCAACCTTGCTTTTGATATCATGAAGTCGTACCGGCCTGCATTTATCGTGATTATCGTTTTCTTCGGTCTTTCAGCCTTCGTGATGGGGATAGTCAAGCCACCTAAAGCCCGCCGCTTTGCCACGGCGGCCGAGATGACGCGGTAAGGATTATGAATCTCTGTATGGAGCAACCATATGAGTGAATATGATGAAAACTGGATGACGACTTATACAGGAAAGAAGTTTCATTATCTCAACCCACAGCCTGATGAAATAGATATAAAAGACATAGCGCATCATCTATCTCTGATATGTAGATTCACAGGCGCCAGTAGAGTATTTTATTCGGTGGCAGAGCACTCGGTCCGTGTCGCCAGGCTGCTTCCAAAGGAATTGCAATTGGCCGGACTGCTGCACGATGCTGCCGAGGCTTATATCAATGATATATCCAGACCGGTCAAGTATTCTCATAAACTGGAGGCGACTGAGAAGGGCATCATTCTGGCTATCGACAGGAAATTCGGGGTAGAGACCGATATTGCTCTCGTAAAAGAGATGGATTCCAGGATGCTGGCTACTGAAGCCAGAGACCTGTTGCTTAATACAGATGGCTGGGCTAAGCTGCCTGAACCTTTGAGTGAGACTGTTATTCCCTGGACTTCGGCCCTTGCGGAGAGCAGATTTCTGTCTATTTTCGATTCTCTGCGGAGACAACTGCGGTCATAACAGGCGTTTTACAACATTACCGCCATACCGACCCCGTACCTGATACGGGGTCGGTATCCAGAATACCTGAATTGAAAGCAAAACAAAGTTTTCTGGATTCCGTGTCAAGCACGGAATGGGAATTTGTCCTTCAAAGAAGGCCTAAACAACCTTATCATAACAGTGAGCTAGCCCAGCGCCCCGGAGAGCTGGCGACCGCCGAGAAGGTGCATATGGAGATGAGATACGCCTTGGCCTCCCTGCCGGCCGCAGTTTATCACCACCCGATAGCCTTTCTCGGCAATGCCCTCTTTCTTTGCCAGTTGGTTAGCCACCCGCGCCATTTCCCCGACCAGCGGCGACTCACCTTCGGATAGCTCAGCCAGGGAAGCGATGTGTTTCTTTGGGATAATCAGCAGGTGGACGGGCGCCAGGGGGTTAATATCAGGGAAGGCGATTAGCTTATCATCCTGGTAGCGAATGTCAGATGGCACTTCCCCAGCGATAATCTTACAAAAAACGCAGTCAGCCATTGTTTCCCTCCTCTTCGTTGTCTGTTGCTCTGCTGATACGATTATTCAAAATGCTAACACACTGCTCAACGAGGGGCAACCGGGACTGTCTCCGTGTCTGCCGCGAAACTAGGAAATATTAACTCAAAATCCCCCTCGGTCCCCTTCCGATTCGTAAACTCATACGGAATCCCGTATGAACGAAGTGAATCGGGACTTTGCCAAAGGGGGAAAAAACCAGGTATCTCCCTTTCATAAAGGGAGATTGAGAGGGATTTAGAACGTTCACGCATGCCTGTATCCCCTTTCGGTAAGACCGGAGACACTCATAAATGCCGGAGAAAGGCTTGCGGGTTCTGGAGAAAATCACGTGTCAAATTCACATGTTCTAGCTGGTCGTACCGCACCTGATGAATCCTTCCACCATCGAAACTCCAAATGGTGGCATCGGGGAAAGCGAGAATTATCGGGGAATGAGTGGCGATAATGAATTGAGAATTCTGTTCCACCATCTGCTTCAGGGCGGTGATAAAACTCAGTTGACGGCTGGGCGAAAGGGCGGCTTCGGGTTCATCGAGCAGGTAGAGTCCGCCGGGCACGAAACGGGCCTGGAACAAAGTCATAAAACTTTCACCGTGCGAACGGTTGTCGAGTCCATCTCCGTAGCGATTTTTGATGGCGGAGAGTTCACCGGCATACGGCATGCGGGTTTGGGCTGCGGCAAGTTCCGACCGCTCACGCGCCTCACGCTCAAGCTCGACCATCTCCTTCTGCAGCTGCTCCTGGCTCTTGCGCATGGCCTTGGCATAGCCGAAAAAATCCTCGGCGCGCAGGAAAAAGCCTTTGTGAGTCCGCTTGAGCCATGAGAGCCGGAAATACTGCGAGAGCTTACGGACGGAAGCGAGCGATGGGTCGGTCTTGACGCTTTCGCTGCCGACCGTGATGGAGCCGATGGCGCAAGCCAGCGCCTCCATAATGGTGGATTTACCCGAACCGTTCTCCCCGACGAAGAAAGCAACCGGTGAATTAAATTCGATTTCCTTCAGCGAGCGAACGATGCCAAGCGCAAACGGAAACCCGGCGGCTTCAGGCTCCTTCCGCTCACTAAGCGTAATCGACTTCAGATAAATCATGGCTTACATTCTTCGCCGAAATTATCGCTAATAGCCGACGTATGGTTTTCTAAAGAACTTTTTCACATAATACTTTCAACATTTAGCTTCCCAGCCTCGACCAAAATGAGATTGGGACTATCAGTAGCACAATTATATATCTATTGCCAATCGTCAACAAATTGGTTTAACAATTGGTTTAACAACCGACATTGTCATTGCGAGACCATCCCGATTTTATCGGGAGGCGAAGCAATCCGTAGAAATCTTAGAGATTGCCACGGGCTTCGCCCTCGCAATGACAAATGTGCTCAGTGTTACTCGTAAGGTTACCTAAAACAAATCGTGATAAAATATAAGCTATGGAGACAGACGAGACCAACTTGCCCCTGCCCCCCACCCGCTGCCGGGATACCGAGTTCCGGTGGGGAGAGCGCACCTATGTTATGGGCATCCTGAACATCAGCCCGGACTCATTTTCGGGTGATGGGTTGGGCGATGATATGGCGGCGATTGTTTCGCGGGCAAAGCGCCTGGCGGACGAGGGCGCCGATATTATCGATATCGGCGGCGAGTCCACCCGCCCCGGCGCCCAACCGATTTCGGCAGATGAGGAGCTGCGGCGAATAATACCGGCCATAGAAAGGTTGGCTGTTGAAATATCCGTCCCAATCAGCGTCGACACCTACAAGTCCGAGGTGGCCAGCCGCGCCATCAAAGCCGGAGCGAATATGGTTAACGATGTCTGGGGACTAAAGCGCAACCCCAAACTGGCAGAGGTGGCTGCCGGAGCGGGCGTACCCGTTATTCTGGTGAGCAACCAGCGAGATAACCCGGGACGTTATGATATAATGATTGAGGTTATTTCCAGCCTGAAAAAGAGCATTGGTCTGGCTGAATCAGCCGGAGTCGCCGGGCAAAATATCATCATCGACCCCGGCATCGGTTTCGGCAAGAGCGCCGAACAAAACCTGGCTATTATCCGGCGGCTGGCCGAGCTAAAAGCGCTGGGTAAACCCATTTTGGTGGGCAGTTCCCGCAAGCTCGGGCCGAAGGGGGACCGTAAACTGGAGGCGACGGCGGCCACAGTCGCTATCGCCATCGCTCGTGGCGCTGATATGGTGCGAGTCCATGATGTTAAAGAGATGGTAACGGTGGCCAGGATGAGCGATGCAATTATCAGGAAGGGCTTAAGTGAGTTCTGAACTGGTACCGGTTTATCTTAGTCTCGGCTCCAATCTGGGCGACCGCCAGGCGAATCTGGACAAGGCTATCGGACTTATCTCAAACCGGATGCGGCTGGGGCAGGTATCTTCTATCTACGAGACTGAGCCGGTGGGGAATGTCGAACAGCCCCGCTTTCTGAACCTGGCCTGCCAGGTCTTTACCCGCCTGGCGCCCAAAGACCTGCTGAGTTTGGTCAAGGGCTTCGAAGCGATGCTGGGCCGTGCTCGCAATACGCACAATGCCCCCCGCACTATCGATATCGATATTTTGTTTTACGGCAATCAAATAATCGAGTCCGAAGAGTTGACCATTCCTCACCCCAGGCTGGCGGAGAGGGCTTTCGTGCTGGCGCCTCTGGCTGAGATTGCCCCCGACCTCGTCCACCCTATCACCGGTAAGACGGTAGCGGAAATGCTGAAAGACTTGCCCAACACACGGGGCGTGGTCAAATTAGAGAAGAAAGTTGAGGAGAAATAATGTACCAGGTATCTATAGAGCGGCATTTTGACGCGGCCCATTATCTCAGGGACTATCAAGGCAAGTGCGAGAACTTACACGGCCACCGCTACGTGGTGGTAGCCAGGGTAAAGGCCTCGAAGTTAAACGAAATAGGCCTGGCTTTTGATTTCACCGTGCTGAAGAAGAACCTGGACGATATCCTCGACCGCTTCGACCATACCTGCCTGAATGACGCACCGCCCTTCGACAAGATAAACCCCTCGGCGGAGAACATCGCCTCGACAATCTACAATGAACTTAAGCCCAAACTAACGGAAACTCCTGCGTCTCTCGATTGCATCGAGGTGTTTGAATCCCCCGATAGCTGGGTGAGCTACAGACCGGAATAGGTCGGTTTCACTCGGGTACTTGTCCGGGGGGTTGCTGCCCTCGTTTGTCATTCTGAGCCGCAGCGAAGAATCTGGGGGAGGCAGGTTTTTATCCCTGGGCCCCCGCCCCCGGATTCTTCGGTCGCGGAACCCAAACGCTCAACAGGGTGAGCTTGCTCCCTCAGAATGACAGCCGGGACCATTTTCCTTTCGGAAGACGGGGGAAAAACAGGCCGTAGACAAGGGGCTGGTTACACCCTTTCCGGCGGCAGCAGATTGGGGATGGTATCCTCGATGGGGTAGCGGTGGTCGCACTTCCGGCAGTAAAGAGCGCCGGTAACAATTTCCTGCTTGTTCTCTTTCTTTACGGTAAGCTCAAGCTCTCCCTTGCAGACCGGACAGACCAAAATCTCAATCAGCTCTTTCTTCATAGGCTGATTATAGCATAGACCATTATCCCGATTCGTTCTCTCTTTTGCGAAAGGTAGGAAGAAAGGAGTGAAGATTGTCAGCATTGTTTGGTATAATAAAACCAGACGCTTAAGAAGGGGGAGACCAGGATGGGCGGTCGACCGGGATGGAGCAACGAATACTGGAAGAAGCTCGATAAGGAAACTGAGAAGAAGCTAAGAACAAGCTGCCCGAAATGCGGTAGCACCAACACCTATTACAACAAACAATACGGCACCTGGCGCTGCGGCAGATGCGAGCATTCCTTTATCGTCGAAGGATACGGGGAGAAATTACCCTGGTGGAAACGCTTGTTCAGGAGATAGGGCTGGGCAACCTAGATAAATCTGAGAGATTGCCTCCCTTCGACAGCGCTCAGGGTAAACTTGCTCGCAATCTATCATGCGGGACAAGCACCACGAAGTATGAAAGTAACCTTGCACAGGCACGGAGGCCTGTGCCACCAGCCTATTTTCGTGAGAATGACAATGTACTACAACTGCAAGATATCTACGTGCGGTTCGCCGCCATTGAGTTCCAGTATACTGACAGTGCCCAGCCCCTTTTTATAGTTCAGTAACGTGGGGCTGCCAGGGTTGATATAGAGGATGCCCTCGGAAGACTCTACCAGGGCCTTATGCTCATGACCGGAAATAATAATGTCGGGGCTCTTATCTCCCGCAGGCTCCAGGACCATCGGCTTGAGCCAGGGTCTGGTAACATAAAGACGCGGGCTGATATGCATCAGCCAGAGCGTCTGCCCTTCAAGCTCTAGGATGTGTCTCCCCTTTACCCGCTTGCCCACCCTCACATAATCGTCATCGCCGAGCGCTACCAGCACTGGAGCGACTTTTTCAAGCTCATCGAGGACATGAGGGTCGTAGATATCGCCTGCGTGTAGAATCAGGTCGACGCCCCGGAAGGCTTGCAGTACCTCTTGCGGGAGAGCGTTCTCCGCCTCGGGAATGTGTGTGTCCGAGACCAGTCCGATGCGCATCAAGACTCCTCGATTCTATGATAAGGTAAACGTACTGAATACTTCAAAAAAGACTAGGAGCGCTTTAGCAGGGGAAAATGTGGCGCTGTCGACGGCCAGGGCAGCCTTTAGAGATGGATAATCTCGACCTTAGGTTCTCCGCCATTAAGCTCGAGGATGCCGACCGTACCGGGGCCCTTCTTGTAATGGAGCAGCGTGGGGCTGCCCGAATTGATATAGAGGATATTGTTGAACTTCTCGACGACGACCTTGTGCTCGTGCCCGGCGACGATGATATCCGGGTCGACATAATTGCCAGGAGAAATCTTGTTCCGCCACCACAACGGCAGGCCGGTCGTAGAGAGCAAATTATACGGACCTTCGTGGGTGAGGTAGATGGTTTTCCCCTCGAGCTTCAGGATATGCCTCTCCTGGACTCGCTTGTCCTCCCCAGGATAATCGTCATCGCCCAGCGCTGCATAGACAGGAGCGATTCTTTCCAGGTCGTCAAGCACGGAATGAGAATAAATATCGCCGCCGTGGAGGATAAGATCGACACCCTGGAAAATGGTGAAGACTTCGGTAGGAACTACGTTGGTTTCCCAGGGGATATGGGTATCTGTGATAAGTCCTATACGCATAATGCATTATAAATCTTTCTGAAACGAATTGTCAAAAAACTCGAAATCCTCCTCAAAACAAGAACTTGCTGACGGCGGCGGCAACGCCGCTGTGCTCGACATCGAGGGTCACGTAATCGGCGACCGCCTTCACCTCAGAGGAGGCGTTAGCCATACTTATTGCCAGCCCGGCGGCAGCCAGGAGCGGGATGTCATTGGCGCCGTCACCTATCGCCATGACCTCAGCCGGAGGTATCCCCAGAAAAGCAGTTAAAGCCTCCAGGGCGGCCCCTTTAGAGACTTCGGGTGCGAGCACATTGATGAAATCAACCTCGGGATAGGCCGGCGTTTTCGTCCAGGAAAGTTTGAGGCTGTCTTTAAAATGAATGTAGAAATCCTGCGCCCGGGCTTTCTCCTCTGCCGAGGCGACCACCAGAGTACCTTTGATAATCCTTTCCCGCTGCCAGAGCCGGGTGAAGTCTGTGATAGTCGGCTCCAGTCCAAAGAAAGTCCGCCGGATTTCACTAGCCCAGGTCTCCCGCTCGATAAAATACCGGTTTGCCGAATAAAAGTCCATATTTATTTCCACGCGACGCAGGTACTCGGCCATCTGCCTGACCAACTCCTTATCGATGGGGGCAACGTAGACCTCCTCGTCTGTCCGCGGATTGTAGACCAGAGCGCCATCGAAAAAGATGTGATAACCATCGAGCGCTAGCTGGCTGAGAATTTTTGTGCAGGCTTTCGCAGCTCGCCCGGTGCACAAAGACACCCGAATGCCACGAGCGCCGGCCCTGGTTACCGCCTCTTTGTCTTCGTCCGAGATGTGCCCCGTCTTATCAAGGAGCGTGCCATCGATATCACACACCAGCAGTTTATAGTTCTTTGACAACCCTATCCTCCATGAAATTCTAATTCCGAATACCTAAACTCTAAGCAAATCCAAATGCTTTTAATGCCAAAGTTCCCCTTTGCCTTTTGGATTTTAGGTTTTGCTTGGCCTTTGAGCTTTGGAATTTGAACTTGTTTAGTATTTAGTGCTTAGAGCTTTAGAGCTTAGAGCTTAGTAATTTGCTCCTATCCCGCCAGGGTCGAAAATGCTATACTTCACACAAATGACCGCTGCTTTAGCCAGGCAGGATATCCGCAACCTACTGAAAGGGCAACCATCCCTGATAGAAAACTATCTCGACCTCGAGGCACAGTTGCAGCCTAACGGTTTCGATATCTCTGTCCGCGATATTGCCAGGCTCCGGACGCCGGGTACGATAGCCCGGGAGAACAGCCAGAGAGCAGTCTCAGAGCTGGCGCCCCTTGAATTCGACAGGCTTGACTTTATCGACCTGACGCCCGGCCCCTATCTGATTACCCACAATGAAATTGTCCACCTGCCCAATAATGTTATGGCATTGGGTCGCCCGCGGTCAAGCTTGCTCCGCTGCGGTGTTACCGTCAATACGGCCGTCTGGGACGCCGGCTACTCAGGACGTTCCCAGTCTCTGCTGGTGGTCTACAATCCTCTGGGGTTCCGGCTGCAGAAGTTTGCCCGTGTAGTGCAGCTCGTCTTCTTCCACCTGACCGGTGAGACCGAAGGCTACAAAGGCGCCTACCAACGGGAAAACATTTAAGTCTGTGGCGAAAGTTTTAACTTAGAACTGGTTTGAGACGGTTAGTCGTTAAGCTTGAAAGAAGCTTTGCTCAATACCGACTCCTCAGCATAAATCGGCGCTCCCTCTTTAATTGCGTAAGCTAGAGCTTTGGCGCTTGGACAGTCGTATGATTCGTTGTCCTGCACATATTGCACTCTAGCATAAAAAATGTTGTTCTCTAGGCGATCTATGATAACGCATTGCAGCTCCGGAGCAGGTGCAGGAACCCCCAGCGATGAAAGGTCAAAATAAGATGGGGCAGCGGCTTTTTTACCTTGCAGAAGGCTTCTTATGACTTCGCCATCCATATTACCAACATAAACGGGAACATATCGCCGTCCCGGCTTGTCTTTCAGAAGGACAACCCACTGGTAATTAAGTAGTTCCCGCCTTACCGAGTCAATTAGCATTTCAACCCTGCTCATTCCAAATCTCCTAAGCTGATGAATCAGATGTCCCGGTCACATATCCACTTGTAAAACTCTACTACCCTTGCTGACATTGTAACCAGGTCTATTCCCGCTGTCCAAGCACGTCGTTCGATTGATTTCGTTGTTTCATTTTCTACCCAACTCCGCGATTCAAATTCATGTGTGAAACTGGATAGATTCTCAAGTCGGTAAGCAAAGTGGAACGGATTTCTAATATAGTCAGCGGTATCTGGCATATCGGAAAGTTCTTCATCGTCTGGCTGTAAAGCCCAATCCTGTGACTCGTAGAAGTCTTTCCACAGAGGGATGAATTGCTGCTCATGTTCTTTGAACCAGGCGCTAAGGCTCCGGTATTTGCTATCATCAAGGTCCGCTGGGGGTGGGGAGAATGGCGGTGACCCGAAGTGGGAAAACAAACTAAGAAGCAGGTCTGCTATTTCACTCCAGTTAGAACCCCAATCAAAGATGAAGTCCGCTTCCGCCTGAGTATATCGCTTCTCAGCCATATCGAGCCTCCGATTTTCTGGAAAACCGGATATCAGGCCGTGACCACTCTTTAGTCTTACTCTGCTTTTTCACTCGCTGTCAATCGCAAGCACTTTTATCAGCCTACTCATAGACAAGGTTCGCTTCGCCTAAGTACGTCGCTTGCCGCTAATATCGTTGACTCCTGATTAGCTCACCTTCTCGGCTCGAGGATTACGGTACGTCTTAAGAACCTCATTGAACTTTTCGAGGTGTTCGTTCATCTCCCCATCGGTTAACACCGGTGTTACTTGGCAATGCACGGGGTCACCTATCCAGAACAGCGGATGTTTAACCACAGCATCGTTTTGCGCTATATGAGGTGCCAAGTTGCAGTTTACTTTGAACACCCGGAGCATCTGAACTCGTGGGCGCGCCCTTTTTTCCCATTTGTAAGGGCCGTGTTCAGGGTCCCAGTATTTGAACAAATCTGCATTTTTCACATCTTCCCAGAACTTAACTGTATTATTGGTCAAAGTGACAGAGGCGTAGACTCGCGACACATAAATTCTTGGGAATCGCTCTAATTCTGAACCATACTCACGCCGTATCTGCTTCTGATACGCTTCACCGTCCAAGCTGAGCTTATATTTGTCACTATCTCCTTTCTGGGGCACCAAAGCATAGTACTTTTCGAAATCTAATGCGCAGCAGAGTATTGTTTGCAGACCTCTGCACAAAGCTACTATATTAACTTGCTCATTTCTATGAACGTCACTCACAGTTATTTCCCCCACCTTAGCTACCTCTCCAAGATTCTCATGTGTCAGTGGTGAATTTTGTATCTTCTTTGTGTCAAGAGCGGCTTGTACGATTAATTTCACTTGGCTTTGCTGTGCTGGTGACAAGTTTAAGTATAGTTGAGCAACCATTCTCTCACTATCCTCAAGTAGGTCTAACTTGGTCAAAAGTCTTTTTATCACCTCGACCCGACCGAACCACTTACCCACGATTATTTCCATTAGTTTCCCGAAGTCGTTTGTAGCCATATTGGTTTGCCTTCTTTCTTCTACGCCTAAAACTTTTCTATTTGTTCCTGCAGTTTTTGTTTAATATTAGTGCTTTCAGATTTGAGCCCGCTTTGAAGCAAGAATATCATTGTGTTCTCTAAAGTTGGATCTTGTCTGGCCTGTTGAGCAAGTTGAAGCTTTTGGAATAACTCTAGCGGGACGTTAATACTGATTTTTTCCCACCATTGAGCTGAACCAATCACATTTTTGTGCTCAGGTAGGCCTATTAGAGTTCCGTCGCTACTTGAGATGGGAATTAGCTCTGGGTTGTTATATTTCGCATCGCGGATATTTTTCTCTATTGTATTTGCAAGCGATTGTATTTTATTCTCAGCTTGACTATTAACAAGTCTCCTAGCGAGCGCAATTCTTGCTAATTCCTTCGATGATAAGGGGTGTCCCATTTCCTTCAAGATTTCATAGGCAGCGTCTTGCATAGTCTTTAGCTCTGTCATAACTACCCTCCAGTCTGTATTATTTACTTACTAGTTTAATACTCTTAAAATTATAAACTACGCCAACCTGCCTGTCAAGTGCTACAACGTCTAAAATCGAGTATGTTATGGACGCTTACTCTGATTTGCAAATAAGTACGCACCTCTATACAATAGCTTAGCTGACTTGTTCGGACCAATCACTATGTTAAAAACCATCCGAGTTCTGCTGCTAACCTTCTTGCTGCTAATTGCTTCTGCCTCTGTTCTGACAGCCCGGGCAGCCACACCCGCTATCTATGTCCTACAGGCTACCGGCATCGTTAACCCGGTACTGGCCGATTATATCGAGCGGGGAATCGCGCAGGCTGAGAAAGATAACGCAGTCGCCGTCATTATCCAATTGGATACCCCCGGTGGGCTGGACATTTCTATGCGTGATATCGTCCAGAATATCGTCAACGCCCGCGTCCCCGTAGTAGTCTACGTTTCCCCCTCCGGAGCGCGGGCCGCCTCAGCCGGAGTCTTTATCACAGTCGCCGCTCATGTCGCTGCCATGGCGCCGAATACGGCCATCGGCGCCGCTCACCCGGTGGCCATCGGCCAGCAAGGGGCGCAGGAAATACCCCCCGAACTGGCCGAAAAAGTTGTTAACGACGCCGCCGCCTACATCAGGAGCATTGCCCAGGCTCACGGACGCAATATCGAATGGGCGGAAAAAGCGGTCAGAGAAAGCGTTTCGGCTACCGAGCAGGAAGCTCTCGACCTTAATGTCATCGATATGGTCGCCCCCGACCTGAACACCATTATCTCCCAGCTTGACGGCAAAGAAGTAACCATGCTCGGCGGCGCCAAAGTGACCTTGAAGACCGTGGGCGCCACCGTCAACACTCTCCCAATGACCGCCATGGAACAATTTCTCTACGCCATCAGCGACCCGAATATCGCCTACCTGCTCTTGACCATAGCTACACTCGGCATACTGACGGAACTCTCCAATCCGGGGCTGATTTTCCCGGGCGTAATCGGGGCTATCAGCGCACTCCTGGCTTTCTTCTCTCTGGGAGTGCTGCCGGTGAACTATGCCGGAATACTGCTCATCGTGCTCGCCTTCGGTCTTTTTATCGCTGAATTGTTCACTGCCAGCTTCGGCTTGTTTACTGCCGGGGGAATTATTGCCCTCCTTCTCGGCTCCTTAATCCTGTTTAAAGGGGGGCCGTTATTCCAGGTCAATCCCTGGCTAATTGGCACACTCACAGCTGTTATTGCCGGTTTCTTCGTCATTGTTATCAGCCAAATAATCAGGTCTCGCCGCCTTCCGGCAACCACAGGCTGGGAAGAGCTAATTGGCAAGCCGGCGGTAGTAAAGATAGCCCTGACACCGGAAGGTATGGTATTATTCAGAGGCGAGCGCTGGAAAGCGGTTTCGGAAAGCGGGCCGGTACCAGCCGGTCAGGAAGTGATTATCAAACGGGTCGATAGTCTCAAGCTCTACGTAACCCAAAAAGAATAGCCCGAACAAGTCCCGATTCATGTCCCGATTCTTCCTCATACGGGATGCCGTATGAACAAAGTGAATCGGCACGGGATGGCGACAGAGTCGCTCACTCACTACAAGATAGGGAAAAACCGATGTCTACAGGCGGTGCATTATGAACCCTTGGTTAATTGCCTTGATAGTGGTTTTGCTAGCGGCCTTTGCGGCAGTGACGATTATCTGGGGAATTCGGGCGCACCGCCTCAAAGTGACTGCTGGAGTCGAAGAGCTGATTGGCAAAACCGCCGAGGTCAGAAATGCCTTGAACCCGAAAGGTTCGGTGTTCATCGAGGGCGAATTATGGACAGCCGTCTCAGAAGCGGGTAATATTGAATCCGGCGAACAGGCGGTTATCACCAAGGTAGACGGCTTAACGCTTTACGTAGCCAAGAAAAGTAAATAAGAATAAAGGAGGTAAACAAATGACCCTGGTTATCGTCGGTGTAATCGTATTGGTCTTGCTCATATTAATACCGTCGACGGTAAAAATCGTCCCTGAATACGAGAGAGGGGTGCTTTTCCGTCTGGGGCGGCTGGTGGGACAAAGAGGCCCCGGACTCTTTCTCATCATTCCATTTGTCGACCGAATGGTGAAGGTCGACCTGCGTATAGTCACGATGGACGTCCCCTCACAGGAAGTAATCACCAAGGATAACGTTACTGTCCGAGTAAATGCAGTGATATATTTCAGGGTGGTCAATCCCTCGGACTCTGTAGTTAAGGTGCTCGACCACATCAGGGCAACCTCTCAGATAGGACAAACGACGCTGCGGAATGTGCTGGGGCAGCACGAGATGGATGAGCTGCTATCTCAGAGGGAAAAACTCAATCAGAGACTGACCCAGATAATCGATGAAAACACCGACCCGTGGGGAGTCAAGGTCAGCACGGTAGAGATTAAAGAGGTCGAGCTTCCCGAACAGATGAAGCGTATGATGGCAGCCCAGGCTGAGGCGGAAAGGGAAAGAAGAGCCAAAATTATCCACGCTGATGGCGAGTTCCAGGCTTCGGCGAGGCTGGCTGAGGCTGGCGCCATCATTGCCAAAGAGCCGACCACGCTGCAACTTCGCTATCTGCAAACCCTGACCGAGATAGCCGCCGATAAGAACAGCACCATCATCTTCCCGGTGCCGATAGACTTTCTGAAAGCGCTGTCCCGCTACGCCGAAGGCACGGACAAGAAGTAAAGGCTCACCGCGAAGTCATTCGAAGAGGCTTCAGGCGAGGCCTCGCAAAGCGAGGCCTCGCCTTATTAAGTTTCGGCGGTAGCACAGGCGTCCCCGCCTGTGCTCTCTCGCCCTTGTGCGGGAGAATTAGACCTGTCCTGAGCTTGCCGAATGAGTGATGGGATTCATTATGATAGGTTTCACCATCACCTTAATCCTCTCCCCTCAAGGGAGAGGAGATTTTCACACTTGTCATTAGCGCAGGGTAACATCCCCGGCGACTACCCTGGTCAGGGTACCATCCGGCCGACGCAGCAAGAGACTGCCATCCGTATCTACCGATTCAGCGATGCCCTCATAAGTGGCATCTTCGGCAGTAACCCTGACTTTCTTGCCAAGCGTCACCAGGTTATCCCGCCACTCATCGAATAAAGCAAAGTAGGGGCGGGTCTGAGACCCGCCCGCCGATAATGGCAAGTACAGCCTCTCCATCTCAACCAGCAAAGCGCGGATGACCTTCAGCCGCGAGACTTCGTGCCCAAGCTTGTCGGAGAGGCTGGTGGCAATAGCTTGAATCTCAGGAAAATCAGCCAGCCTGAGGTTGACATCGATGCCGATGCCGATGATGGTGGTCACCCTGTTGCCCAGCACATCGTTTTCAATTAGAATACCGGCAATCTTCTTACCGTTAACCAGGATATCATTGGGCCACTTAATCTGCGGTTTCAAGCCGGTAACCGCCTCTATGCCATGAACTACGGCTAGCGATGCCAGCATAATCAGAGCGGGCAGGGCGGATAGGCCAGGGCGTAAAATCACGGAGAGGGCAATATTACCCTTTGGCGTCAGCCAGGAGCGTTTCAGCCGCCCCTTCCCGGCCGTCTGCTCATCGGCGATGATAACCGTGCCCTCAGCGGCGCCTTCGCGGGCAACCTGCCTGGCAACCTCCATCGTTGAGGTCAGGCTGGGATAGTAAAGCGCTTTCTGCCCGATGAAATGGGTTTTCAAGCCATCGGTAATCGCATTTGCGGAGAGGCTATCTTCTACCATTCTTGCCCTCGCGTCAGGGTGAAACTCTGACGGATTAATGGTAGCACAGGCGTCCCGCCTGTGCCAGAGTTGCAGGCGAGGACGCCTGCAATACCAATCTCCAGAAAGGTGGTTGTAAAATCCCTCAAGATACAATAGAATTGTTTGGTAGGCCATGGAGGGATCGCATAGTGGTCTAGTGCGGGCGCCTGCTAAGCGCTTACACCGGGAAACCGGTGTCGTGGGTTCAAATCCCACTCCCTCCGCTGAACAGATACCCTGCGTGTCATTGCGAGACCATTCCGCCCGCAGGCGGAAGGCGAAGCAATCTGGGTGGGGTTCTAAAGATGAAAATCAACAAGACCTGGCACGAGAGCAACCGGATGCCAAAGAACCCGACCCTTGAAGAGCGGATTAAATGGCACATTGCACACGCTGAGAACTGCTCTTGCAGGCCAATACCCGACAAGCTCAAGGCGGAAATTGAAAAACGGGGAAAAGCAAGATAATTAAAAGCTCGCTCAACAAGCGAGCTTTTTGTCGGGACAAGACATATGGCTATAGCCCGCGAACAAATAATTAGAGCGTTGGAAGAAGCAGTGAGAGATAACCCCTCTGTTTTCGCTCTCTGGCTTGAGGGTGCGGATGCTTACGGCGCCGTAGACAGGTATTCGGATATAGATTTCTGGCTGGATGTCCGGGATGGGGACGAGAACAGAATACTTGATGAGATAGAAAAGTCTTTATCGCAGTTGGCCGAACTGGATTTCGTCTACCAGCCCAAACATGCGCATCCACTAATCAAACACAGGATTCTTCATCTCATAGATACTCCCGAGACTCTGCTGATCGATGTCTGCATTCAGAGCCACAGCCGGGATTATGAATTCGTGAAAGGAGACTATGAGCAACCGAAGATTATCTTTAACAGGGGCGGGATTAAGTTCCGAGAATTCGACGAGGCTGCATTTCAGAAAGAGTTGGAAGACAGAGTTTATCATCTAAAGATGGCTTTCGCGCAGCAGTCCCGTGTTCTCGCCAAAATCGAGCGCGGAGACTTTCTGGAAGCGCTGATGTACTACTCGAAATGGACTCTTGAGCCACTTGTAGAGTTGCTGCGGATAAAATACTGCCCACAAAAACGGGGATTTCATTTCAAGCACTCCTCAAGGGATTTACCCGGAGAAGTTGTCGAGCAACTTGAATATCTCTCCAGGGTCCAATCGGTCGAAGATATAGCAGAGAAAATCAAGATGGCCTCTCGGCTTTTTGATGAAACGCTCAAAGAAGTCGAGAAAGAACTTGCCGCCAAAGGTAAGGGGTAAAGAATCACCCTCATCCTAGCCTTCTCCCCTCAAGGGAGAAGGGACTGGTCGATAACTTTCAGCCCCCTTGTTGATTTTTGCCCACCCATCCCGCATAATTTCACTAACGGAGATAAACGTGCATTATGCCTAAGTACCATATCTGGACAATCGGTTGTCAGATGAATAAGGCGGAATCGGACCGGCTGGGCAGCCTTTTCGAGCAGCAGGGCTACCAGGCTACCGTCACCGCTGAAGAAGCCGACCTTATCGTGCTGAATAGCTGCGTCGTGCGCCAAAGCGCCGAAAACCGCGCCGTCGGCAAGCTCAGGGCGCTCAAGCCCCTGAAACAGGCGAACCCCAATCTCACCGTCGCCCTGACCGGCTGCCTGGTAGACTCTAATGAAGCCCAGCTTAGAAAAGCATTCCCCTATGTCGACCACTTCTTCAAACCCGGAGAAATTCCCCGTTGGTTGCAGGGAACTCAAACAACTCGACAAACCCATTCGACAAGCTCAGGGCAAGCCCAAGAAACTCAGGATTCGCCGGTGAGCGCCTACCTGCCCATCATCCAGGGCTGCGATAACTTTTGCTCCTATTGCATCGTCCCCTACCGCCGCGGGCGGGAAAGGAGCAGGCCCGTAGCCGAACTGGTTCAGGAAGCCCGTGAGCTTGTAAAGCACGGCGCCAGCGAGATTACCCTGGTGGGACAAAATGTGGACTCCTATGGACACGACCTCGCTGATAAACCAGAATTAGCCGACCTGCTCGAAGAGTTTAACGGCATCGAAGGTCTCGCCCGCCTGCGCTTCCTGACCAATCACCCCAAGGATATGACCGAACGGCTCATCGAAGCAGTAGCCAGCCTGGATAAGGTCTGTGAGCAATTCTACGTGCCTGTCCAGTCGGGCGACAATGACATCTTAAAGCTGATGAGGCGGGACTACACAGTCGAGCGCTACCGGCAGCTTATCGATGAGATACGCCATCAGGTGCCTGATGCGGCTATCAGCACCGATGTCATCGTCGGCTTCCCCTCTGAAACCGAGGCGCAGTTCCAGCATACCTACGACCTGCTCGCCGAGCTAAGGTTCGATACCGTCCATGTCGCCGCTTATTCACCGCGCGCAGGGACAATCGCCGCCAGAGAACTCGAGGACGATGTCCCGGCCGCAGAAAAAAGCCGCCGTCTGGCGCTCATTGAAAAACTCCAGACGGATATCGCCTCTGAAATCAACGCCCGCCTGCTCCGCAAGACTGTCGAAATCCTTGTCGAGGGCAGAAAAAAAGGCAAGTGGCAGGGGCGCACCAGAAGTGGTAAACTGGTATTCTTCAGCGATAGCGGCAACTGGCGGGGGCAACTGGTCAAAATCAGAATTGAAAAAACCAGCCCCTGGTCGCTGCAGGGCAAAATTATTGAGGAGACCACTAAATAGATTAAGTTGCCGGTAAACTCCATGAGGTCGTCTGAAAATGTCTTTCGTGCAGGCAATCCGTAGGGGCGGGTCTGTGACCCGCCCGCCGCTATTCAGAGTTTTCAAGCGAATAAACGAAAAAGGAGAGGAAAAGTGAATCCACTGTTGACTTTGGTCGGCTTTGCGGCGTTCTTCGTGCTAATGATTTATCTGATGATGGTTAGGCCGTTGCGCCAGCGGGAAAAGCAGCACGACCAGATGGTAGAAGAACTGCAGCCGGGAGATGTGGTAATTACCGCCGGCGGGGTTTTCGGGAAAGTGGACAAGGTTGACGAAGGCAGTATAGTCCTCGAGATAGAGTCAGGAGCCAAGATGAGGGTGACTAAAGGTGGCGTACTCAAGAGAGAGGAATAATGCTGGCGCGGGAAGAATCTGCGCAATTTTTACCTCTCCCTTGAGGGGAGAGTCCCGATTCACTCCGTTCATCCCGATTTCATCGGGATGAGTGAAACGAATCGGAAGGTTGGAGCGCGCCGGCTGCAATAGAGCGCTGAGGGTGGTGGGGAGCACAGGCGTCCCCGCCTGTGCTCCGCCGCAGGCGCAGTGGTTACTACCCTCACCCAATAGGAAAACGAAATGTGTTTGGTCATTTATGCAACTAGATAGCAAGGAACAGATTGCCAATATCGTAGACCTCGCCTTGGCTGAGGACACCGGCCACGGCGATATCACCAGCGAGCTTCTGATACCCCCCGACCTCGTGGGCAAAGCCTCGCTGCTGGTCAAAGCCGAGGGGGTGCTGGCGGGCGGGGAGCTAGCCAGGGGCATCTTCCTGAATGTCGACCCCTCCCTCAAAGTTGACCTGCTGATTAAGGACGGGGCGAAGATAAAACCGGGGGACATCATCGGCACCGTCTCCGGCAGAGTCACGAGCATCCTCAAAGCGGAGCGGGTGGTGCTCAACTTCTTGCAGAGGCTGAGCGGCATCGCTTCTCTGACCGCCCAATATGTCGCTAAAGTGCAAGGCTGCAAAGCAAAAATTGTCGATACCCGCAAGACCACCCCCGGCCTCCGCGCGCTGGAAAAGTACGCCGTGCGGATGGGCGGCGGGCAAAACCACCGCATGCACATGGGAGATGCCGTCCTGATTAAAGATAACCACATCGCTGCTCTGCGCAAACGGGGGATGAGCCTGAAAGACATCGTTATCGAGGCTACGAAAAACGCCCCGCCGGGGATGGTGGTGGAGGTAGAAGTGACCAACGCCTGGGAAGCTAAGGAGGCCGTCGAGGGCGGAGCGAATATGATTATGTTCGATAATATGAAGCCCGAGGAGATGAAGGGGGTCGTCGGCTCGCTTCCGAAAGGAATCAGGACGGAAGCCTCGGGAGGCATCACCCTGGAGACCGTCCGCGCCGCCGCCGAGACCGGCGTTGACATCATCTCTATCGGCGCCCTCACTCACTCCCCCAAAGCCCTCGATATCAGCCTCGAGTTTGAGACTTTGACGCTGAAGTAGGTACTGATGGTTATACAGTACATCAATGGAATCTTCTACAGAATGAAAGCCCCATCCGACTTGTCTTTTTTGCACAAGTATGGCGCTGTATTCAAAATATTCGATGACCAGGACTCAGGGAATATTTGCTTTGGAGTTCAGAATGGCCCAGCCAGATACTTCATCAAATATGCCGGAGCGGAAACAGCGGAATATAACGGCACAACTAAAGACGCGGTAGAACGCTTGAAAGCCACCGTTCCGGTTTATGAAGCGCTTCGGCACAAGAATCTCATCAAACTTCTTTCCGCAGAAGAAATCAACAACGGCTTTGCTGTCATTTTTGAATGGACGGACGCAGTATGCATGGGAAAACAATATCCTGAATCACGCCTTAGATTTATGAGTTTACCTGTTGAAAAGCGCGTGAAAGTCTTTAATGACATCCTGGCTTTTCACATGCACGTCGCAAAGCTCGGCTACGTCGCGATTGACTTTTACGACGGCAGCATAATGTATGACTTTGAAAAGAACGAAACCCTTATATGTGACATTGATTTTTACCAAAAACAGCCGTGCCTAAATGAAATGGGGAGAATGTGGGGTTCCTCTCGTTTTATGTCGCCGGAAGAGTTTATTGCTGGTTCCGGAATTGACGAAATAACAAATGTCTTTTTGATGGGAGCAACAGCTTTCGCACTTCTCGGCGGTGAATTGGACAGGTCTTTTTCAAAGTGGCGGGCAGATATAAGGTTGCATCCGGTTGCATTAAAGGCGGTTAGCGAAAGGCGCGAAGACCGCTACCATTCTCTCGCTGAGTTTGCGTCAGCATGGAAAGAAGCAACTATTCGCTGATTTCCCTGTAGGGGCGGGTCTGAGACCCGCCCGCCATCATACGCTTCCCATTCCGTGCTTGACACGGAATCCAGTCAGTGGGGTGGGTTTCGCTTCTCTCCACCCACCCTACGCCTATCTTGACACGTATATCGTCTACATATACAATTAATTTATCGTGAACAGCGTATTTAGTTTTGAAGGATTTCAATGGGATAGCGGTAACAGCAATAAGAATCTTTTAAGACACAATGTCCAGAATTGGGAGTGCGAACAGGTATTTTTCAACCAGCCTCTTGTCGTTCTCGATGACCCGGAGCACTCAGAGTCTGAGCGGCGATGGGCTGTTTTCGGCAAGACTGATTCAAACCGTCTGCTTGTAATAATATTCACCAGGAGAAATAATCTGCTAAGAATCATCTCCGCACGGGGAATGAACCGCAGAGAGAGGAGGTATTATGAGGAATTTGAAAACAAGAGTCCCTAAATTCAAGAATGAAGACCAGGAGAGAGAGTTCTGGGCAACGCATTCTCCTCTTGACTATTTTGATTCGAGCAAGCCTCTGAAGGGCTTATTCCCAAATCTGAAGCCATCACTCAGGTCTGTCTCTATTCGTCTCCCGGAAGACTTGTTGTTTGAGCTGAAAAACCTGGCAAACAAAAGAGATGTCCCTTATCAAAGCCTGCTAAAGGTATTTTTAGCGGAGCAAATCGCTCTCGAACGGGGACTTCTGACCGGCACTTCGGGAAGACGTCGGAGGAAGAAGAGTAGTTAGCTGATTTTACAATATTCGCCCAAAGCCCTCGATATCAGCCTTGAATTCGAGACTGAAAGCCTGAAATTAGCCTAGTACCCAGCATCTCTTAATCGTGTTCCCGGTGGCACAGGCGTCCCTGCCAGTGCCATACTGAAAAAAACACTTTGCAGGGTGAGGGCAACACCCGATACATCAGTAAACTCACCCAATATCGAATACATAAATAGTGGGTTTCGCGGAGTTTACACTGAACAGTGAATGTGCTTCAGCCATCCTACGCTTACTTTTGTTTGTTAAAGGCTTCTACAAAATTATATTCTAGCTGCTAAGTGAAAAGGGTGGATAACGGTCAGTTACCAACAAGAAAGCGTAAGCATCTACTCTTAAACTCCATCGAGACACGCCTACCACGAAATCAAACAAGCCTCTCGGGTAACGGCCGGTGAACAATATGGCAAACCAGGCGATTACTAGAGAAACTATCGCAGCAAGAAAGAGAAAGATTAGAACAATGTAGTGCGGTACAGCCAGTAACCATTTTACCAATGGTAGCCAACGATTAAGCCCATTTTTTACATCAGGATACGGAATCTCAATGTGTACCACTTGTTCTTCATCAGTCGATGGATATACATCCGTGAGCAGACCGATATACGCCCCGACACGAGTGCTAAATTTGGTCAGAGCTACATTCCAGTCAAACCACCATTTCGGGTATTTCTGCCTGAACAGTATCATTAAGACTGTCGGTAGAAATACAACTGCAAGAGCGCTGTAATCCCATCCGTCCTTTGCAGTATTTGCACTATTTGCACTGGATGCAGAATTGGTTAATAAGCCAATAATAATGAGGACCGGAATGGCCATGAAAATCCTGAAAAAGGTCGTTAATCTGTTAAGAGTTCTATCGGGGTAGTCGATGGACAAGCTAGCTGGATACATGGTTGAAGTCGCTGCCATAATAGTCACCTCCTTTCAATGGGATTCTCCATTTCAATTCAACAGTAAGCGTCCTCACCCGCATTGCTGTCACCAATGATATTTCCGTAGCACCTGGTTGTCAATAGCCGCCTCTGAGCCTGTAATAGCCTTGCTTTAGGGAATCCACGGGAATGTTACCATCGAAAAAAATCAGGCAATTTTACAAAATGAATCGCTTTCCCCCTTTTGATGATTGGACTTACTTGTTACTTGGCCTTTGGAACTTAACCTACCCTCCCGTCAGCAGCCCCTCGATTATTCCCACCTGATACATCAGCCACAGCCCGAAGAGGATGCTGATTGTGCCGGTAATTGCCTGAATGGCACGGTTGAGGCGCGGCAGCCGGCCGGAGACGGAGAACGGCAGGCTGATGAAGATAGAGACCAGGCCCATGCTGACCACGGTGCCCAGTCCGAAGAGTAAGATATACATTGCCCCTGTCACAGTTGACTCGATGCTGGCCAGCACCATCAGCATCAGGGCAGCGCTGCCGGCCATCCCGTGCACAATCCCCACCAGGTAAGACTTCAGCCGGAAGAAAGGCTTTAATGCTTTCCCCGCACTTTCGGCAGCAGGCTGGCTCTCGCCGGGTGTAATACCGGCAATCAGCAGTTTGCTCAGCTTCTCCCAGCGTCCCAACGGACGATGACTATGCTCATCGGCAGCCCCATGAATGTGGAAATGCTCATGTAAGTCAGTTTCGCCATTCTCATGCTGATGGGGATGGGCGTGTATCTCAAGCCGCCGCAGCGACAAAAATGCCTGCGTGCCCAGCAGTATGAGCATAATACCGACAAGAAACTCAAAGAGCAGCGCCAGTCTCTCCGGCATCTGAACATCGAGCAACAGCAAGACGACCCCGGCCAGAAAGAGCGTGGTTGTGTGTCCGAGTCCCCAGGAGACGCCTATCCAGATTGCCCGCAGCGGGTTACGGTACTCGCTGACTATTGTCGTCACTGCCACCAGGTGGTCGGTATCGAAGGCGTGCCTGATGCCAAGCAATAATCCCAGAGCCAAGACCGACCATACGGACATGAGTACCCCCATTGGTGTGGGTCGCTCCCCCTTTCGCAAAGGGGGACACAGGGAGATTTTGGAACGCAAATCCCTCTTCATCTCCCTTTACGAAAGGGAGAAAGACCTTTAGAAGTATTCTTTCCCGATGTTGGCTACGAGGCCAATCTACCCAGTTCCGCCTGGACGATGCGCAGAACTTCTTGGAGCGGCATCTCCCGTTCCTGGGCGATGCGGCGGCAGTCCTCATATTCGGGAGAAAGGCTGATTACATCGCCCTGAAAACGCTTTACCTTCGTCTGCACCGGTCCCAAACTTGAATCGAAGGTGATTATTTCCCGCTGGGCGGTGTGCCGGGAGACTGTCCTCACCCTCATCCCTAAAGTGGTGGTTTCCCGCAGGATGATTTCAGTTAATCTGGATTCAGTAAAGGACGGGGCGAGAACGCTGAGCATGATTGCCGGGCGGTTTTTCTTCATCTGGATGGGCGTAAACCAGACGTCGGCCGCCTTCTCGGCAAAGAGCTTGTCCATCAGGTAGCCGTAGATTTGCGGGCTCATATCATCGATATTGGTTTCCAGCAGGATTAGCTGCTCTTCAGCGCCGGACGTCTTCTTTTCACCGAGCCAGATGCGCACGATATTAGGCCAGGACTCGAAGTTCTTGGAACCAGCGCCATAGCCAATTCTGTCAAGGCTCATCTCCGGCCTGCCGAAACTGGAAAGGACGGTAACCAAAGCCGCTCCGGTCGGCGTCAATAGCTCACCCTGGGGCATTCCCGGTTTGGGAGGCTCGACAGGGGCGCCGGCCAGAGTAAGCAGTTGCAGTGTGGCCGGGGCGGGCACAGGCAGAGTGCCGTGGGCGGTTTTGACGGTTCCGCTACCCAACGGCAAGGGAGACGAGAAGAACTGCTCGAGCCCAAACCACTCAAAAGCTATTGCGCTGCCAACGATGTCCACGATAGAATCGACAGCCCCGATTTCGTGAAAGTGCACCTCTTCGAGAGCCACGCCGTGAATTTTGGCTTCGACTTCTCCGAGGCGCTGAAAGACGGCGCTGCTTGTCTTCTTGACCTGCCCGGAGAGCTGGCTGGACTCGATAATTCCGAGTATCTCGCTCAGGGAACGCTGATGCTGATGAACACCAGAGTCCACATTCACATTGAATTTTGTGGCAGTGAGGGAGGCCCGTGTCACTTTCTCAGCAGAAAGCTCATAGCCGTGAAAATCCAGGCTGCTCAGACCGCTCCGCAAGGTGTCCAGGGGAAATCCGGCATCCAGCAGGGCGCCGAGTATCATATCCCCACTGCAGCCGGAGAAGCAATCGAAGTAAGCTATTTTGGACACTTTATCCCCACCTTAGTCCTCTCCAATTAAGGACGTTTGATGCATATTTATTGAGATTGATTATGGCTCTGAATCTCCCCCCTTTGGCAAAGGGGGAGATTCAGAGCTAACTAATTCACATCACACGTCCGTCAAGGGAGAGAGAAGTAGCATTATGACAGAGACTTTGGCAAAGTACTGGCGGCGCCCTGGCCTATCTGGGCATTGAGACTGCCGGTACGGTAGCCGGTGAGGTCGAGGGTTACATAGAGATAGCCGATGGTCTTGAGCCGCCGCACGATTTCACGGCGAGTCTCGTCATCGAGCACCCGACCCATATCTTTTTCTTCGATTTCGATGCGGGCGATGTCGCCATGATGCCGGAGACGCAACGTTCTGATGCCCAGACTGCGCAGATATAGTTCACCGGCGGCAATCTTTTGCACCACGTCCTCCGTCACCGGAGTGCCGTAGGGAATGCGTGACGCCAGACATGGCGAGGCGGGCTTGTCCCAGGTCGGCAGGTCATTCTCGCGAGAAAGCTGTCGGATTTCCTCTTTACTCAATTCCGCTTCCAGGAGCGGGCTGCGGACATTCAACTCGCTGCAGGCCCGCCGGCCGGGGCGGTAATCGGTCAGGTCATCGATGTTAGAGCCATCGGCAACCCAGTCCATTCCTTCCGCCTTAGCGATTTCATTCAGTTTTTGAAACAGTTCTGACTTGCAATAGTAGCAGCGGTTCTGGTCGTTCGCGACGAATTGCGGGTCTTCCAGTTCATTGGTCTCGATGACACGATAGTTCAAGGCCAGCTTTTGCGCCATGAAATTAGCGCCGGCAAAGTCTTCGGGCGGGCAAGTCGGCGAATGGCCGAAGACAGCCAGGCATTTGCTGCCGAGCGCCCGGTTAGCGGCGAAGGTCAGAAAGGTGCTATCCACGCCACCGGAGTAACCAACCACCACCGCCCCCATCTCGCGCAGTATCCCCTCCAGACGCGCTTGTTTTTCTTCAAGGGTCATTATTCCCCTCCTCCCCCGTTATTAATCAAACCGGCCAGATATCCGGCGCCGAAACCGTTATCAATATTGACTACAGCCACTCCCGGAGCGCAGCTGTTAAGCATCGCCAGAAGCGGCGCCAGCCCCT
>JACPPR010000028.1 GCA_016190895.1 Chloroflexota bacterium | reverse complement strand
GCCCCGGCTTGTCTTCCCTACCTGCAAGGGCTTCATCAGGCGAGAGACTTCGGCGGAACCCCAGGCAGGCCAAACAAATCGAGCCATCCAGACGGCCACTGACATCGGGCTAAATGCGGTCAGAGAGCGTGAGCGGCTACATTTGGAGAGGGTGGTGAAACGCAGGCCACCCTTGCCTACTAAGTCTTAAGCAGCTAATTGACTTAGGCTATTTGTATCTATCAATGCCTTCTGCAAGCCCACGTCTAGTATCGACAGCTCTTTTGGCATTTCAAGACATACGTCATTGAGCGCTTCCTGTAACGTAATATTCTCTTCTTGACGATCTCTGATGATAACGTTCGTCACTGCGCAGATAATGTTTAACATATCTGCTTGGTCGGGATGCTCCTCTGCACTGTACTCGGTATCATATTTTGATCCTGATTGCTTTGATGTAAAGGAAGCAAGATGGTCGTCAAATACCGCGCGTATGATGGCTGGGTTACTTAACAAGCCTTCAATAACATGACGGAGGTTGTCAATTGTAGCATTATGGTAGTTAGATAGTTCCACGTACTTTCCAATAATCTTCTTATGCTGATTTCTGTCACCTTGCTTTGATGTAGTATTCACTTGTCCCAGAATGGCTTTCTTATGATCTTCAAATAACTTAATTGGCTCGCCAAAATCTTCCTGCCGCTCTCCAATTATTTTCTTATTTTCTGCCAAAGATAGCAAATGGAATAGCTCTCGTAAATAATCTAGGTAGACCAGGTTGTCGTCTCCTCGCCTTAGGAACTCGTAAAAGGCTCTTTCACGTTCCTCTTTTGAAAGCTTATTGAGCAGACTGTCGCCGATAAGCACTCTAGGCCATGAAGCTTTTGTCTCCTGGCTTTCGAGATGATATGCATCTATTAGAGCTGGTCCAAAAACAATCTCTTGATCTTGGTACATGTCGCCGTACACTGCTGCTCCGCGTATAAAAGCTGATTCTTCCTTCCACATGAAGTATTGGTAGTACATTACCCACATAGACAAAAAACTCATGTCATCGTCAGATGAATAAGGCCCGCTAATTATAGAGGTATCTGAGAATGCGCGATATGTGTATTCTTGGGGATTTACCTTCAGTATCGTGAGCTTGGCATTCAAGTTAGATGATGCAATGTTCTTGGAACGCGCTAAAATATTTACGATCTTGCCAACAAGCTCAGGGTTGTTCTCCGACCGACTTACGATTCTTTCAAAGCCAAGAATATCGAGAAATGTGAGTGTTTTCTTACTGTACTCAAAAGCTTTAGTCTTCATGATAAAAAGACCTCACACCGGCCCCACCCCGTGTTTCTTAGCTGGCCTAGCTTCAGACTTATCCAGAGCCATTTCAAGGGCTTCGATGAGGCGGGGGCGGGAAGACTTCATCAAAATAATTCTTCCGTGAGCGTTTTCTTATCTATTTCGAGATAGGCAGCCACTTCATTCAGTATGCCATTGAGAGTACCTATCTTCAGCGTCCTATGACGTGGGATTGTTATGTGGTGTTCAGTACCTTTGGCAGCGGATATCAACCTGAGATGACTGCCCGTTTGCCGGGTCACTTCGTATCCGTGTTTCACAAGCGCCCTGGATAGCTCATCTCCGCTGAGGCCCCTGGGGAGTTTCACGCTGGAATGACCTCATCTTTCACGAAGTGCAAGCGGATGATTGCCGGCATTTCTTCCTTGTCGAAGTGGCACCGAACCGCATCCTGCGCCATTGTTTTTAACTCTTCTAAAGTATCAGCTTCGGTAAAGATGGCATGGTCGAGGGCTCTGGCTGTGAATCCCCCCTCGACATCTTCTTCCACGAGAAAGATTATCTCTTTATCCATCGATTGCCTCCCCTAACACGGATTTTACCACGTTTTCTATTACAGGGTGTATTTTGGCAACATAGCCATGCCGACCCCGACAAGTACGGGGTAAACTCCAGTCGGTATCCAGGTTTTTTGCGACGCCGTCTTCATCTTGGTTTTCTGGATTCCGTGTCAAGCACGGAATGGACGCGTTATTATTAAACATCCTCTTTTTCTAGCGTTCGAGATATACCGCCAGTTCCCTCGCAGCGTTACACCGGCCCCACCCCGTGCTTTTTGGCTGGTCTGCTTTCAGACTTCTCTAAAGTCATTTCAAGGGCTTCTATCAATCTAGGGCGGGTTTCGGCGGGGTCGAGGACATCATCCACGTGCAGGTGTTCGGCGGCTTTGTAGGGGTTGGCAAACTCCTCGCGGTATTCTTTGATTTTTTCTTCCAGGGCTTTGGCGGGGTCGGCGGCTTTTTCCAGGTCTCTGCGGAAGATAATCGGGGCCGCCCCCTCTGCCCCCATCACCGCCAGCTCGGTGCTCGGCCAGCAGAAGACGAAATCCGCCCCCAAATCCTTGCTGCACATCCCCAAATAGGAGCCGCCGTAGGCTTTTCTGATGGTCAGGGTGAGCTTGGGCACGGTGGCTTCCGAGTAGGCGTAAAGCATCTTCGCCCCGTGCCGGATGATGCCGCCCCACTCCTGCTCGGTGCCGGGCAGGTAGCCGGGCACATCCACCAGGTTGATGATGGGGATATTGAAGGCATCGCAGAAGCGGATAAAGCGGGAAGCCTTATCGCTGGCGTCGATGTCCAGGCAGCCCGCCTTGGACATCGGCTGGTTGGCGATGATGCCGACCGAATGCTGGTTGAGCCTGGCGAAGCAGGTGATGATATTGGTGGCGAAGAGCGGGAATAGCTCGAAGTAGTTCTGCTGACCCTTGTGCCTATCGAAGATTCTTTCGATGAGCTTGTGCATATCGTAGGGGCGGTTCGGCGCCGCCGGCACGATATCGAACAGTGCCGGGTCGGTGCGGTCGGGCTTATCGTACCAGTCGGCTTTCGGTGCCTTTTCCCTGTTACTCGATGGCAGGTAACTTAACAACTCTTTAATGTGCTGGAAGCACTCCGCTTCATTGTTCTCCGAGCGGCAGGCGACCCCCGCCTTTTTCTGGACGGCTGTCGCCCCGCCCAACTCCTCATCGGTGACATCCTGTCCGGTGACCGCTTTGACCACCCGAGAACCGGTGATAAAGGCGAAACTGATGCCCTTGACCATAAAGGTGAAGTCCATCAGGGCGGGCGAATAGACAGCTCCGCCCGCGTTCGGCCCCAGGATGGCACAAATCTGGGGGATGACTCCCGAGGCAGCGGTGTTTCGATAAAAAATCTGGCCGAAGCCAGCGAGGGCATCCACACCATCTTGAATCCTGGCGCCGCCCGAATCATTCAAGCCGATAACCGGGCAGCCTTCTTTCAAGGCGCTATCCAGGGCGCGGCAAATCTTCTGGGCGTGGATTTCCGAGAGGGTGCCGCCGTTGCTGGTGAAATCCTGGGAGTAGATGTACACCTTGCGGCCGTCTATTTTGCCGTAGCCGGTGATGACGGCATCGGCAGGGACATCGGCGGCGCCCCGGCTTTTAGCGAACATGCCTGTCTCGCGGAAGGTGCCTTTATCCAGGAGGGCATCGATGCGCTCGCGCGCATTCAGCTTGCCGGACTCTTTCTGCCGCGCCACCCGCTCCCCGCCGCCCATCTCGGCAGCCTTCTTGCGACGTTCGTTCAAGGCATCCAGCTGTTTCTTCTTGATTTCGGATTCTTCGGACATCTACATACCTCCGGGCGTTTTCGTTGGAAAGCTGTCTAGCGAAGACACGGGCTTGTCACCCTGAGTCACGATTCCATTGGGACGAAGGGTCTCACGTGAGATTCTTCGCTGCGGCTCAGAATGACAGGCACGGCGCTATTCCTCTTTCGCCCAGTTTTGCATGATTTCTTTGATGCGCTGGGCGAGTTTGGGGCTTTTGCGCAGGCGGTCAATGAACACCGGGCAGCCTTCCATCAGCGAGTTCTGGGCTGCCGTCGCCATGTTGGAGAGCAGGTTCTGCATATTGAGGTCGGGCGGGGGCATGCCTGGCAGCCCCTGACCTGACTCCATTTGCCTGCGGATATCTTCAGCCGTGAAGCGCATCGGCATGGCGCAGGCCTTATACCAGGGACACTCCTTGCACTGGACTATCCCATAGGCTTCATTCAAAGCATCACTCATCTTCTATCCTCCTTTCCTCTTACGAGGCAATTATAGCATAGTTTCTAAAAAGTGAACGAGAAGCCCGTGCTGTCATTGCGAGCCATTCCGCCATAGCGGAAGGCGAAGCAATCCGTAAACTTCTTTGTCATGGCGAAGGCACATTCGCTCGGCTCAGTGTAAACTCTGCCCCGTGGCAATCTCAAGAGATTATACGGATTGCTTCGTCGCTGCGCTCCTCGCAATGACAGGCACGACATGCCTTGCCCCTACAGGGCGACCGCCGGTCGCCCCTACGGGTTGGTTGCCGCATCGAGAGCAATCGCCCGCTCCAGGTCTGCCTGGTAGTTGATGTTGAAGAATGAGAGCAGCCTGGGGTCGAACTGCTGGCTTTCCTCCGGGTCGATATATCTAACGTTAAGAGTCTTGATAAAGGACTCGACCGAGAGTTGTTTGTTGTCCAGGCGAGCCTTCATTTTGTCGAGGCATTTACGGGAATAGACGGCGTGCAGCGGCTCAATCATGCCTCCATCGACACGGGGGACAACGGCGTCGAAGTCAGCCGCAATCGCGAGCATATGGCCTAGCAGTTTGGTGTTAAGGAAGGGCATATCGCAGGCGACGACAATGCCGTGGGAAGTCTGTGCAGCCGCCAGACCGGTATAGATGCCTCCGAGCGGTCCATGGCCGGGATATAGGTCGGTCAGAATTTTTGCCTCGCCGGCGTCCAGAAGTCCCGCCCGTTCCGCAGATGTCACTATGAAAATCTGGCTGACTATCGGCCGGAGGCGTTCGATAGCCCGTTCCACCAGGCTCTTGCCGCCGATGGTCTGGAGGGCTTTGATTTTACCAAGGCGCAGGTTCTTGCCGCCGGCCAGAATGATTCCTGTTGCTGTCATAAGCGTATTGTAAGGGTTTGAGGTAGGATTCTCAAGGTGTGAAATGTGTGTCCCCTCACCTTATTGTGCACACCAATAACGAGGCAGGCATAATCCTCTCCCGCAAGGGGAGAGGAGGTAGAGACACGGCATGCCGTGTCTCTACCGAAGAGCGGGCAGACACGGAGGTTTGCCTCTACGCCCTTGAAAACCTGATGAGTCTCCAGGTGATGATTTCGCATAGTACGGTGATGTCTTCGGTGGGCAGGTAATCTGAAATGTTGGCATCGAAGAGGACGTTGCCCTGCGAAGGGAACTCGTCATCGCCCTGCCAGATGACAAAGGTTACCGGCACCCGGCTGAAAGCGTTGATGGTCACTCCCATATCGCCGTAATCGGATTTGTAGCCTCCCATCTGCAGGCTATACAGCAACAGGTTGTCGGGTTCTTTGCCGAAGTTCTGCAGGAGGGGCTGGATTGTCCGCTTGGCGAAGGTCGGCTGGTAGACGCTGCCTTCTGGCAGTTCCCGGAAGGTAATCAGCCTGCCGGTCGGCGGGGTGCCTTTCGCCGATAGAAAATAATGGAGCATAATCAGCCCGTCTCTCTTCGTGATAGGGTCGGCATCTTCAGCCGGGGAAATTTTAGCATCAGGAACTGAGAGGAAGTAGGGCTGGTTCAGGTAGCGGATGACGACCATCTTCTTATCAGCCGCTTGCTGGTACTGGGTGCCGCTTCTCCGGCACTGTTCTTCAATGTCAGGGATGGCAGCCAGCTTCTCACGAGCAAACTGGTGAGCCAGCTGGAAAGCCTGCTCATAGTTTTTCTGTTCCGGTACTGAGATGTGCCTGTCTTCCATCTGATAATCGAGCTGCCTCGAATTTAGAACTGCCCTTCCTGCAGTTCGATAGACACTTCCTCCGGAGCTACAAGAAACGACATCTTGAAGTCCGGCCGCGCCTGTCTTATATCCTGAGTGAATTTGACGCCCTTTTCTTTCATAGCGCTTACCGATTCTTCCAGTTTATCGGTCCTGATACCGAAGTGAACCAGCCCGGTCTGGGTGCCCTCGGCCGTCTGGTTAATCAATATGGTTACTCCCTTCAAATCGAGTTTCACCATAGCTCGACCATCGCCTGAATCGCGGGAACTAACCCGTTTCGCCCCGAACATTTGCTCGTAGAACTCGGCGGTTTTTATAGGGTTCAGGCTCCTGAGATGAATGTGGTCAAACCAATATTCGGGCATTTGAATACCTCCTTTTGTTTGTCTTAGTCTTAGTCCCAGCTTCGGGGCCGCTGAAGGCTTAGATTCTAAGAGCCGTCCGGTATGGCCCATGGACATTCGCAATGTAATCGATTTGAATATTCCTGGCATCACCGACCAGGTGGAGTTCAGGAACTTTGCCTTCCAGCACCTTATAAAGCTCATCGACGGACTCATAGTCCGAAGTTATTATCGTATCGGCCTCGATGAGACGTTCCTCCCCGTCACTAATCATAACGAGACCCTTTTCGTTTACCTCTTTGTACCGGCACTTTAAGAACACGTTGACGCCCATTCTCCTCAGGTCTTCCACAGTCGTGTAATGGTGATATTCGACATCGGCCACCCGTTCAGCCCTCGTCACAATCGTCACGTCTCTCCCGACCGGCGTATTTGCCATTACCTTAACGTCTTCCGCTGTGTGCTGGGGACTCCATCGGGTGATGTGAGCAGCGACGTCGTCCCGCAGGCAGGCGCTCCTGGCCACGAATTGAGCTGTAAAACTGCCGAGACTGCCCAAATCATGGTCGACCTCGGCATCGATAACCAAGACCTTTTTCCCGACATCCACTCGTTCGAGGAGAACATCCTCGACACACACCACATGAGGATGCTTAGCAATGCCGGCTATTGCGGGCAATGTCGGCCGGCAGCCCGTGGCGACAACCACGGCATCCGGCTTCTCATTCTCCACAAGGGCCGGTGTTACCTCCTGGTTACACCGGATATCTACTCCCAGCTTCTTAATCTGCGTTGAGAAGTACCTTCTCATCAAGTCCATGTCAGTTCTGAATGGCGCGAGACCCTGGACGTAGACCCTCATACCGAGGTCTGCTTCTTTCTCATACAGGGTTACTTTGTGCCCCCTCAGGGCGAGCGCCCGGGCGGCCACCATACCGGCTAGCCCGCCGCCGGCTACGATGACTTTCTTTACCCTGGCAGCCCTGGTCATCTGTAAACCCTTCGTCTGTTCGGCAGACTTGTAGAAGGGCGATTGAGGATTTACGGCGCAAGTAGAGCTCCTCATGCACCAGACGCACCCGGTGCACGGAACAATATCATCGATACGGCCTTCCTTGATTTTGTTAGGCCAATCCGGGTCGGCGATGAGTTCGCGGCAAACGCTCACGATATCGCAATCGCCGTTTCGCAACATCGAGGCGGCTATCCACGGATTCTGGATTCGGCAGGCGTTCATAATGACTACCTTGTCATATGGGGCGCCTAGCGAGGACAGATAGCTCTTCACGGCCCGAGCGTAATGCGCGTATGCTCCGGGTGGGACCACCATCTGAAGCTGCGGGACCTGAGTGGAGAATCCGGCCTGGGTGACATCGATGGCATCTATCCCTGCGTCGACACATTCTTTGGCAACCTGTTTCGAATACTCGATACCGTAACCGTCTGCCATATACTCGACAGCGCTAATACGAATCGTTATCGGGAAGTCTTGCCCGCAGGCTGCCTTGATTTCCCTGATGATTTCCACAGGGAAACGGACTCTTGCTTTGAGGTCTTCACTGTAGCCGGGAACTCCCGGATTTCTGATTTGAGATACCAGTATGGCAATCAGGCTTTCTCTGGTGCCAGCCAGTTGCACCCCATCGGCACCGGCTTTCTTGGCCCGCACGGCCGCGGCAACGTAGTTCTTCTTTTCTGCCTCCAGAGCCTCGGGAGTCATGCCTGATTCTTTCCAATCAGGTATAATGAACTCGATTATTCCTTCTCCACGCAAGGCCTGCGTTTTCGGAATCCATCTGGCATAGCTGGAAAGCGCCGGCATTACCCTGGCGCCGTGCTTGTGACAGGCGTCGAATAGTTTCACCCAGCCCGGCATGGCATCGTCACTCCAAATCCCTTTGGTGGGTCTTCTTATTCCGCGGTCCGGGTCTACCGAACTCTTTCCGTTCACGTTCTGCACGGTACCCTGCGAACCGGGCGTCACATCACACTCGCCGAAGACTATCAGACCGGCGCCGCCCTTAGCAATCGCCTCATGGAACAAGATATGGGTGGGGTGCATATCTGGCCAAACGTTCTCGGCAGGAAGTCTCTGGATGGGGGCCATCGCTATCCTGTTCTTAAGCTTCAGGCTGCCGATAGAAATCGGCTCCCACAATTTCTCAAACATCTTGTCCTGGAACGGGTGCTCTACGTGATGACTATCTCTGGATATTACCTTCATTCAACCTCGCATTTCCTGTTTTGACTCGTATTACATTCCACTCGCTACTTTAAGCATACTATGCTGGGGTCACTCTCTTCAAGGTATCTATGCCTGCCATAATCCGTGTGTTTGAATCAAGAACCTCACCTCAAGGGTGTCATTGCGAGGAGCACATTCCCCTTCACTGCGTTCATGGTCAGTGTAAACTCCGCGACGTGGCAATCTGGGAGGAGGGGTTGCGCCCCGCCCAGATTGCTTCGCCTCCGCCTGCGGGCGGATGGTCTCGCAATGACAAGACTAGTTCTGAGAATCCACGGATTACGGGCCTGATTCATGCCTGGCCTCAGGCTGTGAGCACTGCTAACACGTGGTATAATACTGCTAACTCGTTCTTGCGGAGGCAATTAGAATGGACAAATCCCCCGGAGAATTATTCCAGGAGAGAACGGAAAGAATTCGAAATGCAATAGAGCTGAAGGAGCCGGACAGGGTGCCCTTCGCTCCCTTTCTGAGCTTCTTCCCGGTGAGATATGCCGGCCTTAATTTTGAAGAAGCCATGCATGACTACGACAGATTAGCAATAGCTGTAAAGCGATTCATTCTTGATTTTCAGCCGGATGCTTTTGCCGATACTTTCCGTCTTTTGGCCTGGGCGCCGACTCTCGAAATCGTGAACTACAAACAACTCGTCTGGCCGGGTCATGGGGGTAAATCCGATGCTACCTACCAGTTCGTCGAAGGCGAATATATGAAAGCCGAAGAGTATGACGCCTTCCTCGCCGACCCCTCCGACTTCCTGCTACGCAGTTTTCTGCCGCGCGTTTGGGGAGTGATGGAACCGTTCAAAAAGCTGCGTCCTCTCACTTGGGCCTGGTATACCAGGTCAGCCGCCTACGTCTCGTCTTTCGGCACCCCGGAAATGGCTGGCGCTTTTGAGGCGCTGGTCAAGGCCGGGCAGGAAGGCCAGAAAATGGTGGCAAAGGGCCGCGAGTTCACCCGGGAGATGGAATCCCTGGGCTTTCCCCGCCAGTTTGTTTCCTCGACCTACGCGCCCTTCGATTACCTCGGTGATTTTTTTAGAGGGACGCGCGGCATCATGCTGGATATGTACCGAAACCCGGATAAGCTCCTTGACGCTATCGATAAGATACTGCCGTCGATGATAGAGCAAGGCATCTCAGTGTCCAAAACGCCCGGTGTAAACCGAGTTTTCATACCCCTGCACAAAGGCATCGACGGCTTTATGTCGCCGTCACAGTTCAAGACCTTCTACTGGCCTTCCTTGAGAAAGCTGATGATGGCATGCATCGATGCCGGTTTTACCCCCAATCCCCTCTTTGAAGGGGACTGCACTTCTCGTCTCGAGGTGATTAAAGATATCCCCAGGGGCAAGGCAGTCTACTGGTTCGAGCGCACCGACCTGTTCAGAGCGAAGGAGGTGCTGGGCGATACTGTCTGTATCGAGGGAGGCGTGCCATCCTCGATAATGATTAACGGCTCTCCGGAAGATGTCAAAAGCCACTGTAAGAGACTAATCGATGTAGTCGGCAAAAACGGCGGCTTTATTATGAACGGAGATGTGGGGATACCGGACGAAGCGAAGGTCGAAAACGTCAGGGCAATGGCAGACTTCATCAAAGAATACAAAAGCTCCCTTTCGGTGTAGAGGGGCAACCCACCAATTATCGCTCGGCTGGTGGGTTACGCTTCCAGGCGAAGCCCAACTTCAACGCTTTTCTGTGTTCAGGACAGACTCCAACCTTCCGATTCGTTTCACTCATACGGAATCCCGTATGAACGGAGTGAATCGGGACTCTCCCGTCGAGGGAGAGGGAAAACGAAGCAAATACCAGTCTAGAGGGAAAGGACGCCAGTCTCCTCTCCCCTTGTGGGAGGATTAAAGGTGAGGGGACATAAAAAGCAAGAGACACAAATCGGTATCAGCCTCGCCCAACCCTCTCCCGTCGAGGGAGAGGAAGCAGTGTTCTCTTATAACCCCGCGGCGGCTAAGATATCGGGTACCGTTTCTTCCTTGTTGATTGCCATGATGTGAACGCCGTCGCAGAGCTTCTCGTCCTTGATGGTCTTAATCATGCGCCCGGCAATCTCGATGCCCTTCTGCAGGGCTTTGCCTTTTTCGGCTTTTGACATTTCGTCGATGAGCGCTTGAGGAACAAAGATGCCTGAGACATTTGCGTTCATAAATCTGGCCATACCTGCCGATGTCAACAGGACGATGCCAGCCATGATTTTGGTGTTATACTGCCGGGCGGCTTGCATAAAATTTCTTAAATTGCCGATATCATAGACTGCTTGAGTCTGGAAGAACTCGGCTCCGGCTCTGACCTTTTTTCTGAATTTTATCATCTGCGGCTCGATAGGCTGGGCCTCCGGAGTAACGATGGCGCCGGCGCAAAACTTGGGTGCGCCGTCCAGGTCGTTGCCGCCCAGGTCTTTCCCCGATTCCAGAGTGCGGATTGTCCTGAGCAATTGGAGGGAATCTATATCGAACACCGGCTTGGCCTGTTTGTGGTCGCCCAGGGTGATAGCGTCGCCGGTCAGGCAGAGCACGTTGTTTATTCCCCGGGAGTAAGCGAAGAGAAGGTCGGACTGGAGAGCGAGGCGGTTGCGGTCGCGGCAGGTCATTTGCAGGATGGGTTCCCCACCCCGTTCCTTAATCAAGAGGCACAGTCCCAGCGAGGGATAGCGCATACTCGAGCCCTGGTTATCGGTAGCGTTAAGTCCGTCTACCTTATCCTTGAGCAAATCGATATGGTGGATAACCTTTTCGAGATTAGTCCCCTTTGGAGGCGCTATCTCGCAGGTAACGACGAACTTGCCTGAGTTAAGGACTTCTTTGAAAGGTGTCGGCATTGTTTCTCCTCTTACTTATAGTGAGCCTGTCGAACTATTTTGTGATAAGCCTGCCCGGCCTGACCACTGCCTGGTAGTTTCTCGGCGGCTGTTCTTTTTCCAGCAGGTCGAGCCGTCCCTGTTGCTCCAGGCGTTTGTATATCAGCGTCCAGGCGCAGTCTTTGGTCGGGTCGACTTCGCACTTGCCCTTGTTGGTGCCACCGCAGGGTCCCTCTAACAGCCCCTTGGGGCAGGAGGTTATCGGACAGATACCGCCCGTCCAGGCCAGAACGCAATTCCCGCACTGTGCGCAGACTTCAGAATAGGTATCCCCGTCTTCTTTGCCGATGAACAGGGTATTTACGGCCGGGATGGCCGGCTTGTCCGCCCACTGGCTGACCCGTTGCACTCCGTAGGCGCAGGAGGTAACCAGGAGGCAATCAGCGGCCTGAATCTCCTTTTCGCTGCTTTCCAGGGCATACTTGGTTATCTCATCGCAGGCGGTGGGTATCACCATCCAGCCGGCTATTTTCTTGCCGGCGGCTTCCAGCTTGTCCTTCAGCGCCAGCACCTCGGCCTTACCGCCGGTGTGCAGTATCGTTGTGCACGTGCCGCAGCCGATGAGATAGACCGATTTACACTTCTCAAGAGATTGGGTAATCTCTTCCAGGGGTTTTTGTTCTGTCGCTGATATCATCTTGCCACCACCTCAACTTTCTTCATTCGCTCCTCATAGGCGCTCCGGAAATACTTCAAGCTGTCCACCACCGAGTTAGGGGCTGCCTGCCCCAGACCGCAGAGTGAGGTCAGCATCATTGCGCTCGATAGTTGTTCCAGGGTCGTGATGTCTTTGGGAGTCGCTGTGCCCTTGATGAATCTCTCCAGAATGTTAACGATTATCCCGCAGCCTTCCCGGCAGGGAGAGCACTTGCCGCAGCTTTCTTCGGCGAGAAATTCCATCGTTCTGTGAACGATGTCTATAACGTCCCTGGTCTCATCGAAAACTGTGATTGCCCCGGCGCTGAGCATAGTTTCAAAAGCGAGCGGAGTATCCAGCATCGAGGCAGACACGATTCTGCCGGTGGCGCCGCCTATCTGGACCAGCTTGATATTCTTCGCCCCGGCTAAATCAACGATTAGCTCCTTGAGCGTGGTGCCCAGCACGATTTCGTAGACGCCGGGTTTAGCCACATCGCCGCTCACTGAGAGGACCTTGGTGCCCTTGCTGCGCTCGGTGCCGATTTGATTAAACCAGGCGGCTCCATTCAAGATAATCGGGGCAACATTCATCAGCGTTTCGACGTTGTTGATGACGGTAGGCATCTGCCACAGTCCCTGGGTCGTCGGGAAGGGCGGCTTGTAGCGAATCTCGCCCCGCTTCCCCTCGATGGATTCCATTAATGCCATCTCTTCGCCGCAAATATAAGCGCCGGAACCTTCACGAACTTCGATGTCCACATGGGGCAAGAATCCCTTTTCTTTCGCCTGGCGAATAGCGCCTCTAAGCTGGCTCAGCAGGAAACGGTATTCTCCCCGCAGATAGATATAGGCTTGTCTGGCGCCGACAGCATGGGAGGCGATGGCAAGCCCTTCGATAAGGCTAAAGGGGTCGTTTTGCAGGATATACCTGTCCTTAAAAGTCCCCACCTCGCCCTCATCGGCGTTACAGATTACGAATTTCTCGGCGCCGGGGGCGTTTCTTGCCCCTTCCCATTTCAGCCCGCAGGGGAAGCCCGCCCCGCCCCGCCCCCTTAGATTGGAGGCTTTTACTTCAGCGATTACCTGCTCGGGCGTCATCGCCGAAGCCTTTTGCCAGGCTTTGAAACCATCCTGCTGCAGGTAGGTATCTATGCGCCTGGGGTCGATAACGCCGCAGTTCTTCAAAACAATCCGTTTTTCTGGCACTGAGAATCTCCTGTCTTATTGAAGTTGTTCACTAACGTCATCCATACCGACGAAAGTCGGTATCCAGAAAACTAGGATTAATAACTGGGTTTTCCTGGATTCCGTGTCAAGCACGGAATGGTAGATTGCGTAAAACTCTCCTTATTTTATTGTTACTTGTACGTCTTCAAAATCCGGGCTATCTTGTCCGGTGTCAGATTACCGTGAACATCATCATTAATCAGCATCGCCGGAGCCTGGTCGCACTCGCCGATGCAGTTGGTCAAGGTGAAAGAGAACTTACCATCGGGGGTGGTCTCACCGGGCTTGACGCCCAGTTGTTTTTCCAGGCTTTCGATTATTTCCTGACCGTTTTTGAGGTGACAGGGCAGGCTCTTGCAAATTCTGATTACGTTCCTGCCCTGCGGCTGGACGGATAGAAATGAGTAGAAGGTGGCAACGCCATAAACATCGCTCCTGGAGATACCGAGCGATTCGGCTATACCAACCATGGCTTCTTCGGAGATGAATCCGGTTTTTTGCTGCGCCTCTTGCAAGAGCGTCAGTATCAATTTTTGGTTCTTACTTAAAGTAGTAGTTTTATTAGTCATTCTACTCTTTCTTTCTCAGATATTCCTCTGCATTTGTCATTTGGATTTTGTCATTTGCCATTTGTAGTTAGCCCTTGATAACCAGCGGCGGCCCCTTCTTGTCTTTCCTGGATTTTTGTGGGTTGCTGAGGGCACCCGTCGGGCAATAGGGAATGCAGATGCCGCAGTCACGACAAACTTCTTTGTTCAGCACTTCATCGAAATCCACGACTACTTTAGAATCAAACCCCCGGTAGCCCATAGCGTAGACATGTTTTTTGGCTACCTCATTGCAGGCTCGGATACACTTCCGGCAGAGAATGCACTTGGACAAATCGCGGGTTATATAAGGGCTTTCATCCTCGATAGGATAAAATCGTCTCCTGATTGGGAACCTGGGGACGCCCACATCCAGGTCGACGGCCACCTCGCGCAGCTCGCAGATATTGGCCTTTTCGCACATATAGCAGGTTCCGCAGTGGCTTGCCAGGAGCAGCTCCACTATCACCCGTCGAGCCTCCAGAACTTTAGGAGAATGGGTCTGGATAATCATGCCCGCCGAAATCGGAGTGTGGCAGGAAGCGACCAGGGTTCTGGAGCCTTCCACTTCTACCACACAGACTCGGCAGGAGCCGGTGGGCGGCAGCCCCTCAAGATAACAGAGGGTAGGAATGTCTATGCCGTTCTGCTTGGCCAACTCGAGTATGGTTATCCCGGCAGGTCCGCCGACCTGCTTGCCATTCATTGTTACTGTAATATCAGCCATTTGCCACCTGATTTCTTATATTTCTAGCCAGGAATGAGAGTAGAGGGTTTCGCCTGTGAGTACCCTGGCTGTCTTGACGTACTCCGCCTCTTTTTTACTCAGCGACTTTATGTCAATTTGCTCGCCGTCCATCACCCGATGCACCAGTTTGACTACCTCCGGCATCTTGCCTCTGGCTATCGCGTTGAGTTCGGCATCGAAGGCGTCCACGATGGCCGAATGGAGCCCGTACCTCATCAGCATTATCAGGTAGGTCCGGTTCAGATAAGGTCTTAGATGTGTCGGCGTGCCATTCGAGATGTTGGAAAGTCCCACGGTTGACTTGCAGCCGGGCGCTACCTCCGCCAGCATGCTCATAAACTCGACACAGGATTTTACCTGGTTTATCTCCACCGAAATCGGGCTGGCGATTGGGTCTATCCAGATATTTTCGGTTGGAATGCCCATATCATTCGCCTGGTAGACCAGTTCGACGGCCAGCATACACCTCTCGTTAGCGTCTCTGGGCATACCCTCGGCGCCCCAGAGGAGTCCAATCATATCGGCGTTGTAGTTCTTGGCCAGGGGCAGCCCGGCTTGCAACCTGTCCGGCTGAAGCGAGACGGAGTTAATCAAAGCCCGGCTCTTGCAAACTTTGAGACCGGCCTCCATAGCCACCGGGTTGGTCGTATCCAGCGATAGCGGCATATCGGTAACCGCCTGGACGGTCTCGACTACCCATTTCATCAGCTCATCGCCAGCCCGCCGGGCCGGGCCGATATTAAGGTCGAGGTAATCCACCCCGGCCTTGACTTCCGCCAGCGCCATTTCCTGGATAGGCTTCGGGTTCCTTTCCCTCAATGCCGGGCCAAGGGTTTTGGACATGATATTGATACTTTCTCCGATGAGAATCATCGTACCCCCTCATAAACAAATTCAAAGTCCAAAATCCAAGGTTCAAATGAAAATCCAAATGCTTAAATGTCAAAATTTTTTCATTTGGACTTTGATATTGATTTGGACTTTGAATTTTTTCATTTGGATTTTCTCTACTATTTCCAGGTCTTGAGATAGGCCGGGATAAGGGAGCCCTCTCTGGGCCCAATCAGAATCTCCCAGCCGGACAGTTCTTCTTCCAGCCCGCCGCTTTCAGTGGCGGCGTAGCCCGGGATTATCAGCTTGCGGTGCTTAATCTTATCGGCAATGCCGCTTTTCTTAACAAATGGCCCGATGGCATCGGCCACGAATTTACCGGCAGCCCAGGCAGTCATCACTGAGAGTCCCTCCGTATCCATCACCAGCAGGTAGCTGGGCACCTTGCTAGACTCTATTTCACCGGAGACGATGAAGTAGGTCAGGGAGAAATTGCTGGTCAGCAGCACCGGCGAGTTTTCGTTGGGGTTGTTAATCTCATAGATACCCTGGGTAGTCGCCAGCGGACGCTGCGGGTCGGTGAAGATATTCAACCTTTCTACAAGCAGCGGGAACAGGACTTCGCCCTGGAAATCGGAGAGGACGATGATGCCTCCGTACTTCGCCACGAACATAGCGGCGATTGCCGCCTCTTTCATCGGGTTGTCCGTCATCTCAGCCGGGAATGTAATCGTGGGGAAGCCGAAGGGTTTGAACTTCTTGACTAAGGCGGCCCGCCTGATGATGACCTGGTCTTCAAAAGCCTTGCGTACGGTCCTCGCCCCGGAATCGATAACGATGTCGTTGACTCCGGCCTTGGTCAGCTTATCCGTCAGCTCGGCGACTTCGTCCAGGCTGGTAGCCTTCACAGCCACCGGGCAGGCAGTCTCCTTGGCCAGGGCCGCCACGGCATCCACATTATCCTTGGTGGCGGCGTAGAGCAGCGGCTTGCGTTCGGCAGATGCCTTGACTCCGGCAGTTAGAATGGCCGGATTATCGCTCATCAAAATCAAGCTGCAATCGACTTTCTGCTTAACCTTATTCACCAGCGCCACGAACTTACCAGCGTCCCCCGATTCTGCTTTCAGAGCTATCAGCTCGGGGCGGAGGGTTAAGCCGACCCTATCGTACTGGAGTTGGATAAACCTGTCCAGACGGGCATCGACCTCGGCATCAGACATCGTATCCTTGATGAGGAGGGAGATGCCGGGCGGGTTCTCGAACCTCTTTTCGTGGCGGAACATGACCGTCTCTCCGCCGACCTTTAGTGCCCGGGCGCCGACGCCGATATTCACCACCCTTATCGGTGGCGCCGAGGCTTCCTGCAGCTTTGCCTTCGCTTCCGCGGAAACGTAGGGGCAGGCGGTCAGGGTTGCCTTGCTCGCCGCCAGGCTCATAGCGAAGGCAAGGCAGGTCGGTACCCCGCACTCCTTACAGTTCGTCTTGGGCAGCAGCTTGAATATTTCGATTCCGGTAAGTGGCATTTCTTTTACTCCATTCTGGATATTATCCCAATATTGGGTCCATCGTCAGAGCCGGGTGTCCTTTCTCCGTCAGGAAGGGCAGTATCGCCTCTTCGGTAACGCCGATTGTCTCATCGGCAATCTTGTCTAGCAGGTCGGGCACTCCCAGTTCAATAGCTCTAGCTTTCAGTTTGTCAGCCAGTTCTTCCTTCAGCATTTTAGGCATCCAGACCATTCTCAGTAGCCCGCCGTCGCCGGCGAGGAACTTCCTCTGGGTGGTATTATACTTGCCGTGACCGACGAAGCCGGGTGTGCTCAAGCCGCCGCCGATAGTCCCGGCCAGTGTGGTGAATTTCATTCCGCAGGGCGTCTCGCCGGTATACTCGCGGTTGACCGTCATTACACCGTTGCAGAGCGGCAGGACGGCTGCTATAGCCTCGCAGCAGCCGCAGGTGGTCATCGGGTCGTTCACCAGGCTATAGAAATTGTAGTGGTCTATCTTACCGCGGGAGGTCCTGGTCACAAAATCATTGACGCCTTTCCACTGACCCAGCTTGGCGTCGATGGGTTGCCCCTTAACGACGGGCTGGTTCGGCCCGGTGGGATTAATCTCGAAAGAGGCTTTGCAGTCCATCCAGTTATAGGAACCGCAGAGTCCGGTTCTTTCCGGGCTAATCACGCAGACATGGCTCGGAGCGAAGGACTGGCACAGGGTGCAGGAGTAGTAGGTTTCGACGCTCTCATCGGTCATGCCCTCGATGCGCATATCTCTCTTATTGTAGACGGCTCTGGCCTGTTCCACGAGCTGGGCTACTTTATCTTTGTCGGTGTAAATTTTGACCTGCAGCTTATCGAAGATACGCCCGAAGTCGTGGTGCAGCTTGGCGTGAAGAATGGTGCCGATGTGATGGAGCCGGAAGCCCTTCTCCACAGCCTGTTTGTTGATTCGTATCCAGGCAATGTCCCTCTGTCCGATGTGCATCGACCCCTGGGCGTAGTTGATAAGGTGATGAATCTGCCTTTCCAGGATAGGCTCGTAGTCCTCCTGCATTTCCCGTCCGGCCACTTCAACAGTGATTGCCATCGGCAACCGAGAACCGGCCTTGATATCGGTTACTTCGGGGCCGATGACTTCGATTTTGCCGTCCTCGACTTCATTCATCGGCTTGCTGGTGACCCATTCCACCATCTGGGTCCGGCCGCCGCCGCACTCCAGATAAATGTCTTCGCCGCGTACCCGTTCGCCCTCGAAGGCAGCCCCGAAGGCGACCGGAATCGGCACTTCGGAAACGGTAACTTTGAGCCCTCTCACTTCTACCGCTTTGGCGACCAGCTTTTCATGAGGAATGTTGGAGACGACATGCTCGTAGGTGCAGATGCCGGTGGGCAGGACTTCAGGTATCGGGGTATCGGCAATGACCGGGAAGCCCCAGTTGATGGCTCCGGCGGCATTGGCGTACCACTCATCGGTAACATAGCCCATCGGCAAAGCAAAAGCGAAGACGCGGTCCTTGTTATAAATGAGGATTTTTCTGAAATCGCCGGCTTCGATGCCACCAAAGGACATGGCCGCTCTGGTGGCGAAGCCCATGGCAAAAACGGCGGCGCTGACATCGGGTCCGAATGAGACCAGGCGGGTCGGCCAGCCGATTTGCACGCCTGCTTCCAGGAGCTGCTCGGAGAATCTCTTGCCGTTATACTCGGCGCACATGAAGACATAGAGGTTTTTCTGCTGCAGTTCCTGGGCGATACGGGCGGCTATCTCTTTGGTCGGCGCTGCGCCGAGAATGGCAGCGAAGCCGGGAGCCGTGCCATCGACGAACTCGATGCCTCTCTTGCGGAGGATAATATCGTCAGCGGCCCCCAGCCAGATGTTATCCGGCTTGATATCCTCGGTCTTGGTATAGAAATTCGGGCTTTCCAGATACCTTACCGCTTCGATAAGCTCTTCAGCGAACATAGTGACCATGCCGGCGTCCAGGGCTGGCGCCAGATAGGGAAGGTGATGTGTTTCTTTCACCAGCGGCGGCAAGATGGCCCGGCTCTTCTTGAGGACTTTTTCCATATCGCCGAGCTTTTCTACCTTGGTGCCCAGAATTCCATAAATGATGGGCAGATAGTAGGCGGTATTCGGGAAGCCCACCGGTTCGTTGGCTCCCCATTTGTCCATCGCCTGTTTCCACTTCGACTCAGCATTATCGACAATCTTGTGAGCTCCCCTGATTGCTGCCGAGGCAATTATCTTAGACATCTCTTTTCAATCCTCCCTTGTACATTATCTCCTCGTGATATGACACTTACACCGCCTCCAGTTCCCGTCTCATCGCCATGTCATAGAGCACTCTTTCTCTGGCTTTATCGATGCCCAGAGCTTTCCGCTTCTTATCGATGTGGTCGATGACCATTTTGGCTATCTTGAGAGGGTCGGTCTCAAAGCCCCACATTCCGCCGTACAGGTTTTCCATTTCCTTAAAGAGGAAATCTGTCACTTCTTTGCTGCCTTCGGTAGGCCAGCTGGCGCCGAAGATGGTGTAGACCCCCGAGCTGACGAAGTACTGTCCGATGGCGACTGCCTTTTCGCTCATCCACTCCGGCGCTACACCGGCAGCCGGCAGGTCGCTGATATCATCGCCCAGGCCGCCGTCTTTCACCATAGCGGTGGCGGCGATGAGGATACGGCTGTTATCGATACAAGCGCCGAGGTGCAGTACCGGCGGAATGCCGACCGCTTCACAGACGGAGCGGAGACCTGGCCCGGCAAGGGCGGCAGCCTCCGGCACCAGCAGGCCGGCTTTGCCGCAAGCCATGGCGGCGCAGCCGGTTTCGAGCACCAGGACATCGTTCTTGATGAGTTCCTTGACCAGGGTGACGTGGACATCATCGTGAGTGACCCTGGCGTTATTGCAACCGACCACCCCGGCCACACCCCTGATGCGCCCGTTGATGATGTTATCGTTCAGGGGGCGGTAGGAAGCCCGGAAGAGCCCTCCCAGCAGGTAGTTGATAGTTTCATGGCTGAAGCCGGCGATAATGTCGGTCTTGTAGTCGGGAATGCGCACGTTCTGCCTTCTGTTGGGGAAGTTATCGATGGCAGCCTTGATGACGGCTTTAGCCGATTCGACGGCATGATGCTCATCGAACTCCATGTGGGTAGCGCCTTCAATCTTGGCGCGGCGGTCGGTGGTGATAATCTTGGTATGGAAACAGGACGCCGCTTCGACCAGCCCCTGCATAATGCACTGGACATCGACCACCATCGCTTCGACAGCGCCGGTGACTACGGCCAGTTCCTGCTGCAGGAAGTTCCCGGCAATCGGTACGCCGTGCCGCATCAGAATCTCGTTAGCGGTGCAGCACATACCTGCCAGGTTAATACCCTTAGCCCCATTCGATTTAGCGTATTCAATCATCTCAGGCATTTGAGCCACTACGGCAAGTGTTTCAGCCAGGTAAGGCTCATGGCCGTGGACGATGATATTGACCTCGTCAATTTTCAGGACGCCCAGGTTTATCTGGCTGGCTACCGGCGCAGGAGTGCCGAACATGATATCTTGAAGTTCGGTGGCAATCATGCTGCCGCCCCAGCCATCGGCCAGGGCGGTCTTGGCCCCGTGAAGCAGGAGGTCTTTATAGTCCTGGTCGCAGCCCATATGGGTGCGGTGCAGCGCCTCGGAGACTTCTCTATCGATACCCCTGGGGAGAACGCCGAGCTTCTTCCAGATTTCCTGGCGCTTTATCGGCGCCCGTTTCAGGAAAACAAGCTCGCCTTCCTGCCGGCTAAAATCTGCTTCGAGTATCTTGCCGACATCGATAGCTATCTCTTTGTTGCTGCGGTTACCGATGTTGACGCCCAGTTCCAGGGCAAGCTGCAAGAGCTTCTGCTCGTCCTTGATTTCAAATCCGGGCGCCTCTCCCCTGGCCATCTCAAGGAAGACCTTGGCCACCTCGCGGCCATGGTCGCCGTGAGATGCCGTGCCGGCGGCAATCTTGCGCACGAAGTTGCGGGCGGCGATGGTCTCGACGGTCGCCCCGCAGACGCCCCGGCGCTTCTTTTTCTCCTCCGGTGTTTCGGTTCTACCTCTCGGTAGCGGTACCCGGCAAGGGCCCATGGCGCAGTTACTGCAGCAACTGCCCTCGGCGCCTATCGGGCACGGTCTCATCACCTCGGCCCTCGCGAAAGCGGTACTAACCCCTTCGCTGTTGGCCTTCTCAATCATCTCAAGAGTAGCCGGGTCGATACTTAGTTTCTTCTCTTCTGCCATTTCTTTCCTCTTCCTCCCTTTTATTTTTCTATGAGGCGGTTAAATCAGCAATCATTTCCCGGACTAATTTTATTGCTTCCGGATGTCTCATTATCAATACATCGGCTCCGGCCATCAGCAAGGCTACCGAGGACATTGCCTCGAGCAGGATACCCCGCTTCCTGGCTTCCCCCAGCTCGGGGACTTCCCCGGTCGGGGATTTGGCTTCCTTGGTCTTCCAGGTCTCCTTGGAGATATTGCAGATGATAGGGAACTGAAGCTTCTCATCCTGTTGAGTCAGACCCGCCATCCTCATCCTCTCCATTACCGAGTAACAATATTCGATGCCGTAGCCAATGCCGCTCACCGTCGGGTCCATTACCAGCAGGTCGTCGGGAACGCCCAGGTTACCCAGCAAAATATTAAGCTGTTTGGCCAGGTTGATATCGATGGGCGTCGAGGCGATGACCGTGTGATGGTAAGCCAGAGAAGCGGCGCCGATTCTCTTATGGTCGCCCTCTTCCACAGGCCCAAGAATCAGTCTTTTGTCCTGGCAAAGCTCAGCCACCAGCCTCAGCACTTCGGTATCTTTCTCATGGTTGGCCGTTCCCCAGACGATTAAGGGCACGTCGATGGCATCAGATACCTTCTTGACCACGGCGGCGGCTTCAGCGGCCGGCCGGTTAAGACCGTTCGGGTCGGTGCTGATTAGCTCAAGAGCAATCATCTCGGCGCCGTAATCATTGATGCACTTTTTCGCCCAGGCAACCGGGTCACCGGTTACCCCGGCAAACGGCTCTAAGGCGGCTGCCGCCCAGTCTTCCGGCGGGCAGTCCCAGACCTCCATGGCTATTTTTGGTTTATTAGTCATAGCGCCTTCGAAGAGGTAGAAGGGGTAGGATGTTTCCCCGCCGACCGTGACGGTTTTGCCGCCCTTGCCCAGGGTTACCTCTTTGACTTTGCCGCTATAGGCTATCTTAGGAATTTCAACAGGCATTAATTACCCCCCTTGTCTAATTCTGGTGGCACAGGCGTCCCCGCCTGTGCACATTCAGTTTCTGTTTGTCCCCTCACCTCAATCCTCTCCCGCAAGGGGAGAGGCGGAGAAGATGAATTAACTCAAGAAACTCAATGAACGCAACAAACTCAATAAACTCAATAAACTGGGCTACGCCGGGTTCTTCCTTTTTTCGCTGCCATACCAATCTTTGCTGTAATAATATCTTTCGCCAGTTTCCAGGTATTTCAGCTTCTCCTGGCGGCTCTCCAGTTTCTGGCGCCATTTGCCCATTTCTTCACCCTCGGGCTTGCCCGGCTCGAAGGTCTCTCCCAGCACCTCTACCTTATCCCTGCCCGGGGCGCTCTTCATTTCCACTTTATTCTTATTTACCACGGCTTCCCTCCTTGTTAATAATCAAAGGTCTAAGCAATCCCGGCCGCTAGCTTGGCAGCTTGCACGGTACTTAGCATTAGCATTGTGACCAGCATCGGCCCCACCCCACCCGGCACGGGGGTTATCGCTTCTGCTTTTTCTTTTACTGCCTCGAAATCGACATCCCCGAGGTTCTTTCTCTTTTTCGTTACCGGGTCTTCGACATAGGTCGAGCCGAAGTCCAGAACGATGACGCCATCTTTGACCATATCGGCGGTGATGAACTTTGGTTTATTGACCGAGACAACCAGCACGTCAGCCCGCCGCGTATACTCCCTTAGTTTTGGCGTCGTTGGATAAACCAGCGTCACATTGGCGCGTGCCTTGTCCTTGTCCTGGACGAGAATAGACGCTAGCGGCTTACCCACCATGTTATCTACGTTTACGATTACGACTTCTTTATCTTTAATATCGTAGCCGCCGCGGATGAGCATCGCATGCATAGCGATTGCAACCGCCGGCACGAAGGCGGACTGGCCCAGCCATGCCTTGCCGACGTTCATAGCGTGAAAACCGTCTACATCTTTTTTCGGCACGATTGCTGCCAACGCTTTCTCTTCATTCAGGTGCTTTGGCAACGGAAGCTGGATGAAGATAGCGTGGACATTGGGGTCCTTGTTTAGCTGGTCTATAGTGCCCAGCAACTCTCTTTCAGTGACATTCTCCGGAAGATGACGCATCATTTCTTTGACGCCCGTCTCCTCGCAAGCCTTGCTCTTATAGCCGACGTATTGTGCCGAGCCAGGGTCTTCGCCGACAAGTATGCCAGCCAGGCCGGGAACAACGCCTCGCGCTTTCAAGCGTTCCGCCTCTCCCTTGAGTTCGAGCCTTATCTCCGCTGATATTTTTCTACCATCTAAAATCGTCGCTGTCATAGCATCATCCTTTTTATGTGGTAACCGTTCCTGTTACCTGGGTCGAATTCATGTCCCCCTCACCTTAATCTCCCGATTTCATACGGGATCCCGCACGGAGTCGGGACTCTCCCGCAAGGGGAGAGGAAAGAAGTATAACTAATTCTGCAATCAGGTACCGGCGGCCGCCTCCGCAGCCCTGACTGTGTTGGCCATCAGCATCGTCGAGGTGACGGCGCCGGTTCCTCCGGGCACGGGCGTAATCGCCGCTGCCTTTTCCTTTACAGCTTCAAAATCCACGTCACCGACCTGCTTGTTCTTGCCGGTGGCCGGGTCGGGTATGAAGTTCACGCCGACATCGATTACTACCGTGCCTTCTCTCACCATATCGGCGGTGATTGCCTTCGCCTTGCCGACAGCCGCCACCAGGATGTCAGCCTGCCTCGTGAATGCGGCTGTATCCTTGGTTCCGGTATGGCAGACAGTCACCGTGGCGTTAGCGCCCTTGTCTTTCTGTACCAGTATTCCCATTAAAGGTTTGCCGACGATATTGCTGCGGCCGACGATGACCACGTGTTTGCCTTCCGGGCTGTGGCCGCTGCGGACGAGCAGTTCCTTAACTCCGTAGGGAGTCGAAGGGAAGAATGTTTCCTCTCCCAGTAACAGCTTGCCGGCGCTTATCGGGTTAGTCCCATCCACATCTTTAGCCGGTGAGATAGCGCTCTCAGCCTCCAGCGCATTCAAGTGCTTGGGCAAGGGCAGGAACAAAAGAATGCCGTGAACGTTATGGTCTTTGTTAAGTTCGTCTATCTTCTTTAGCAAGTCCTGCTGGGTGGCATCGGCGGGGAGCTTGGCAGTCTCGGTGGCTACGCCGACCTCGCCGCAAGTCCTGGTGATACCGCGCAGATAGGATAAAGACGCCGGGTCCTCTCCAACGAGAACCGGCACGATTTTTGGAGTCACTCCCTTCTTCTGAAGGTTGGCGATTCGCTGTTTCAGTTCCGCCTGGATTTCAGCCGCAATCTTTTTCCCATCGATTATTTCTGCTGTCATCTCTTTATCCCCTTTTCAAACTTTCGCTTTATCTTTCAGGAATTGGGCCATCAAACTGTCGATTGCCTTCACCGCCACGCAGCTATCAGGTAGCTCAAGGAGCGGCCTGGCTTCCAGGTCGAATTGATATATGTCTTCATCCCTGGGGATGAGATAAGGCGATTCGATACCCAGCCTCGCTATTTCTTCCTTGACCATCGGGGCTAATTCGGCAGGCGCAAAGTTGATAATCACCGCCTGCTTCTTCACCACCAGCTTGAGTTCCTTCACCAGGTCCCTGATTCGGGCTACCGTCCGGATACCCTTCACCGAATGGTCGGAGATTATCAGCAGCAGGTCGATATTCTGGGTGGTTCTACGGCTAAGGTGTTCCAGCCCGGCCTCGTTATCCATCACCACATAGGCATAATTGGCCGCCATCTCGTCAGCGACCTTTCTGAGAACGGAATTAGGGTAGCAGTAGCAATCAGGGCCCTCGCCCCTCCCCATAGTTATCAGGTCGACCCCTTTACTCTCCACCACCACCTCATTCATTTTGACTTCCAGGTAGGCTTCTTTGGTCATGCCCGCAGGTATCTTAATCTTCTCCTGGTTGAACGAGGCGATTATCGAGCCGATGGTCTCCCCTACCTGAAGACCCAGACCGTCACCGAGGTTGGCATTGGCATCCGCATCGATGGCTAGAATCGGCCCCGAGCCGTTCTTCTTCAGGTAACGAATAATGAGACTGGCTATAGATGTCTTGCCGGTACCCCCCTTCCCCGCCACAGCAATCGCAAAGCTCAAGCCGCTACCCTCCGCCCTGATTTCTGAGTCCGGGCAAGCTGTCTGATTACCGAAGGAAACGCATTACTGTCGGTATGGGGCAAGAACAAGGCTGCGATGTAGTTATTCATAAAATCAGCGTTCTCGCTCAATTCCAGATTGGTCATCAAATCAGCGACTCTTCTCATTTCATCGATGATATCGGTCGAGTAGGAGCTTAGCCTGACGCCCATCAGCGAGCCGTTACCGATGAAAATGAATTTGTCCCGGGGGATATCAGGCAGGAGACCGATGGTAATCGCCTTTGCCACATCGATGTAGCTGCCGAAACCGCCGGCGATGATTACCTGCTCGATATCCTTCATGGTCATACCCACGCTTTTAATTACCGTCTGGTAACCCGCGTACATTGCCGCCTTAGCCCGTATCAGGTTATCGATATCGATGGCCGTAATAACAATATCATTATTTATCTGTGTCTCCGGCGCCCGGGCCAGGACGTACTCATAAACATCGTTACTCTGCCTGATTCGTTTGGTCGGCAGGTCGTAATTGAACTCCCCCTTCTGATTGATAATGCCGGTTTCCAGCAACTGAGAGACAGTGTTTATCAAGCCTGAGCCGCAGATTCCCTTCGCTTTTGTTCCGCCGATGGTGCTCACTGTCGGTTCCAGGGTTGCCGGGTCGATGGTGACTCCCTCGATGGCTCCACTGGAGGCGAGCATACCGTGCTTTATCTCTCCGCCTTCGAAGGCCGGCCCTGCCGAACAGGCGGCGGTGACCATCCAATCTGAGTTCCCGATGACTATTTCTCCATTTGTACCGATATCTATATACAGGGTTACTTTCTTTGTCTGATGCAGTCCGGCGGCGACAGCGCCGGCGACGATATCGCCTCCCACATAGCTCGCTACCAGCGGCGAGGCAAACAGGTAAACATGCTCTGCCAGGTTGATACCCAGGGAATTTGCCTTGACCGGCGGAACATAGGTGGCGGCTGGAGTGTAGGGTGCCAGCCTGATATATTTCGGGTCCAGCCCCAACAAAATCTGGAGCATGGTTGTGTTCCCGGCCGTCATCAGGTGACCGATATCATCCCGGCTGACGCGGCTCTCTTCCAGTAGCCGGTCGATAAGTTCGTTGATAGTCCCTACTACTACCTGCTGCAGCTTCTCCAATCCCCCCGGTTTCTGGCAATAAGCAATCCGGGTAATCACGTCAGAGCCGTAATCGATTTGCCCGTTGTAATCGCTGCCTTCGGCGACAACCCTGCCCTTTTTCAGGTCGAGCAACTGCATTTTCACGGCGGTGGTGCCGATATCCAGGGCGATTGCGTAATGATTGTCCCTGGTATCGCCGCCCTCGACGTTTACCAATCTCGGCCGGCGTTTGGCGTTGCCTTTGGGTTCGATAGCCGTTACCAGAGTGGTGACAGTAACCTTCCAATCACTCTGGCGCAGCAACGTCGGCAATTTCTTAACTACTTCAAAATCTACGGTCATGTGACTCAGTTTATATTCCTGCCTCAATCCCCGCAGCAACCGGGAGAGGTCGCTGGTATTATCGGTCAGGGTGGCAGGCGGTAATTCAAGATAATATTTAGCCAGCGGAGGGTTGAAGCGCCAGCCGGTGGCCAGGGCTTCTACCCCTTTCTGTGCCGCCGCCCTTCCCTTCTGCTCCCGCGCCAGAACGGCTGTCTCAAGTCTGGATTCTACCGGGACGTTGACCACCAGGTCGGTGAGTACGCGGCTCTGGCAGGCTTGCCGCATTCCCCGCGCGAATTCTGCGTCCGTGAGCCTGGCTGTCCTTGTAGTCTCGACTTCGCCTTCTTTAATCTCGACCCTGCAGGTGCCGCAGGTGCCGGCGCCGCCACAGGATGCAATTAGCCTTACCCCTGCCAGCATAGCAACTTCCCTGAGATTGGCCCCTGGCTCAACGAGAACCTCGATGTTGGCGGGCTGGAATAAAACTCTTTTTTTCTTACCTGTCCTGCCAGACGTGTTTCTAGGCATTTAAACCCCTATATTATTATACGTCTCTTAAGAGGATTAGAACAACTTTCTCTCTATTTAAGCCTTCCGTGAAACGTTCCAAATTCCCCTTAATCCCCCTTTGCTAAAGGGGGAAGAACCAGGTATCTCCCTTTCGTAAAGGGAGATTAAGAGGGATTTGGAGTTAAATTTTCTAGTTTCGCGAAAGACTCCTATTTTGTTGCAGCAAGATGACCCGCAAGACCTCAATCCTGCGGGTCATCCGGTCTTATTAAGCTACGTCGTGAAGTCCGTGGACTTTGCCTGTCTTGACATCGACGTCGATTTTCTTGAAAGCCGGGTCGGAACCGGTGGCCGGCATCAGGCTGATTGTCCCGGCCATCGGGCAGAGGAATTTGGCTCCGGAATAAATCAGGATATCGCGAATGGGCAGAGTCCATCCCTTCGGCACACCCTTAAGAGTCGGGTCGTGAGATAGCGAAAGATGGGTCTTGACCATCATGGTGGTGTAATCATCATACTTCGGGTCGGCCTCGAAGGCTTTGGCTTTTGCTTCCGCTTCGGGCGTCCAGGCTACTCCGCTAGCTCCGTAAACGGTCTTAGCAATCTTTTCCACCCGCTGTCTCAGTTTCGTCTCTTTGGGATAGAGGAACTGGAAATTGTTCTTCTCTTTGCAGGCATCCACGACGGCCGCGGTCAGTTCCTGGGCGCCGGCGCCGCCCTTGGCATAATGTTCTGATAAGGCGCAACGGGCTCCAGCCGCCTCGGCGGCTCTCTTAATTATGTTAACTTCTTCCTGAGTATCGGTGGGGAACTTATTGATGCAGACCACCGGGTTGATGCCGGCAGCCCTGATGATACCGATGTGGTGCACCAGATTGGCGCAGCCTTTCTCGACCAGTTCCGGAGCCGATTTTTTGTAGGCGTCAGGTAAGGGCACGCCTGGGGTTACTTTGGGTCCTCCGCCATGCATCTTGAGCGACCGAACGGTGGATACCAGCACCGATACGTTCGGCTTGAGACCGCTGTAGCGACATTTAACATTCCAGAATTTCTCGAAGCCGATATCGGCAGCGAAGCCACTTTCGGTAACGTGATAATCGAACATCTTCAAGCCCAGCCGGTCGGCAATAATCGATGACTGACCGACGGCGATGTTGGCAAACGGCCCGGCATGCACCAGACAGGGCTGGAGCTCAGCCGTACTGCACAGGGTGGGATTAATGGTATTGCGCATCCAGGCGGTCATGGCGCCGGCCACTTCCAGGTCGCCGGTGGTAATCGGCTTACCCTTCTTATCATAAGCAACGGTAATGTCATTCATTTTTGATCGCATGTCGGCCAGGTCTGTGATAATGGCTAACATTGCCATCAGCTCGGAGCTGACGGCAATGCCGAACTTGGACTGCATCAGGAAGCCATCGGTTTTCTGGCCGCCCATGCCGATAATGATGTTGCGCAGACTCTGGGCGCAGAAGTCTATAATCCAGCCCATCTCCACGCGCAGCGGGTCCACATCCAGGCGCTTCATATGGCTCAGGTTTTCAAGGGTTTTGTCGCTATAGTTGCGCTCGTGCTGCATTCTGGCCGTCAGCGCCACCATCGCCAGGTTATGGGCATTCATGATGTCATTGATATCACCGGTCAGGCCTAAAGAAAATTCGGTATGGGGAATCAGAAGGGCGTTGCCTCCGCCGGCAGCAGTACCCTTGACGTTCATGGTGGGGCCGCCCGAGGGCTGCCGGATGGCGCCGCCCACATTGTAGCCTGCGTGGCCTAGCCCCTCGATGATGCCCATGGTGGTGGTTGTCTTGCCCTCGCCCAGAGGGGTCGGCGTGACGGCGGTAACTTCGATGTACTTGCCATCAGGCTTGTTCTTGAGCCGGTCGATAATCTTAAGGAAATCGAGTTTGGACACCTTGCCGTAGCCGAGTATCTCGTCCTTTTTCAGCCCCAGCTTTTCCCGCCACTCGTCCGGAGTCGGCATGTGTTCTTCGGCTGCTTCGGCAATCTCCCAGTCAGCCATTTTAGACGTGTCGTATGGCATAAACCCTCCCTTTGTTTTTCTTTTTCTACCGGCGCTTACCGGCGCATTAAAAAGAGGTAACTTAGTACCTCTTTAGCTCCCATTTATACTTTTAGCTTCTTCGAACCGGCGCCTTTACCGGCGCCTGCTAACAAGGCCTGATATATCTCCATTACCGCCGCCTTTGCCGGCCGGCTAGCCTCCAGAGGTGACCGGTTGGCCAGGTCGGCATCGACTATTGCCTGGTCATAAGGAATGAAACCGAGGAATTCAAAATCAGGAAGACTCGACTTGATGAAGTCTTTGTCTGATTGGTTCCTGACCTTATTGCCGACCACTGCAATGTCCCGTAAGCCGATTTCAGCGGCAAGTTTCTTGATGCTGACGGCGGTTTCAATGCTTCGCCTGCCCGGTTCTACTACCACGATTAGCTTGTCAACGGCGGCGGCGGTGCCCCGCCCCAGGTGCTCGATGCCAGCCTCCATATCGAGAATAATCACTTCGTTTCTGGCTACCAGCAAGTGAGCCATCAGGGCCTGGAGTAAAGCGCCTTCAGGACAATAACAGCCGGTGCCGCCCTTCTTGATTCTGCCCATTCTCATTAATCTGATACCGTTTAGTTTATGGGCAAATCTTTCTGGGATATCATCTACTTTGGGATTTAGTGTATAGAAAGGGGCAGATTGTCCCGGCTTGGCGCCGGTTCTTTCTTCGATAAGCTCGTCCATTTCGGAGATAGGTGTAATCTTGTCGGCATTGGGGAAACCGAGGGTGGCGGCCAGGTTCGCATCCGGGTCGGCATCGATAGCAATGACGGAATAGCCTGATTCGGCGAATATCCTGGCAAGAAGAGATGATAGTAAGGTCTTGCCTACGCCTCCCTTACCACTGATGGCAATCTTCATCTATTCTCTAATCTGACCTACATAATTAAAGCTGAGACTTCCCAGGGAAAGCTCTCAGCCTTATAGATTCGGGTGACCCGCGCTTTACCCTAGTTAGTATATATTATGATAAAAGAGAAGTCAAATAAAAAATAAATCAAAAGATAATAGCGAAGAACAAATCCCGATTGGTATTGATAGAGCAGTGTTAAAGAGAGTAGAATCAGATGGCTCTCGCAATTAACTATGAGGAGGGACAATGGAACTTCAGGAATATGAAGTCCCGGCTGACAAGCTGTGCTGGAAGTGTGACCCAAGTATATTCAAATTCGAATGTACCAAAGACCTGGCGCCGCTGCGTGAGTTTATCGGGCAGGAAAGGGCGACCCGCGCCGTACAGTTCGGCCTGAATATGCCCGATGTCGGCTACAACATCTATGTGGCTGGTCTGACCGGCACCGGCAAAACCTCCATGGTGAAAATCTACATTGAAAAACTTATCAGGGAAAGAGAAGCCAGGGGTGAAATAACGCCTCTTAATGATTGGTGCTATCTGCATAATTTCAAGACCTCGGATACTCCGTGTGTCGCCGCCTTGCCTCAGGGGAAAGGCAAAGCCTTTCGTGATGAGATGACCAGCCTGCTTGATAAGATACGTCAGGGGTTGGGACGAGCCTTTTCCAGTGAAGAGTATCGGAGCCAGAAGCAAAAAGCGATAGAAGAAGGTCAGTCCGAACAGCACAGATTGTTTGAAGAATTGTCCGTTGAAGCCCGCCGGCAAGGATTCTCGCTCCAGACGACCCCGGTCGGGCCTGTCCTGGTTCCCATGGTGGAAGACCGCCCGATGCAGGAGCAGGAATACCTGGCCCTTGAGGAAGCTGTTAGAAAGCAGCTGGAAGCCAAACAGGTTGAACTGCGCAGGAAAATGCAGTCGAGCTTCGAGGCTATTAGTAGCCTCCAGATGAGGTTAATCGAGCGCCTGCAAAAGCTGGATAAAGACATCGGCGAATACGTCGTCTCCGGCGTTTTCAGCTCCCTGTTCGAACAATATTCCCAACACCCCAAGATTGTGGAGTATCTCACCGGATTGAAGGCCTATATTCTGGATAATCTGGAGCTTTTCAAAGGCGCTCCGGAGCCGGTCAATCCGATATTGGGCGTTCCGGTCAGCCAGGTTATCCAGGGTAGAGACCCTTTTCTCCCCTTCCAGGTAAACGTCTTCGTGGACAACAGTGAAGCCAAGGGTCCGCCCGTCATCATCGAAAGTAATCCTAATTTCGGCAATCTGTTCGGCAAAATAGAGCGGCGCTTTCTCTTGGGCGGCTACCTGAGCGACCATACCATGTTGAAATCCGGCTCTCTCAGCCGGGCCAATGGCGGCTATCTGCTGGTCGGCGCTAATGAGGTAATCACCAATCCCGGCGTCTGGCCGGCCCTCAAGCGGGCTATCAAAAATAGGGAAAACCGCATCGAAGACCCTTTCGAGCAATTCGGCCTTATCGCCCCGCAGGGGTTGAGGCCCGAACCGATGCCTATCACTGTCAAAGTTATTCTTACCGGTGACGTTATGCTCTATGAGCTATTATGCCAGTATGACGAAGACTTCTGGGAAATTTTTAAGATTAAGGCGGATTTCGCCTTCGATATCGAGAGGACTGAAGATAACATGTTGGCTTACGCCGCCTTTCTCAAAGGGTGCTGTGAAGAGTGCAAGGCAAGGCACTTCGACCCCAGCGGCGTGGCCAAAGTTGTTGAGTATTCCGCCCGGCTGGTAGCCGACCAGGAGCGCCTGTCAACAAGATTCGCCCAGATAAAAGACTGGATTGAGGAATCTAACTACTGGGCTGACCGGGATAAGTCCAAGCATATTTCTGCCCGCCATGTGCAGAAGGCCCTCGATGAGAAATTGTTCCGGCATAACCTCATCGATGAAAGAATTCGGGATATGATTAAGCGCGGCACCATTATGATAGATACCGAAGGCGCCGTGGCCGGCCAGCTCAATGGCTTGAGCGTCTACACTCTTGGCGATATCACCTTCGGTAAGCCGTCGCGGATTACAGCCCGCACCTTCCTGGGGCGGGGCGGCGTCATCAATATCGAGCGGGAATCGCAGCTCAGCGGCCCGATTCACAATAAAGGGGTGATGATTCTGAGCGGCTATCTCGGTTGGAAGTATGCCCAGGACAAGCCGCTTTCCCTCTCGGCCAGCCTCTGTTTCGAGCAATCTTACGAGGGCGTCGAGGGCGATAGCGCCTCGTCTACCGAGCTATATGCCATCCTGTCCAGTCTCTCCGGCATACCCCTCAAGCAGAATATCGCCGTTACCGGCTCGGTGAATCAACAGGGGGAGCTTCAGGCGATTGGTGGGGTCAACCAGAAAATAGAAGGATTCTTCAAGGTCTGCCAGGCGAAGGGCTTAACCGGCGACCAGGGCGTGCTCGTCCCCGAACAAAACCTGAGGAATCTGATGCTGAAGGAGGAAGTTGTTGATTCTGTACGTGAGGGTAAATTCCATATCTATTCAGCTAAGACTATCGATGAGGGTATGGAAATACTGACCGGCATCCCGGCGGGCGAGAGGCGGAAAGACGGCGCCTTCCCCAGAGACACCGTTAATTACCTGGTCGATAAGCAGCTTAAAGATATGGCAGAGAAGCTAAGAGGCTTCTACGCCGAAGAGAAAAAAGAGGGGAAGTAGGTCCGTAGCAAATGTTATCCATACCGACGAAAGTCGGTATCCAGACTACTTCCCCCAAAGGATAGAAGCTGAAGTAGAACCAGACTCCAGCATCTACCTCTATCATTTTGCGAGTGTCATAACATCAGTAATTAATTGAGAGAATAACGGCGGAATTTGGTTCCTTTCAATATTATTAGCAACGTACTCAGCTATTCTCTGCTTGCTTGTACCAACTTTGCCCTTTGACTCCTTTAGCATTGCACCCAGGCCAGCTTGTTCCACATATTCCTCCAATTCACAGCCAAGAGCACGAAAAATATCAGGAGGTCTTGTACTATTTGAACCCCAGACCTTATCGCGTAGACAAATATACGGAATTTTGAGCGATTTAACCAACGTAATGTAAGGTTCGAATGCAGCATGACCATCCACTGGTAAAACACTGACGCCAGCCCTATCCAAATCTTGAGACAGCTTATCTGCGCACCCTAATACAAATTTCTGCTGCGACTCATCTTCTACCAGTAATACGGCACGGGCGAAAACTGCCTCACGTTTGTCCACGTCTTTCAAGGCTGTGCTGAGCTGGCCCATTAGATTCGAAGGTGTATCCGCTGGTAAACATGCAACTTGTGTCCCATCCTTGGTTAGAAATAGGCGAAGCAGGCCAAGTATATTATCAAAGTCTATGAAATGCTCGTCGTGAGTAATAATGAAGATTTGATTTCTCTCGGACGATTCTTTAATTAGAGTGTGAAGCCGTCTTTTTGCGTGAGAATGAAGATGCATTTCAGGCTCTTCGATGACGTAGATGTTACCTTCCCGAGCCACCAAATTGGTTAAGAAAGTCAGGAGTTCGGCTATGCCAGCACCAACGTTAGCTAGCGGAATTGCCCAATCCTTGCCCTCTTCAATGAACTGGACGTTTGCCAGTCCTCCACCGGGACTCATATCTACGGATTCAATAGTTAGGGAAGGAATGAAACTAGAAAATTCGGAGCAGATTTGCTCATACATCTTACGTGACTTTAACTCAGGATGGTTCTTTAAGTTTAGCAACACGCTCGCAACCTCAGTACCTTTCAACGCTTCTATAGCCCCACTTCTGCTGCTAGCCATTGGGCGAACCCGGAATTCATCAAACGTCTTGAAGTGGAGTCTGATTAGCTGTCCAACCCGTGAAAGAATAGCGTTGGCACTCAAGAAGTCACCTTCGCCTAGCCCTAGAATCCTAGCCTCCAAATTGCTGACATTTGATGATTCTTTGAGAAGATCGTCGAAAGCCCCTAAGTTATGAGCACCACGGCTAAGCACCTTATTACTAACCCAATCATTCTGCAAGAACATCTTGCCGATTTTAGCGTAAGCAGATTTGCTAACTTCATCCCAAGTAACACCTATTTCGAGGTCTCTGAGATAATCCCCAAATTTCCGATACAAGGATTCCCGATCAGACCCAGTTATTGGAGACGACAACATTCCCTCTAGAAGTTGCTTTTGCTCTTGCACGGTGAGTTCAAAGTGACAACTAACCTTTAATTCATTGCTGTCTAACTTACCATATCTCAAATCCTCGACAATGAACTGAGCACTACCGGTCGCTACTGAATCAATTGTCTTCGATATGGCAGTAAACAAACTGCTCTTGCCTACACTGTTTTCACCGACTAGAGTGTTTAATCCTCCTATATCAAAGTTCAACTGTAGCGAACCTATACAGCGGAAATTTTGTATATCTACGGAAATGGTCCTCATAACAAGCAAATTGTCGCACACGTGTGATGCTTAGTCAATTAACTAGGTGATAAAATCGTCTAGAAGGCCTCTCTCAAAAAACAAATCCCCCCCTTCCTTTGGTAAAGGAAAAGGGGATGGATTTTAACCTCCCTACTCCACCGTCACGCTTTTGGCCAGGTTGCGGGGGAAGTCGATGGGGCAGCCGCGCTCTTTAGCGGTATAATAGGCCAGCAGCTGCAAGGCGACCGTATTGACTACCGGTGAGAATAGGCTTTCTACCCGCGGCAGGCTGATGACGGCGTCGGCCACCTCTTCGATAGCCTCGTCGCCTTCTTCAGCCAGGGCGATGACAGGGGAGCGCCTGGCTTTTACCTCTTTAATATTGGTCAGCATGGCGTCATGGGTATTGTCCTTTGACACGATGGCAATCACCGGCGAACTTTCGCCCAGCAAGGCAAAAGGCCCGTGCTTCAGCTCTCCGGAGGCATAGCCTTCGGCGTGAATATAGGAAATCTCCTTCAGTTTGAGAGCTCCCTCCAGGGCGACCGGATAGTTGATGCCCCGGCCGATGAAGAAGACATTCTCAAACCTGGACAGGTTCCTGGCCTGCTTGGCAATTATTGCCTCATCATCCAGTATTTGCTGCACCTTGCCCGGCAGCTGTCTTAGCTCGGTGAGCAGGCTGGCAAGCTTTCTGGCGTCTATCCTGGACTGGGTGATGCCGAGCCAGTACAACGCCATAAGCTGGGCGGTAAAGCTCTTGGTAGCGGCGACACTCATCTCCGGGCCGGCCCTGGTATAAATCGTCTCGTTGGCAATCCGGCTGGCTGTGCTGCCTACCACATTAGTGACGGCTAACACGCGACAGCCGGCTTCCTTTAGCTTTTTCATCGCCTTCAGGGTATCGGCCGTTTCGCCCGATTGGGTGATGGCGATGGCAACAGCTCTGGACAGGACATCGCTATAGTAGTTGAATTCAGAGGCTATCTCTATCCTTGGCGGAATCTTGAGCAACTCCCTGATAATGTATTTCCCAATCATGGCGGCGTGATAGGAAGTGCCGCAAGCTAGCAGAAGCATAGAATCCGTCCCGGTGTCTCTTGCCCCGAGTAAATCGACCGGGTGTTCGGTGGCTCGCGTGTATTCGGCAAGGGTATTCCGTATCACTTTCGGCTGCTCGTGGATTTCCTTGAGCATAAAGTGCTCGTAGCCGGCTTTCTGAGCCTCTTCGACATTCCACGAAACCTTCTGCTCATCTCTCCGGACATCCGAGCCGTTTTGCTTGATTTTGATTTCATTCCTGGTAATGACGGCCAGGTCGCCGTCCTCCAGGTAGACGACCCTATCGGTATGGTCTAAAATTGCTGGCACATCTGAAGCTATGTAGTTCTCCCGGTCGCCCAGGCCGAGAATCAGAGGGCTGTCTTTTCTGGCCACGACCAGTTCAGCCCTGTCTTTGGCCAGGACGATGATGGCATATGAGCCATCGATATCATCCAGGGCGGCTGCGGTCGCTTCTTCCAGATTGCCGTGATAGTATTTTTCGATGAGGTGGGGGATGACCTCAGTATCCGTTTCGGAGGTGAAAGTATGCCCTTCCCGTATTAGCCGGGCTTTCAGTTCCTGGCAGTTATTGATGACTCCATTGTGGACGACGGCGATGTTGCCGCTGCAATCGAGGTGGGGGTGAGCGTTAATCTGGGAAGGCACTCCGTGAGTCGCCCACCGAGTGTGTCCGATACCGGTTGTCCCGTTCAGCTTCGGCGAGACTTCGCCGAGCATTTTCACCCTGATGGCGTCCTTATAGACTTCGATATCTTTGCCGGCGATAGCTACGCCGCAGGAGTCGTAACCCCGGTACTCCAGTTTCTCCAGGCAGCCTAACAAGATGGGTTGAGCTTGCTTATTGCCGATATAACCGACGATACCACACATACTCTTCACTTATGTCATTGCGAGCCATCCCGACTTTGTCGGGATGCGAAGCAATCTATAAAATCATAGCAGGCTGATGAAAAACAGGTTCAAGCCGTTTCCTCTCCCTTTCGTAAAGGGAGATTGAGAGGGATTTTGAGCTTGGAAATCCCCCTTAATCCCCCTTTTTCAAAGGGGGAGAAAAACGAGGAAAGCTTTTTTCAGCACCCGCTAGAGATTACTGCGCCCGCCTCAGGCGGACTCGTAACGACATCACCTCCCAACATTCTTTAGAATACCGTGCTCTTATCAGGCAACCGGCCGCTGAGCAGCTTCATAGCCTGTACCTGGCTGTAATTGCCGATGATAACTCCCGGCTGGGCTACTACGTTGCTCTTCAGGTTGCAGCCCACGCCGAGCATCGCCCCTATTTTTACCTGATGGAGTTCATCGTTGATCCGCACTTCAGTCTCATCGCTGCACGCGGTAAACCGCCCCTGGATAAGGCAGCTTTCATCGATGACCGAATCCTCGATAATGCTACCCGGGCCGATGTTAACGTCTTTCCCGATAACGCTGTTTTCTATGGAGCTGAGAGGTGAGATAACTACGTTGTCGCCGATGCTGGTGGCGGGCAAGATGCAGACATTGGGACCTATCTCGCAATTCTCCCCGATGACTGCCGGGCCGAAGACGTAAGAGTTCGAGTGGATTATCGTGTCTTTGCCTATCGATACCGTTCCTTTGACATAAGCGCCGGCTTCGATAGTACCCCCCAGGCTGGGCGGGATTTGGCGGAGAATAGCGTTATTCAGGCTTAAAATGTCCCAGGGGTAAACGACATCGAGCCAGGTGCCCTCGGTTTCTTGGGCGCTGACGGCAGAGCCCTGGGCTATCATATTATTTATCACGTCAGGAATGGCTAACTCGGCCTCGATAAAGTCAAAAATTCTCTCGTCAAAGGCATAAATACCAGTATTGATTATATCACACTCGGTGTCTCCGGTTCTTTCTTCGATACTGCGTACCATATCTCCATCGGTAGTGACCACGCCATATCTGGCTGTGTTTTCCACTTTCTTAACCAGCACAGCCTGCGGTTTGGCGGTGATGAAGCGGGCGATGGTATTAGCCTCGATAAGATTATCGCCCGGCAGAACAAGAAACTCATCCTGGACGGCTCCCTTGGCTTGTATGAGCGCGTGAGCTGTGCCAAGCTGTTTCTCTTGTGTTATGTAAACTATATTCACGCCGAACTTCTCCCCGGCGCCCAGGTAATTGAAGACCTGCTCTTTTCGGTAGCCAACGATGATAATGATGTTGCGAATGCCGTTACGGGCAAGCGCCTCGATTACATACTGGAGTATCGGCTTGCCGGCGATGGCAATCATCGTCTTTGGCTTCGTCACCGTAAACGGTCTCAGTCTCTGCCCCTCCCCCGCCGCCAGAATTACCGCTTGCTTCATCATTCCATCTAACCCTGACTTAAAAGATTTTCGAGTCCGGTTGAATAATTCCGCTCACCACCGCTCCCGGTCCAATATGCGTATTGTTCCCAATTACGGTGCCGATATTGATGCAGGCATTTATCCCAGTCTTTACCCCGTCCCCCATAATGGCGCCCAGCTTGCGTCTTTTGGTGTTCCGTCCAGCCACGGTAATATTCTGCTCATCGAGCCTGAGATTGGCAATCTTGGTACCGGCGCCGAGATTGCAATCCTCGCCGATAACGCTATCGCCGACATAGTTGTGGTGCGGGATAGCGCTATTATTCATAACAATTGTATTTTTGACCTCGCAGGCAGCGCCGATATGACAGCCATTGCCGATTGAGGTCGCCGGCCGAACATAGCAGTTCGGTCCTATCTCGCAATTCTCACCGATAATCACCGGGCCGATGATATAGGAGCCTGACCTGACCACAGTGCCTTTACCGAGGCTCACCGCATTTTTGATTACCGCATTCGCTTCTATGGTGCCCAGGTTCTGTGGTTCCAGCTTGGCCAGGAGCGATTCGTTGGCGGCCAGCAGGTCCCAGGGATAGCTGACATCGAGCCAGTAGCCAATTTCCTGATACGAGACAGGGCACCCATGGTCGACTAGGAGTTGCAGAGAGTCGGTTATCTCGTATTCGCCCCGTGGCGAGGTCGGAGTCTGAGATATTGCCTCGAATATCTCAGGTGTGAAGAGGTAGAGGCCGGCATTAGCCAGGTTCGAGGGCGGTTTGGCCACTTTCTCGTGGATTCTTAGCACTCTATCCTGGCTTACTTCGACTGTTCCCAGGTCTCGCGCGTCCTCGACTTTGACCAAGCTCATCGTGTTCTCTCGCCTTTTAGTCAGACACTCGATATCCCGATGATTGACCATAATATCGCCGTTCATCATCAGGAAGTTGCCCTCTACCATATTCTTTACTGTCCTGACGGCGTCGGCCGTGCCCAATTGCCTGCGCTGGGTGTAATAATCGATGCCGACACCCCATTTATCGCCGTTGCCGAAATGCTGGCGTATCTGTTCATCATGGTAGCCGACGATGAAAACAAACTCTTCGATGCCCGCTGTCTTGGCTTCGATAAGGAGGTGTTCCAGGATAGGCCTGTTGGCGATGGTGAGCATCACTTTGGGCCGGGTATAAGTGAGAGGGCGCATCCGGCTGCCTTCCCCGGCGGCTAAGATAACTGCTTTCATATCAGCCTTCCTGTCTCCCTTTCATACATTCTTTGATGGTTTTCATACCCTTATCGTATAGCTCGTGGACAGATGCCTCGGTTCGCGCTTCGGCGGTGACTCTTATCCTGGGTTCGGTGCCTGAGGCTCGAATCAGCAGCCAGCCGTCTTTGAAGTTCAGCCTGGTGCCATCGATGCTGTCTACCGATGTTGGTTTCAGAGACAGAAGTCGTTCATTTAGTTCTGTCATCTTCACCCCGTCGCTGGCGATGCTGCCCCGCAGAATAGGATACTGGGGTATCTCGTCGATTAAGCGGGACAATTTCTGATGGCTGGCGATATTAACCAGCCGGGCGGCGGCATAAATGCCATCGGGACAGAGCGAATTCTCCGGGAATACCCAGGCGCCCGATGGTTCGCCCCCGAAATCGCCGCCCTTTTTCAGCCGGTCGGAAACATAGGTGTCCCCGACCGGGGTTCTGGTAATCTTAAAGCCCATCTCTTCGATGGACATAGAGGCATCTATGGTAGTGACCACTTCTCTGGCTGCTCTCTGCCGGGCAAAAAGGGCGAGCAGCTTGTCTCCGGGGATGAACCTGCCTTTGTCATCAACTGCCATCATCCGGTCGGCATCGCCATCGTGAGCAATACCCAGGTCGGCACTAAATTCGCGAGTTGCCTGTAGCAGTTCCCCCAGATTGGCTTCGGTCGGCTCGGCGGGGTGGGGGAAAAAACCGGAGGGGAAACAGTTCAAAGCGATAACCTCACAGCCCATTCTTTTCAGTAAATAAGGGCTAATTACGGAGGCAGCGCCACAGCCACAATCGAGCGCTACCTTTAGCTTGGTTGCCGTGGGGACATTCCGTATTATGTGTTCGATATGCCTTTCAATAGCGTCATCGCGAGAGCAGCTTCGACCGATTTCGCTCCATTTGGCAGCAGACAAAGAGTTATTTAGAATCATATCTTCTATTTGCTGCTGCTGGTCGGTATCGAAGGCCGAGCAGTCTGCGTTCCAGAGCTTGATGCCGTTATATTCGGGTGGATTGTGCGAGGCGGTAATCATCGCGCCGGCCTGGAATTCTTTCGCTGCCAGAGCCAGGGTGGGCGTGGGAATAACGCCGGCATCGCAGCATCTCGCCCCCGACATCAGCGCTCCCGAGGTAAAAGCGTATTTGATAGCTTCGCTTGAAGTCCTGGTATCGCAGCCGACCACGACATTCGGGTATATTTTCCCCACCGCCAGCCCCGTTTTCAGGGATAATTCTAACAGGCTGCTATCGGCGAGTCTGCGTATCCCGGAAGTACCGAATAACTTCATTTGTCTTTGATTTTAACCCGCACCAGTTTGCATGTCAATTTGGCGGGTTCCACAACCTCGTAAACAAACCGTAGAGACACGGCACGCCGTGTCTCTACGCAAATCGGACGAAGAATCTCAGGGTAAATTTTGTCGAAGGGGTGTTACAAAAAACATGATGTTTTTCTTTTGACCGGAGGCAGGTTTGATGATAGAATTAAACCAAGAATTTATTAGCTGTCCGAGGAGCGCCAGATATGTCAGGGCATAATAAGTGGTCTTCAATCAAGCATCAGAAAGGTGTGGCTGATGCCAAACGGGGCCAGATTTTCACCAAGCTGACCAGGGAAATTATGGTGGCGGTACGTGAATCTGGCGCTAATCCCGAATCTAATTTCCGCCTCAGATTGGCAGTCGAGAAAGCCCGCGCCGCCAATATGCCGCTGGATAATATCGATAGGGCAATTCAGCGCGGCAGTGGGACGGCTGATGGAGCGACGCTGGCTGAGATGGTATTCGAGGGCTACGGGCCAGGCGGCTCGGCTATCCTGGTGCAGGCTGTGAGCGATAACCGCAACCGGATTGTTCAAGAGGTCCGCAATATATTCAACCGCGGCGGCGGCAGCCTGGGGGAGGCCGGTTGTGTCGCCTGGCTTTTTGAAAACAAAGGCGTGATTATCGCAGAGTCCAATGGTTTGAACTCGGATGAGTTGGCTCTGAAGGCCATCGATGCCGGCGCCGACGATGTTAACGCCGCCGATAAAGCTGTTGAGATTTACACACGACCTGACGCTCTGGAGAAGGTCAAAGGGGTTCTGGAGAAGGAAAAAATCCACATCTCCTCGACCGAGGTGTGCATGGAGCCTAAGCAAACCATCGAGCTTAGCGAGAAGGACGCCTTGCAGACGCTGAAGCTGCTGCATAAGCTGGAAGAGCTTGATGACGTCCAGGGTGTTTACAGCAATGTCGAATTTTCCAGTGAGGTCTTGAAAAAGTCGCAAGAGCAGGTATAGTCCTTCCATGTGGCCTAAGCACGTCATTGCGAGCCATCCCGACTGTGTCGGGAGGCGAAGCAATCCGTTTCTCGGTGTCGTTGCGAGGGCACATTCGCTTCGCTCAGTGTAAACTCCGCCCGTGGCAATCTCTAAGATTTAGCGAGATTACTACGCCCCAACAAGTCGGGGCTCGTAATAACAATTGAATCATAGTCGTTTTTGTATTCCTTGAGTTTTACTAATGATAATTTTAGGTGTCGACCCGGGCACAGTGGCTATGGGCTATGGAGTGCTCGAAAGCAGAGATGACAAAATAGCCTTGATTGAATTTGGTGTCCTGACCACTAAAGCACGCTCCCCAATCGGGGAGCGTTTGTTTTATCTGTACGATACCCTCGTGGATATTATCTCGAAGTTTCAGCCGGATGTTGCCGCCGTTGAACAGCCTTTCGTGGCTAAGAATGCCAGAACAGCGCTGGCCATTGGCCGTGCTCAGGCGGTGGCTATTCTGGCAGCCGCCAGTCGGAACATTCCGACCTATGAGTATACGCCGGCGCAAGTAAAACAAAGGGTGGCTAATTACGGGGCTGGCTCCAAAGAGCAGATACAGGAAATGGTCAGGCTCCAGTTGGGACTTGCCGAAGCCCCCCAACCCAATGATGCCGCCGATGCCCTGGCGGTGGCCCTCTGCCATATCGGCGAGATGCGCTTGAATGAATTGCTGGGGAGACAGAACGGGAGAGTTTGAGAGGGCGTTAGTAGCCCGAAAATCCCCCTTAATCCCCCCTTTACTAAAGGGGGGATTAAGGGCAAGATTGGTCTGTAGTAGTCATCTCCCTTTGAAAAAGGGAGATTGAGAGGGATTTACCCGGCTCAGCTTTTCAAGAAGATTCAGATATGGGGAAGCTGAAGGGGCATCAGCCCCTTCGAAAAGTAAACTCTTCCCCTTCCCTAAAGGGAAGGGGGTCAGGGGGATAGGTAATTGATAGCCAGTCTTCACGGTCGTTTGGAATCGTTTGGCGCCGGCGCAGCGGTTATCGATGTCAATGGCGTCGGCTATCAGGTTAATATGCCGACCTCCACTCTCAGCACGCTGGGCGCTATCGGCAGTGACGTGCACGTGCATACCCAGATGGTGGTGAGGGAGGATGGCATTTCCCTCTATGGGTTTAGCACTGCCGAAGAGTTGCAGCTTTTCCAACTGTTGACCACTGTCTCCGGTATCGGCCCCAAGCTGGGGCTGGCTGTGCTCTCGGCGATGAGCGTTGAGAGGGCAAGTATGGCAATCGCTACCGGCGATACCGACCTGCTCAAAACAGTCTCCGGCATCGGTAAAAAGACGGCCGAGCGCGTGGTCCTGGAACTGAAGGACAAGGTAGGCGCCGGGCTGCTGGCTACCACTGGAGTCCAGCTTGCCCCGGAGAATGCCGATGTTATGGCTGCTCTTACCTCCCTCGGCTACTCGGTCGCCGAAGCCGGCCGGGCCGTCGCCACCCTCCCCCCCACCAAGAAACTCAGCCTGGAAGAAAAGGTACGGCTTGCGTTGCAGTATTTCGGGGGGAAGTAGCTGTTATAAGAGAGGCTTTGCTAAGAGTGTCATTCTGAGCCGCAGCGAAGAATCTCACGTGAGACCCTTCGCACTTCTGCGGAAGGCTCAGGGTGACAGGACGTATTGGAATTTGGGGGAGTCTAAATGGAAATAGCCTTATTCGCAATAGTCTTTATTCTGCTCCTGATAATCCTTGTCCTGCTTTTCCGTCAGAAAAAAGCCGAACAACCAGCAGTAGCCGAGCTTGAGGCGAAGCTCAGGTTTGCGCTGGCTTCAGCCGATTCGGTCAAGGAGCTTCACGATATGCTGGAAGACCTGCCACGCGATGTGCTCACTTCGATTACCCGCAGCCAGGGCACCCGCGCCGGCAAACTGAACGAGCTGCTGGCAACCCTGGAACTGACCAAATATGACCGCCTTATCTACCTCGGCACGCCTATTGATTTCATCGGCATCGATTACGAGCGGGGTATCGATTTCATCGAAGTCAAATCCGGCCGGGCGCAGTTCACTGAGGACGAAATCAAACTCAAAGACCTCATCGAGTGCAAGATGGTCAACTACGTCCCCCTCTCCGTCCAGAGGATTAATATTGCGGAGGGGGTGGAGGTCAATGAAGACAAGGACAGGCAATAGGTTGGTCTGATATATTATTTGGAGGAGGCAATATGGCTGTTAGCGTTTCTTCTTTCATGACTTTCTGCAAGACTCTGGTGGGGACCACACTGCCTACGGCAGGCGGAAGAGCTAATTTCGAGTTATCCAAGGTCACGGATGAAACGGTCTATTATACTCCTCTATCAACTGGCAAGGAACGAGGCGTCAAAAAACGCTACCTTCACCCAGTTCTTGACCGTTATGCTCGAACCGGCTCACTGAAACCCGGCGATTACCAGAATATTACGGTGAATGCATCATACACGGTGGCTATTATTAAGTTATATCTGGAACGTGGTGCAAGATAGCCGTAGGGTGGGTGAAGCGCAGCGTAACCCACCATTGAGGTTTGTCGCATGCCTGAGTATCGTCGCTCTTATGTGAAAGGCGGAGTTTACTTCTTCACCGTTGTGACCTGTGAAAGGCTGCCTATATTTCAAGACACACCAGCAATAGACCTGCTGCACATGTCTTTCCAGAAAGTAATTGCTATCCATCCGTTCGATATTAACGCTTTGGTGGTTTTGCCGGACCATTTGCACACCATCTGGACTTTGCCTGAAAACGATTCAGATTTCTCTGTCCGGTGGAAGAAAATTAAGGCAACCTTCAGCCGGCATTTCGAGGATTCGGTCGATGGCAAAATTTCTCTATCGGCGATGAAAAAAGGAGAGAAAGGTATCTGGCAGAGAAGGTTCTGGGAGCATCAGATTCGTGACCAGGAAGATTTCAACAGGCATTGCGATTACATTCATTATAATCCGGTGAAACACGGTTTGGTGAATGCGCCTTCGGATTGGAAGCACAGTAGTTTTGGCAGATTTGTTGAGAAAGGGTGGTATGGGCGGGAATGGGGAGAATCTGCGCCAAAGGATGTTAGCAAGATGAATTTGGAATGAAACGTGGTGGGTTTCGCTTCGCTTCACCCACCCTACGGCTCTACGGCTCTCTCCAATCTGCTATAATATTACTGCTATGCCAGATTTCAAGATAGTATCTGATTTCAAAATGACGGGCGACCAGCCTCAGGCGGTGGATAAGCTGGTCGAGGGCCTGGATAAGGGTTTGAAGCAGCAGACGCTGCTGGGCGTGACCGGCAGCGGCAAGACTTTCACCATGGCAAACGTCATCGAGCGGGTAAAACGGCCCACCCTGGTCATCAGCCACAACAAGACCCTGGCTGCTCAGCTTTACCAGGAGTTCAAAGAGTTTTTCCCCGAGAACTCGGTCGAGTTCTTCGTCAGCTACTACGATTACTACCAGCCGGAAGCCTACGTGCCCCAAATCGACCTCTACATCGAAAAAGATGCCGATATCAATGACGAAATCGATAAGCTGCGCCACGCCGCCACCCGCGCTCTCTTCGAGCGCCGGGATGTCGTCATCGTGGCTTCGGTCTCCTGCATCTACGGCCTGGGCCAGCCGGAGGAATACTACAGCTTCGTTTTGAATCTAAAGAAGAGGGAAAGCTATAACCGCTACCGCCTCCTGCGCCGGCTGGTGGAGATGCAGTACGAGCGTAATGATTCCGATTTTAGCCGGGGCAAGTTCCGCGTCCGCGGCGATACTCTTGAAATACAGCCGGCCTACGAGGAAATCGGCCTGAGAGTTGAGTTTTTCGGCGATGAGGTCGAGCGCATCGTCCAAATCGACCCGCTCACCGGCGAAATACTGTCTGAGCTTGAGTCAATCGCCATCTACCCGGCGAAGCACTTCGTGACTTCCCAGGACAAGCTGCAGAAAGCAATCGTGAGTATCGAAGATGAGCTGACTGCCCGGCTGAAGGAACTGAAAGAGCAGGGCAAGCTGCTGGAAGCCTCCCGGCTGGAACAGAGGACGAACTACGATTTGGAAATGATGCGGGAGGCCGGTTATTGCACCGGTATTGAAAACTACTCCCGCCCCCTGGCCGGCCGCGCCCCCGGCAGCCCGCCCTGGACGTTGCTGGACTACTTTCCTGATGATTTCCTGCTTCTCATCGATGAATCCCATATGACCATTCCCCAGCTTAACGGGATGTTCAATGGCGACCGCGCCCGCAAACAGACGCTGGTGGATTATGGCTTCCGTCTGCCCTCGGCGCTGGACAACCGCCCGCTCAGCTTCGGTGAATTCGAACAGCATATCAACCAAGCTGTCTTTGTCTCGGCAACGCCGGGGCCTTATGAATACAAACATAGCCAGCAGGTGGTGGAGCAACTGGTCAGGCCGACCGGCCTGCTGGAGCCGACCTTTGAAATCAAGCCGACCAAGGGGCAAATCGATGACCTGCTTGAAGAGATAAGGAAGCGGGTCGCCAAAGGCGAGCGCTCCCTGGTAACCACCCTGACCAAGCGGATGGCCGAGGAACTTGCCGACTATTTGATTGAATTGGGGATTAAGACTCATTACCTCCATTCTGAAATCGATACTCTACAGCGTGTGGAGATACTGCGCGACCTCCGCCTCGGCGTGTATGATGTCGTTGTCGGCATCAACCTCTTACGTGAGGGGTTGGACCTGCCCGAGGTGAGCCTGGTGGCGATTCTCGATGCCGATAAGGAGGGCTTTCTGAGGTCGGAAGGCTCCCTCATCCAGACGATGGGGCGCGCCTCCCGGCACATCGATGGGCATGTCATTATGTATGCTGATACCATTACCCGTTCGATGAAAGCGGCGATGGAGGAAATCAAACGCCGCCGCGCGATTCAGGAAGCCTATAATGCCGAGCACGGCATCACCCCGCAGGGAATCAGGAAAGCCATCAAGGATATTACCGAGCGGGTGAAGCAGGTTGCGGAAACCAAGACGCCTTACATGGCGGGAGCGGTTACTTCCAAAGAGGATGTTATCCGCCTGATTAAGGACCTGGAATCCCAGATGAAGGCAGCTGCCAAGAACCTTGATTTTGAGAAAGCGGCCTTGCTGCGCGACCGCATCTTCGATTTAAGGAAAGAGTTCGATTACGCGGAGATTAAGAGTGGCCGATAATAACGCTGAAACGAGGCAAGAGCGCCGGGAAAAGAAGCTTAAGAAAAAGCAGGAGCGGATACAGAAGCACGGCAAAGGGCTGGCTACTATCTACAAGCAAGCTGTCCAGAAGCGGTTGGGTCAGAAGAAAGAGATTGACAAGCCGAAGTAATGCTGATACCCTTATCCAAGGATGTTAATTATGTCAAGAGATATTTCTTTTCAGACTGCCTTCTCTAAGTCCGGCAAGTTTTTCTTGCTTGCAGTATCGTTACTGCCCTTTTTCGCGTTCGCTCAACCGGCCCTGGCGCAGCAAGGAGAACTGACTTTAAAGCTGGTGCCTAACCGCTCCGGCACCATTATTGAAGTTGAGGTTGGTAAAAGTAATCCCCTCTTTCTGGAAGTCAAAAACGTTAGTAAAAATATCATCACCGATATCAAACTATCTTCAGACAAAGGAGGAGGTTGGTCCATTGACTTTGAGCCAGGCATAATACCTTCGCTCAATCCTGAGAGTCTTCAGACGATTAATGTCAATATCAGGCCCCCAGCGGATGTAGTCAGGGGCGAGCACCCGATTAACATTATCGCCGAGGCAAAGGAAACGCGAAAGGTGCAGAACTTCACCGTAATAGTGAAAGTGGCAGCCCTGAACTTGATGTTGCTTTCCCCCAACCGTGTGCCCTTCCCCAACGAGGTACGAGCCGGGCAGGACAATGCCTTCCTGCTGGAGGTTAATAATATCAGTAATACGGTCGTCACCGGTATCGAGTTTTCTTCGGATAGAACTGAAGGCTGGGTCATTGGTTTTAACCCCGACCGGATAGATTCTCTTCCGCCCGGCAACCTTAGAACAGTCGATGTCACCATCAGACCACCGGGCAAAGCTACCATAGAAGCTACACAAATTACCCTTATCGCCGAGGCAAACGAAACCCGGCAGATACACCAATTGTTTTTCACCGTGAAGCCTGCCCAGATCTGGATTTGGGTCTGGCTGGTTGCGGGTGTGGCGCTGGTTGCCGTATTTGTCTTCATTTACAGGCGCTTCGGCAGGGAATAAAAAGATTTATCCTGAGCGAAGTTGAAGGAGGTTATATGATAGAGCGAGTCCACGAGCATATTATCGAGGAACTCAATACCAATACCCGCACCGACACCCTGTTTGTTCTAGCTGGCATCTTTCTTAACCTGATAATCCTGGGCATAAATTCCGGTATTTCAAGGGCTGGAGGAGTTGCAACAGATATCGTTTTCTATATTTTGATACTGCTTCTCATAGTGATGAATCTAGTCGTGGAAACCGGGCTGATAAAGGGCAGGCAATCCAGGAAAAAACTGCTGGAAGGCCTCCTGAGAATGTATAAAGACCAGGGCGTAGAAGGCTACTATGATGCCTCGTTGCTGGGTGATTACCGCACCAGATACAACCTGTTTATGATTGTGGTACTGTCTTTCGGTTTTGTCGCGCTGGTAGTGCCATTCGTGGTTAAGCTGATTTGATTAGAAGGATGTTTTCACCCTCACCCCAGAGGCTTGATTTTATTCATAGCTGACTTCAACCTTCCGATTCGTTTCACTCATACGGAATCCCGTATGAACGGAGTGAATCGGGACTCTCCCGTCAAGGGAGAGGGTGTATGTATGTTACCTCCTCTCCCCTTGCGGGAGAGGTTGGGTGAGGGGACGCGAATCAACTCATTTGCATATGGAGAACAAGGATAACACACGTCGAAGCTGGCGCAGGACGGCGCTCGGCCGGCTCAAGTTCGAGTTAGCCGGGCTGGCTTTTGCCAGAAAACACGGCCTGACTCCGGAAGAGTATGCCGACCATCTCTGGTCGGAGGGGGCGGTCAAATGGATGGGCAAAGAAGCACCTATGGCCGCCGAGTATCTTGAGAAGGAAGCCGAAGCCTTTCGAACCCTCTGTCCGGAAGTCACTTTTGATGTACTCAAGGCAGGTAGCGAGTACGCGGAGCTTGTTTTCAAGAGCGGCTGCCTCGGGGGGTGGGGCAAGAACCAGTGGGCGATAGCGAAGAGCCTCGGTCTCGGCAAAGGGCATGTCTGCCGCTATTGCCGCCAGGCCTTTCGTATCTGGGCGAAACAACTGGGACTTGAGGCGTGCCCGGAACCAAAACTGGGGAATGTTTGCGTTTTGCAAGCACGGAAGCCTGAGAAAAATCCCCCTTAATCCCCCTTTGTCAAAGGGGGATACCTGAGGCAAGAGTGTCTACAACAAAGGCATCTCCCTTTATTAAAGTCCCGATTCATCCCGATTTTATCGGGATTCCGTATGAGTGAAACGAATCGGAAGGAGATTGAGAGGGATTTTATTATAGCAATGGCGAAAGTCTTCCTATTAAAACTTCAGCACCCCGATGGTAATATGGGCGCTAATTGTTACGAATATTTGTAGGGGCAAGGCATGCCTTGCCCCTACGTTTCCCTATCTCCAGGCATCGACGCTGTAAGCAGTGCCGCGCCCGCCTTCGAGGTTAAGACAGATTTCCTCCTCGCTAGAGGCGACGATGATGCAGTTCATGCCCGGATTGTTGCCCGCGAACGGTAACTTGTAATCGTCGGGCAACTCTTTCCAGTGCTTTCCCGAGAGTGCCTCGATACCCATCCAGCCATTGGTGGTCAGGTCGACCCAGGAGCGGTTTCTGTATTCCGATAATGGCTTGAAACTCGCTTTCCAGAGCCACTCGTACACCTCATCCTTGGTCTTGAAGCCGTAATCGTGCAAGTGTTTGGCCATCTCGGATACCATCACCAGGGTCACGGCTCCTTCGCGGCCTTCCCAGAGGCTGTGGACGTAGTATTCCAGCCAGTTGTGCGGGCCGGGGATACCCTTGACGCCGAGACGTCGCGCGATACCGCCGTGGCCGCTCTTCTGTAATGCCCGGTAGCCGCCCGGGGAGAACTGGCGTCCTGACAGCCCGCCCTCGAAGCCCATTACCATGACAGCGCTTTCGTTCTTTTTGAAGCCGAACTCCTCGTTCAAACCCTTCCAGCCAGGAGGCAGGGAAGCGGTTCTTTCCGCAAAACAGGTGCCGCCGTTATTGATAGGACTGCCCAGGCTGCTCATCCGGTTCACTCCCGGAATAGCGCCGCTGAGGTTGATTGCCATCAGCTGGTAAGCGCGGCCGATGGGTGCGTTGGCCGGGCTGCCGGGACCGAACATGCCGCATCCGGTATTCATTTTTATCTCATCAACAATAGGCCCGCTGAGGCAGACAGCCTGACTATTCATAACCGTGGTGCCGGTGCGGCAGCCTGATTCGGCAATGGCCAGCACTACAGGCAGGTGCTCCGGTTTGCAGCCGGCCATAACCGCAATCGTCGCCACCTTCTCTACGGTAGCTGTCCACTCATTGGGGTGGAATGAGACCACCTCGCCTTTCTTTCTGATCATTCCCATCCCCCCACCCCGTCCCTGTTGAGCCACGCCTCCCAGGGGCGCCACCATCATCGGTTGGATGTCACGCTGGTAGGTGATAAGCTCGTCCGGCTTGTGGCTGGTGCCGGTCAGCATTTCCTTCACCTTCTCTTCGGTGGGGGCTACTATCGGCAGCCCATCCGAATAGACGCAGATAGGCGCATTTACAGGCACGGGTACATCTCTGGTCTGCTGGAAGAATACCTGAGCTTCATCCAGAGTGCCTTCGAAAATTATCCTGTCCTGGGGAGGGGCAAAGCGGCCGCTTTCCTTTTCTTTCGCCGTTAATGGTGTGGTCAAACCAGCCAGTACTTCCTCTACCCAGTTTTCAACATCCTCCGGGCCGGGAATTGTCCGTGAAGCATGGACGACTCGCGTATTGGGAAAGCCGAGCTGCAGCCCGGTATGGTGTATCATGCTTTCCTGGTCCTCGAAGTCAATCATCACCGTCGGGACACCGGCTTCTTCCAGCTTGGCTACGTAGGGCAACTGCCCCCATACCGCCCCGCTTCACCAGCAAACGCCGACTATCACTCCATCGGTGGTCTTAATTTCCTCATCCGTCAACTGGTTCGGCGCAGGAGTGTATGACTTCTTCATCGTCCAGTTGACATCGGGATAATCCATCTTGAGTTTTTTCTCAAGGGCGATGGTGATATCCGGCTCGCCTGTGATGCTGATATGGATGGTTTTGCCTTCGATTGTTTTCAGGCGTGGCGCCAGAGGTTGAATATCCACCGGCTCCTGGATGCCGACTGGATTGAGATACTTATAGACCTTGTCTTTTGCTGCAGGCATTTTCACTCCTCCTCAGATTATTTTCGAGCATATTATTTATGCTACTTTATTACATTGCTGTCAAGTGGCCTCAACTGCCATACCAATCTCAAAGGTATTCCTGTACTTCTCAGAAAGTAGCGGCTGGTTGAGTTGCCCTCTCCCAGCCGCTAATCTTCCGTCAGTGGTCTTACTTTGCCGGAACTAGTACCCCATTGACTTCTTCAAATCTTGGTCAATCCATATCCACTGCATCCAGTTATAGTCATCGTAGCCAACGGCTTCTTCACCGGAGTAGTTCTTGAGCCAGGGCCACCAAAAAGCGTGGTTAGTGCCGATGACATCCGGGACGGCATATGCCTTAGTGACGATGTATTTGAATATCTTTTCCCGGTATAATCGCATAGCTTCGTTCTGGTCGGTGAGGGCGGCCAGTCTTATCTCCGTCATCGCGTCGTTAATGACAGGGTCGTCAATCATACTGAGGTTGTAGCGGCTACGCCCTGGATTGTAAATCCCGAGGTAAACTGAGCTATGGGACCCGTGGTGGCAGTTGACATCGCTTTGTGTTCCCTTTTCTCCGTGACTGCGCTCTTGACGCTAGATTCCACGATATCAAGCTTCATATCGATACCCACTCTGGCAAAGTAATCCTTAATTATCGAATAGTAGTCTGCCTCAGTGCTGGTGATGAGTATCTCGGTCTTAAAGCCGCTGGGATAGCCGGCTTCTTTCAGAAGCTGCTTTGACTTTTCCGGGTTATAGCTGTAAAGCTCCTTGGCTTCCTCAGGGAAATCCGGCGCGTCAAGGTCAAGGTAGAGCTTATCGTAAGGGGTAATTTTACTGGCTGGATAGGTCAGGATTTGCCCGACACCACCCCGGTAATTCTTGAGTATCGATTGGAAATCGACAGCCATCATCATTGCCTTGCGTACCCGGATATCGCTAAAGGGCGCTCGGTCTATCCTCATCAGTAGCGGTGTGCCTCTGCCGTGAGCCGATGTTGCTACTCTTTCCAGCAATGACGGAACCTGCTTGCGCAGTTGGATAGCGTCTTCCGATGTAAGGCCGGTCATGTGGTCAATCTTGCCTGTCCTCAGAGCAGCTAGTCGGGTAGAGGCATCAGGTATGACAAGCATCCTGAAAGTATCGATATAGGGTAGCTGGTTACCCTTGCCCGGACCTACGGGGTCTATCCCCCAGTAATTGGGACTCCTCTTCATAACGATGGCACTGCCGGGAACGTTCTCGGTAACAATGAACGGGCCGGTGCCGACAGCATTCTTCCAATCTGACATATCCCCGTATTTCGTCACCACCTCCGGAGGATAGAAAAAGACCGAATCGCCAAAACGGATTATGCCGGTGTAGAAAGCCTCAAGAGGGAGCTTGACAGTAACCTCCCTGGGGCCTGTCTTTTGTATATCAGCGTTCCTCAGCTCGATATTAGTGCTATAGATATAGGCTAGATTCCAGGTAGTCGCCCTCTTCAAGACATAGACGACATCATCAGCCGTCACTTCTCGCCCATTAACCAGGCGGCTGGCTTCGCTGGCTGAGTTCAGGTTGTAGGTCACCCCAGGTCGAACCTGGTAGACAATGGTTCCTTGGTTCTTAGCTTCATCTATTGTCCATTTCGTACTCTCGGCAATAAAGCCCATCTTGTATTCAAACAGGTCGCTGTTACCCATCCCCCAGTCAACCTCATTGGTGCCGTAGCCGCCGGCTGGTCCCCTTGACCAGTCGCCTTCCCAGAGCTGCTGGTAAAGTGCGCCGATAATTCGCCCCGTTATATTTCGTTCCGGACGCCAATCGCTCTGGTCTCCGTTCTGGGCGAAGGTAAGCGTACCTCCATATTTGGGGCCTTCGGGTGCAGGCTTCACCGCCTCTTGCTGTGGCTTTTCCTGTGTGGGAGTTGTGGGAGTTGTTGGAGCTGTCGGGGTAGTCGGAGTGGTGGGAGTCGTTGGGGCCGTTGGTGTTGCCGTCGGGCCGCAGGCTGCCAGCACCAGGGACAGCGCCATCAAGCCACTCACCACAAGCCAAAGAATACTTTTCCTCATTTGCCTTTTCCTCCGTCGATTTACGATTCCTATTCTTTTGCAATAACTCAAAAGGGCATCAGCAATCCGTATATCGAAATACAGCCAGCGCTAATACTCTTGTTCATCGAATATCCTCCGAATGGAGCAAAGTCAATATTGTAACAATAGCTACATGATTGCGGAGAGTATACTATTCTTGGGAGGCTTTGTCAACGTCTTGTAATAGACTACCAAATGAGACCGAAGGCGCTATGCTATAATGTATTTATTCATGCGTGGCATCTTGCAGGTTTTAGGCGTTGTCTAATACTTATGCTTCTCAAGTTCATTCTCTTTACGAGTTAAGCCGTCTCTACGGCATTCAGATGTCATATTACGATGTCTTTCATCACCGGCGGCAGCGGGCTTCCACAGAATCTTTGATGTCGATGCTGCGCTCATTGGAGGCTCCGATTAAGACTCTCAGGGATGTCCCTTCGGCATTACGTGAGAAATCACAAGCCATTTGGCGGCGTCCGTTGGAGCCTGTAATCATTGCCTGGGATAAACGGCCGGCCAGAGTGGAAATTCGTCTCCCAGCCAGCGCTGCCGGAGCTGCTTTAGATTATCATCTGAAACTGGAGAACGGCGAGGAACGGCGGGGCAGGTGGTCTGATACCGATGGCATCATACTCCGGACGGCGGAAACACAGGGAATGGAATACGTGCTCAAACGCCTGACCTTGCCTGGAAAGTTACCCTGGGGCTATCACCGGCTGACCCTGGAATTGCCGGGCATCCCTTCGGCGAAGTTTACACTGAGCGAAGCGAACGTGCTCAGGGCAGGCTCTGATGGCAGCCTTGTCATCTCTGCGCCCACTGAGGCTTACCTGCCAGAAGGGGAGACAGACAGCCGGATGTGGGGCGCTTTTCTACCCTTGTATGCCCTGCGCACTGCAAGAGACTGGGGCAGCGGCGATTTTTCCGGGCTGGAAGAGATGATGCTCTGGGCGGGGAGTCTGGGGGGGCGGGTTGTTGCCACCTTACCTCTGCTCGCTACCTTTCTGGATGGAGACGCTAGCATCAGTCCCTATCTGCCGGTGAGCCGTCTGCTATGGAACGAGTTTTACCTGGATATAAACAGGATTCCGGAGCTAGCGGGCTGTCCTCCGGCGCAGAGGCTCATCTCAACACCATCGTTTCAAGAGCGAATAAATGCGCAGCGAGCCATGTCTCTGGTAGACTACCTGGGTACGACGGCTCTGAAAAGGCAAGCTCTGGAAGAACTAAGCCGGCACTTCTTCAGTAATGAATCACGGCGATTGGAAGACCTGTGGCGATTTACCGAGACACACCCCGGGGTTGATGACTACGCCGGCTTCCGGGCTGTCCGCGAAAAACAGGGTTGCTCCTGGCGGTCGTGGCCTCAGCCACTCAGGGATGGCGTCATCAAGGAAGGCGATTTCGACGAGGAGAGCCGGCGTTATCACCTCTATGTGCAATGGCTTGCCCACCAGCAGATGGAGGCCGTTTCGAAAACAGCCAGAGAGAAAGGGCTTCAGTTATACCTGGATTTTCCTCTGGGCGTTCATCCTGACGGCTATGACGTTTGGCGACAAAACGATATCTTTATTCATAATGCTCAGACTGGTGCGCCACCCGATACCGTCTTTACCAGAGGACAGCACTGGGGATTTCCTCTGCTGCACCCGCAAAAAATCAGAGAACAGGGCTATCGGTATTTAATCGCCTGTCTCCGTCATCATCTCGAATATGCCGGCGCTCTTCGCATCGACCATGTAATGGGTTTTCACCGCCTTTATTGCATTCCTGATGGTATCGATTCTACACAGGGAGTCTACCTGCGCTACCGGGCCGAGGAATACTATGCTATTCTGGCTCTCGAATCGCAGCGTCACCGGGCTATGATTGTCGGTGAGGATTTGGGTAACGTGCCGGGCTATGTCAGACCGGCGATGAAAAAACACGGTCTCCAGCGTATGTATGTTCTGCGTTATGAGCTGGCAGAGGACATTCGAAGTGGTATCCATCCGGTGCCTGCCGATTCGGTCGCCAGCCTCAATACGCACGATATGCCTCCCTTCGCTTCTTTCTGGCAGGGTCTGGATATCGAAGAGCGGCTTAAGCTAGGCCTCCTGGACGGGCCGGGGGCGCAGCGGGAAAGAGATTCCCTGCCGAACATGAAAATGGTAGTCACCACCTTTCTAAAAAACGAAGGCTGGCTTAAGGACACCGAGGATAATCTGCCGGCCATCATTAAAGCCTGTCTGGCTTTTCTGGCTGCCAGCCCGACGCGGATAGTCCTGGTTAATCTGGAAGACCTGTGGCTGGAGACCCGGCCCCAGAATGTGCCCAGCACCAGCACGGAATACCCGAACTGGCAACACAAGGCTCAATCGCCACTTGAAGAATTTTATCAGATGTATCAGGTACTTGATATACTATGGACTGTTAATGAATTGCGCCAGCGTGTCAGGTAACGTTCAGAGAATGTTTAGTAGTTTTACGCCATACCGACGAAAGTCGGTATCCAGAATCATAAGCCAGGAGCAGAGGCTGGTTTTCTGGATTCCGTGTCAAGCACGGAATGGTGAAAGGTTATTGGTAAACAACCTGGTTAAGAGAATGAAAAGAAGGACTGGATAGATTGAGCCGAAACCAAAAAACAGAGCTAGAAGTAGTGAGCCTGCTGACAGAAGACGACCTCTACCTTTTCAATGAAGGCTCTCACTTTCGCCTCTATGAGAAGCTAGGCGCTCATCCCTTATCGGTAAGTGGTTTGAGCGGGACTTATTTTGCCGTGTGGGCGCCGAACGCCCGTCAGGTTTCCGTCATCGGGGATTTTAACGGCTGGAACAAAGAAAGTCACCTCTTGCATCCCCGGGGACAATCGGGGATGTGGGAGGGTTTTGTTCCTGAAGCGGGTCTGGGCAGCCTTTATAAATATCATATCGTTTCCAGTCATAATAACTACGAGGTAGATAAAGCCGACCCTTTCGCCTTCCGCAGCGAGGCTCCACCTAAGACTGCCTCCATTATCTGGGACACAAAATATGCCTGGGGAGACCAGGCCTGGATGAGAAGGCGTGGTGAAGCTGTCAGATATGATGTGCCGATATCTATTTATGAACTGCACCCGGGCTCCTGGCGGCGTGTCCCGGAGGAAGACAACCGTCCGCTCAGCTACCGTGAACTCGCCGAACAGTTACCCGATTATATCCATAAAATGGGCTTTACCCATGTCGAGTTTCTACCGCTTATGGCGCACCCTTTCACAGGCTCGTGGGGATATCAAACTACTGGATACTTTGCCGCTACCAGCCGCTATGGCACTCCCCAGGATTTGATGTATTTGATAGACCGCTTGCACCAGAATGGTATCGGGGTATTTCTGGACTGGGTGCCCTCGCATTTCCCCACCGATGAGCATGGACTGGGTTTCTTCGATGGCACTCACCTCTATGAGCATGACGACCCTCGCAAAGGCTTTCACCCGGACTGGAAAAGCTTCGTCTTCAATTACGGACGGGCTGAAGTGCCGAGTTTCCTTATCAGTAGTGCCCTCTTCTGGCTGGATAAGTATCATGCCGATGGCTTACGCGTGGATGCCGTTGCTTCTATGCTCTATCTCGACTATTCGCGCCAGGAAGGCGAATGGGTTCCCAATAAGTATGGCGGTAGAGAAAACCTTGAAGCGATTGCCTTTTTGAAAAGGCTTGACGAGGCAACTTATCTAAACTATCCCGGAATCCAGATGATTGCCGAGGAATCGACAGCCTGGCCGGCTGTTTCGCGCCCGACATCGGCGGGGGGGCTGGGATTCGGTCTGAAATGGGATATGGGCTGGATGCATGATACGCTGCTGTATATGTCCCGGGACCCGATATACAGGAAATATCATCATTATGACATGACCTTTCGTATGATATACGCTTTCACGGAAAACTTTATCTTGCCTCTTTCTCATGATGAGGTTGTCCATGGCAAAGGCTCACTCATCGGGAAAATGCCCGGGGATGACTGGCAGAAATTCGCTAACTTGAGATTACTGCTAGGCTATATGTATTCTCAACCGGGGAAAAAGCTGCTCTTTATGGGCGCCGAACTGGCCCAGTGGAATGAATGGTGTCATGATACCAGCCTTGACTGGCACCTGCTTAACTACGGGCGGCACGCCGAAATCCAGAGATGGGTGCAAGCTCTGAATAGCCTGTACCGGAGCGAGCCTGCCCTTTATCAGTTCGATTGCGACCCGGCCGGCTTTGAATGGATAGATGTTAACAACGCTTCGCAGAGTATCATCAGCTATGTTCGTAAAGGCAAATCGGCAGATGACCTCTTAAGCATCGTCTGCAACTTTACGCCGATGACCTATTTTAATTACCGCGTAGGCGTGCCGCGCGGCGGTCTCTGGAAAAACTTGCTGAATAGCGATGCCATAGAATACGGGGGCAGCGGTCAAGATAACCCGATGAGTCTAACCGCGTCCGCAACGCCGATGCACGGCCGTTCTTACTCTCTTGAAATTACGATACCGCCGCTGGCGGTAGTCATCTTCAAGAGTAGAGAACACGAGTAACTATTTTCAAATCAGAAACACGAAACGCTTCAGACTCGTACCGGCCGCTCCGTAGATGCCAGGTACATCTTGTTCACATACTCCTTAAGCATGCGTCTGGCAGAGAAAAAGGGCGCCGTTGAGCGGATTGCTTCTTTAGCCACCCGAATCCAGCCATGCGGTACTCCGTTACGGTCCCGCTTATAGAAGAGAGGGACGACTTCATCTTCAAGGATACGGTAGAGGGACTTAGAGTCCGTCTCATCTTCAGCCCCCGGGCTGGGCGGTCCAAAATCACTCGAAATAGACCAGCCGTTGGCGCCATTGTAGCCCTCCCGCCACCATCCGTCAGGAATGCTCAGATGAGGCACCCCGTTTATCGATGCTTTCATACCGCTGGTGCCGCTGGCTTCCTGAAGCAAGCGCGGGTTATTTAGCCAGACATCTACGCCCTGAATCAGGTAGCGGGCAATATGCATATCATAATCTTCAGCAAAAGCGATGCGTCCCTGAAAATCGCGGCCCATCGCTATATTGTAAACCTGCTGGAGGAGTTGCTTGGAAGCGAAATCATTCGGATGGGATTTACCGGCGAAGATTATCTGAACGGGTTGCCACGGGCTGTTGATGATACGCTTGAGCCGTTCGATGTCATGGAAGAGTAACATCGGCCTTTTATACTCGGTAAAACGGCGGGCGAATCCGATAGTCAGACATTCGGTCTGAAGGAGAGCGCCGCTGGCCAATACCTGTCTCAGTCCGATATTATCATCTACCCAGCGCGTTCGTCCGGTCTCACGCATAGCGCTGATGAGTTTACGCTTCAGACTTTGGTGTATCGCCCAGAATTCACTGTTCGGGATAGCCAGAACGCGTTCCCACAATGCGTTGTCATCATGTTTCGTTATCCAATCATCACCGAGATACTTTTGATAGAGGTGATAGAGTTCCGGTGCAATCCAGGAAGAGACGTGGATACCGTTAGTTACATGGGAAATTGGCAATTCGTCCTCAGGAACATCGGGCCAGATTCCCCGCCACATCTTTCTGGTGACCGTCTGGTGGGGTTCGCTCACGGCGCAGCTGTGATTCGCCGCTCTTAGAGCAAACGCTGTCATATTGAAAGATTGAGTGGAAGAAGTGTCTTGCCTGCCGAGTTTGAAAAACGCTTCCTGGCTAATCCCGGGAGATTTCATATACTCGCTGAAGTATTTCTCCATTGTCTGGACCGAGAAGACATCGTGACCGGCCATCACGGGCGTGTGCGTTGTAAACACCGTCGTCTGTTTTACCATCCCCAGGGCTTCGGCAAAACTGGCCCCTTTAGCGATTTTCTCTCTGATGCGTTCCAGCATCATAAAAGCGGTATGGCCTTCATTAGCATGCCAGATTGTCGGATTAATATTGAGCGCCCTCAGAACCCGCACTCCGCCGATACCGAGAATAATCTCCTGTTTTAGCCTCTGCTCACGGTCGGCGACGTAGAGACGCGCCGATAACTGCCGGTACTGCTCAGGATTGCCATCCAGGTTGGTATCCAGCAAGTAAACGTTCGTGTGGCCTATCCGAACCTGCCAGGCGCCGAGACTCAGAGTGACATCACCCATCTGCACTTCGGCTATAGCATGGTTGCCTTCGGGACTGAGCACCCGGGTTATCGGCGCCTCATCGAAATCGAGCTGACGGTAGATTTCTTCCTGCCACCCTTCGGCAGAGATGTGCTGGTGGAAATATCCCTGCGGATACATGAAACCGACAGCGACCATCGGTAAAGCCATATCACTGGCCTCTTTACAAATATCGCCGGCCAGAATTCCCAGTCCGCCGGCATAGATGGGCAAAGAGCTATGGAAGGCAAACTCCATAGAAAAGTAGGCGATTACCCCCTCTTTGCCTATCTGGTTGGCAGGGGCAGGGAAGCTATGTGGGGCCGACATTTCGGCATCGAAGGCTTTCAAGACGGCATCATATTGGGCGAGAAAGGCGGGGTCGCTGGCAGCGCTCAGGAGAGTTTCTTTGCTCACATCACGCAGCAGTTTGACCGGGTTATGCACGCTCAGTCTCCAGAGCGGGTAATCCAGAGAACGGAACAGACGGCGAGCGTCTTCGTGCCAGCTCCACCACAGGTTATTAGCAAGTTCTTCTAGCCGGCTTATGCTGCCCGGCAACTTTTGAGGCATATCGGCTCGCAGTACCCCTTTGGTCGATTTTAAAATTCAAAAGGAATTATACCGCATATCGGTATCTGGTGACCAGCCGAGAAACGCCTTAAATCCCTCAATCTCCCTTTGTTAAAGGGAGATGCCTGCTAGCACGCTTCTTTGTTCCAGGTATCCCCCTTTCGTAAAGGGGGATTAAGGGGGATTTTGAAGTAATTTGTCTAGTTTTGCGGCAGACTTTCCTGGTAACTATTCAGTTAGACCTAAGTGAAAAACAGAGCCCAGTGCTACCGGATGATTTCAGAAACCTCTCCAACCGGTTTGCGCCCGCGGGAAACCGGAGTTTCAGCCGGATAGCCCACCGGTATGAAAGCGATAACATCCAGATGAGCGGGTACTTTGAGCAACTTCTCTATATCTCGTTTTGCCTGCATCGGTCCGGTCATCCAGACAGCGCCCAGTCCCATCTGGTGGAAAACCAGAAGCATGTGGGCAATCGCCGAGGCAACGGACTGGATTCGGCTATCGGCAATGTTGCGCCATTGCCTCATTTCAGCGGCCTGGGTGTCGATTTTCTCTCTGGCCTCGAGAGTCAAATCGACCTGCGATTGGTATTTGGCGGCAGCGACGGCGATTGCCGCCGGGGCAGCCTGAAAGAAGCCTGCCCTGCGCTGTCCGCCACCGGCCGAACTGCTAAGGAGTTTGGCCTCAGGCCAGGAACTAATCAGGTCTGAGCTGGCTTGCACCGCATCACCAATAGCCTTGAGAATCGTCTTATTTTTTATTATGTAAAATCGCCAGTTCTGCTGGTTGCCACCGCTAGGCGCCCAGGTTGCCAGCTCGATAGCCTGTAGCAGTAATTCTTCAGGCACTTCTTTATCCTGCCAGTTTCGGATAGAGCGCCGGCTGGTAATCAAGTTAGCTAAATCAGAGAGTTCCATTATAATTGCCTCCTCATATTATTGAATCCAAAGCACTAAATTCTAAACAAGTTCAGATGTCAAAATCAAAATGACGGCTCAAAGTTAGCAATCTCTTAAAGAGATGCCCAACAGACGTTACCCCCTCACTTGGAAAGTAGGTATGCCAGCATCTCATTATATTTTGGCAGATTCCGCTTCCATCTTCCACTAAGGTATTTCTCATCGTCATAGTCGAATTGGAGCACTCTCGAATTCTTTTCACGGGCTTGTTGCAGAAGTGACTCGGCCTGTTCAAATTCCGCATGGTCTTGGACGTTAAAATAGTGCGTCATCATTTTTTCACCGCTTCTCTCCCAAGCTACAGACGCTGAGATATGGGTGTAGCCCATCGGTTGCGACCACTTTTCTATCTTGGTCACCTCGACCCCGAAACTCGGAAGCTTCTTGTAGAGCTCAGGTGTTTGCTCAATAAGCGCATAGAAGTTCGGTACAGCAATGAGATTTCCGCGAATCCTTGCCCATACACCTGCTGACATTGCATTTTGCCACAACTCGTTCAGAGTTCCTCGCAGACAGCTTTGGTCCATATACAAAGGCAGCGCCACGTTCGAGATGCCGAACTCCGCGTCGTACAGGCCGGCGTAGTATTTGCCCCTCATAGGTTGCGATAGTCTCAAGACTCGGTCTCCATAGACTATGGCGTCGCGCGTATCGTATTCTTCAGTATCTTCAACACCCAAGTCCCCTAGATTCACCCACCCTTGAATGCTGTATCCTGGTCTAGACATGGGATGCGCTGGTGTAAGCGGTCCGTAGGGGCTCAAGAGACCTGTAACTGTTATCGGAATCGCGAACTTACGTTTTTCTTTTTCTGACAACGCCATGATAGCCCAGAAGCTGAGAGGATGTCTTGGATTGAATTCTTTACCACTAAGCGCTGCAACATCTCGTTCTATCCATGTCCAAAACTGGGAAACGCTATTGTACGACAGCTTGTCTTTGCCTCCCAACTCCCGTTCGAAAATCGTGCCCTCAGCCTCGCGATAAGTATCACAAAACTGACCTATAGTCCAACGCAGTAGCTTCTCAGTGGCTAATTCACCTGCTAAACCTACGACAGGACTTCCGAGAGCCGAAACCCAATAACCAGTCGCGCTCGCGATGACCTTGACTACTGCCTTGGGGAGTACTCGCCTGGCAAACCTTTTAGAAGTAGCCATATGTCACAGACCTCCTGAATGAAATCCAAATGTCTTAAAGCAAAGTATCTCTTCGTATCATTTGGAGTTTGGGTTTGATTGGACATTTGAGTTCTACCACTTGACATTATTTGTTATTCGAGCTTTGGGTTTTTTGGAATTTGTCTAGTATTTCGTTATTAGAATTTAGAATTTGTCCTACCAACCGCCAGGCGTCGATACTATAAGCTCGAAACACTTGTAAACCTTATCTCTGGCTGATATTTTTGCCCTCCCCCCGTCTGGGAATTTGCCTTGGTTTTTGCCTAGATTATACTTGACACTATAGCTCAGGTCAAGGTAAAAGAGATGTGATTAGCTTTCCAGAGAGACCGGTTCTGGAAATGCTTAAAGGACATCGTTTGTAATTATGCTATACTAGCAGGGTGCTGAAAAAGTCCCTGAAAGTGGCTGACTTAGCTTGTGTGTTATGGTAAAGTAAGGCCAACGAAGTAATCGGAGGCCAAGATGCGGGGGAAGAGAGACACACAGGTGACAATGCTGAGTCTGGTGACGGCTAACGACCTGGTTCCGGAAGATCACCCTATTCGTCAGATCAAGCCGATGGTGGACAAGGCGCTACTGGAGCTGTCGGCTGTATTCACTCGGATGTACTCCGAGACGGGGCGGCCATCGATACCTCCGGAGCATCTCCTGAAAGCATGCCTCTTGATTGCTCTTTACTCGGTACGCAGCGAGCGGCATTTTTGTGAGCGGCTGCAGTATGACCTTCTCTTCAAGTGGTTTCTGGATATGAATATCATCGATCCGCCCTTTGATGCCTCGGTCTTTTCCAAGAACAAAGAGAGGCTGCTTAAGCATGACGTAGCCAGAGAATTTCTCGG
>JACPPR010000027.1 GCA_016190895.1 Chloroflexota bacterium | reverse complement strand
TGGCAACGGGGGATTAGGGCATTGCTGTCCAAATTAGCTATGGGTCGGTCATTCTTCCTGTGTTTTCGTTCGTATTTTGGACGAGATATTTTATTTTGAAAAGTAAGGTTTACCAATCATAGGGTTTTGGCGAGCGTCGCTCGCCAAAACCCTAAAAAACCTCCCCCTCGCCCGCCGCAGCGGGAGAGGGCCGGGGTGAGGGTCTCTTTGCTGTCCAAATTTCGTTGCCAAAAACTAACTCCTAAAAATCTAATTTGGACAAGAGTGGGATTAGGGGGATTTGTTCTCTGATCCGACTCTATTTCAAACCCATCAGGTATTCCTTCAGCCAGCGTAGTGCCGCCTCCGCGGCGGCGCGCTTGTTCTGCTCACGGTTACCCTTCAGAAGGAGTTCCCGGCTTTCGGTCTTTTTCCCATATGCCAGCCCAATGTAGAACAGCCCCACCGGCTTGTCTGGGGTAGCCCCGCCCGGCCCCGCTATCCCCGTATCGGACAGGCAGATATCCACGCCCAGCGCTTTTCGCCCACCCTGCGCCATTTCCTCCGCCACCTGGTGACTTACCGCGCCATATTTGCCGATGGTATCCGCCTTCACACCCACCAGCTTAATCTTGATTTCGTTGCTGTAGGCGGTGACCGAGCCTTTGTAGTATTCGGAGCTTCCCGGCACATTGGTTATCAGGTGAGAGATTAATCCGCCGGTAGCGGACTCGACCGCCCCCAGGGTCAGTTTCTTCTGACGTAGCAGATTGCCGATGTCCTGTTCCAAACCAGGCATTTTTTTCTTAATCCTTGCTGATGAATTAGGGACCTCTCCTCCTACCCCTCTCCGCTAGCGGAGAGGGGAGCGTCCTTTTCTCCCTCTCCGTAAACGGAGAGGGAGCTAGAGGGTGAGGTCGAAAACTTACTGAATCTTCTTCTGCCGGCGGCGATACCGGACGAATACAGCGATGGCAATGCCGCCGACCACGAGCCAGACCGGAATAAAGATAACCAGGTAGATAATCACGTTCGCCAGTCCCTGACCGAAAGCGACCAGCCCGTCCCAGGCATTACCAACGATATCGCCGGGATTCCAGCCGGGGATAATGGTGATATAGTCACTCCTGGTCTCGGTAACCTTGTTGCCGCGGTCATCGGTCACGGTTAGCGTAACCGTGTATTTGCCATCATTCCTGTAGGCATGGGAGACGAAAACCTCGGTACTGGTCGTTCCGTCGCCAAGCTCCCAGTGGAAGCTGTAAGGAGCAAACCCGCCGGAGACATCGGCGGCAAACTGGATTTCCTCTCTCTCTTTCGCCGTAGTTCTGCTAGCCTTGAATTCAAGGTTAAGTTTGGACTGTTGCAGACTTATGTCAATAAGCGATGTGGATGAAGTCCGCTCAAGGAACTGCAGCCGGCCCTTGGTCCGTTCGATATCACTCCTGACCCGGGATAGCTCGCGCTGAACATTCAGGGTATCCTCCACCGTTTCCGCCTTCTCCAGTATCTTGAGCAACTGGGCTTCGGTGGCTTCCAGATTCTTCAGCTGGGCGCTGAGGTCGACAAACTCCTCCGTGACATCCCGGCTGTTGGTGGTCTCGTTGGTCACATCAACCGCCAGCGTGCGCAAAGCCCTGATAGCATCATCGAAACGTTCGGCGGCTATGCGGATTGAAATACTGCCGAACAGCCTGTCTCTTTCCCCGAAGACATTCGATGAAACCACAAATCCATTGAACGAGACGGCCATACCGCTAATCTGCTCGATGGCGCTGGGAACATCCTCAACAACCAACGCCACATTTCCGGTGCGGACTATCTTCCGCTCGGCATCAAGCTGCTGGTCTGCAGTAATCACGGTGGGTGGGAATGCTGGCGCTGGTGTCGGCGCTACTGCCCCTCCTCTGCCGAAGGCCCCTTCCTGTTGTACCACCACCGGCGCCGGAAAACTTGGCGCTGTGGGCACTGTGGGGGAGGGTATGCCCTTTTCCGGCGTCCGGGCCGGGCTGCAAGCGGCGAGACCTGCCACCAGCAACAACAATACTGCTAATATCATGAGCGTCTTTTTCATGACGAGCCTCCTTATGTCTCCTGATTCCATTAATTAGTATAACGCTGAGGAGAGTGAAAAGATAGCTGTTTTCACTTGCAACTAACGAGCTTTCACTTTATAATGAGGCGTAAGGTGAGTATTGCCAATCCCATTTGGCGTCTTACCGAGAAGAGGCGACGTTGCCAAGTGGTTAAGGCAGGGGTCTGCAAAACCCCTATTCGGCGGTCCGAATCCGCCCGTCGCCTCCAATTTTACACACGAAAATTGCCGGGATAGAACACTTGGTCATTCCGTGCTTGACACGGAATCCAGAAAACCAGCCCCCTGCCCGGACTTCACGTATTCTATCGAGGTCGTTTAGCAATTCCGTGTCATTCCCCGCTTCAGGCGGGGAATCCAGAAAGGTCTGATTCGCTTTAGCTTTCAGGATGGCATGTAAACTGGTGGCACAGGCGTCCCCGCCTGTGCGTCCCTCTCAACTTTCTTATTGCCATCTTGATTGCAAATTGGAATGCGATTATGGATGCTCCGGCCTGCTCGCCGTACAAGGCTTTGGCAGGCGGGTCAAGTTTACCCCGTGCCGCAACACGGGGCCGGAGCATGACATTATTAAATACCCTCGCAATCCGTTCTTTACATCCGGGGATACGTAAAGTATAATAATTACCAGAATTGAATAGTATCAGGGGTGCCATTCTAGGCTGAGAGTTCCCGAGCGTATCGGGGACAACCCTTTGAACCTGACTTGGGTAATTCCAACGTAGGGAAATGAGATAGAGCTTGCCCGACAGGTAAGCTCTATTGTTTTGGGAGGCTGATAGTGCAGGTCAAAATCAATGGCAAGGCAGCCGAACTGCCGGACAATTCCTCTCTCAAGGACTTGTTATTGGCTAGAGAGTTGCCCCTGGACGTAGTAATCATCGAATTGAACGGTGAAATTATCCACCGGGGACAATGGGAAGCCCTGAAGTTAAGTCCCGACGACAGCCTGGAAGTACTTCGCATAATAAGTGGTGGCTAAAAGATGGAAGATAAATTAGAAATCGGCGGCAGACAGGTGGAGAGCCGGCTATTTATGGGCACCGGCAAATTCGCCGATTATCGCCTGATTCCTGAGGTCATCAAAGCCTCGAAAGCCCAGGTAATAACGGTGGCTTTACGGCGAGTGGATTTCGGCACCCCGGAAGAGAACATGCTCAACTATCTTCCCCCCGGTATTATTCTCATGCCCAACACATCGGGAGCGCGGAACGCTGCGGAAGCCATCCGGATTGCCCGAATCGCCCGCGCAGCGGGCTGTGGCAATTGGGTGAAAATCGAAGTCGTCTCCGACCAGAAGTATCTATTGCCTGATAACTTTGAAACTGTTAAAGCCATCGAAGTCCTGGTTAAAGACGGTTTTGTCGTTTTGCCTTACATGAGTCCGGACTTGATGGCCGCCAAACGGATGGCGGAGGCGGGAGCCGCGGCGATTATGCCGCTCGGTGCGCCCATCGGAACCAACCGGGGTCTCAAAACCCGCGAATTGATACAGATTCTTATCTCTGAGATTAACTTACCCATTATCGTGGATGCCGGCATAGGGCGACCTTCGGAGGCGGCTGAAGCGATGGAATTAGGTGCGGCAGCGGTTTTGGTAAATACGGCTGTGGCTACGGCGGACAATCCGGTTTTGATGGCGGAAGCCTTCGCACAGGCAGTGGAGGCCGGACGCAAGGCCTATCTATCCGGCCCAGGCGCCACCCGGCATTTTGCCGAAGCCTCTTCACCGCTGACCGGATTCCTGAGAAACGAAAGGAGCGAGAGTGTTTAGTAACCCCTATGAGATTGCTTAACTACATATCACATCTCCCTCTCCCCTTGCGGGAGAGGGATTAAGGGTGAGGGGTATCAAAACTATGACATTTTACGACGAGATTCTCAGGCTGAAGAACACCGATTACGCTGCCGCATTCGAACGAGTGACGCCCTCGCAGATTGCCCGCATTCTGGCAAAAACAGAGCTGCAACCCCAAGATTTCCTGGCGCTGCTGTCTCCGAAAGCGTCTCTCGCGCTCGAGGAGATGGCGCAGGTCGCTCACAGGTTAAGTCTCCGGCATTTCGGCCGCACCATATTGTTATATACTCCTCTTTACCTCTCGAATTACTGCGTTAATCATTGTGTCTATTGCGGGTTTAACGCCACCAACGACATTCAGCGGCGTAAGCTGACTCTGGCGGAAGTGGAGTTGGAGGCAAAGGCTATCGCCCAAACCGGTCTGCAGCATCTGTTAATACTGACCGGCGAATCGAGACAGCGCTCTTCGGTCTCCTATATCAAGGAGTGTGTAAGTGTCCTGAGAAAATACTTTTCCTCTATTTCCATCGAAATATATCCCCTTTCTAGCGAAGAATATGCGGAACTGATTGCTGCGGGCGTAGACGGCCTGACTATCTACCAGGAAGTCTACGACGATAATATTTACGGCAAGCTTCATCCCAAGGGACCAAAACGGGATTACCGGTTTCGTCTGGAAGCTCCTGAGCGGGCAGGGCAAGCCCAAATACGGGCTATTAACATCGGCGCACTGCTGGGTCTCGGCGAATGGCGCAGCGAGGTATTTCTGGCCGGAATGCACCTGGCTTACTTGCAGAACAAGTTTCCGGAGATAGAAATCAGCATCTCCCTCCCCAGGATGAGACCCCAGTTCGGAGATTACCGGCCTGAATTTCCTGTCTCCGACCGGGATTTAGTTCAGAGCATACTGGCGTTACGGCTGTTCATGCCCAGAGCCAGCATCACAATTTCCACCCGGGAAAACGCCGAACTGCGAGATAATTTGATTCGACTGGGTGTCACCAAAATGTCTGCCGGGTCTTCCACAGCAATCGGAGGACACACGGATGCCAAAGATGGCATCGGACAATTTGAAATCTCTGACAAACGCTCAGTAGATGAGATGCGCAAAACCATCGCTAACCTGGGCTATAAGCCGGTGCTGAAAGACTGGCATGATTTGAATTTAGGAGTTAAGAAGGATAATGAAACAGTCTCGATTTCCTGAAACGGATATTTACTGCATTACTGCCAGCCAGTTTTCCCTGGGCCGCTCCAATCTGGACGTTGTGAGGCAGATGCTGGAAGCAGGTATCAAAATTATCCAGTACCGCGAGAAGGATTTTTCAATGCTGCAGAAATACCGTGAGTGTGTTGCTATCAGAGATATGACCGCACAGAACGGCGCCTGTTTCATTGTTAATGACGACGTCCATCTAGCTTTGGCAGTCGAGTCTGATGGCGTTCATGTGGGGCAGGATGACCTGCCTGTGGAAAAAGTAAGGGAACTGGTCGGAGACAAAATGCTGATTGGTCTTTCTACCCATTCACCTGAGCAAGCCGACCGGGCAGTTGAAGAGGGGATAGCGGACTATATCGGAGTCGGTCCGCTTTATGGGACTAACCTCAAGAAGGAGCCTATGGCTCCGGTTGGGTTGGGCTATCTTGACTACGTGGTAAGTCGCCACAAAATACCCTTCGTAGCTATCGGCGGTATCAAAGAGCATAACGTTTCTGAAGTCGTCAAGCACGGCGCGTCCTGCGTCTGTCTGGTTACTGAAATCGTCGGCGCCCGGGACATCGGGGCAAAGATTCAATCTATTCG
>JACPPR010000024.1 GCA_016190895.1 Chloroflexota bacterium | reverse complement strand
CCATTATATGATTGGCGGCGTGAAGACAAATATTTGGGGAGAGACAAACATAACCGGGCTATTTGCCTGTGGCGAAACTGCTTGCACCGGTATTCACGGAGCCAACCGGCTGGCTTCTAACTCGCTTCTTGAAGCGGTTGTCTTCGGCAAGCGAATTATCAAAAGGACGGGTGATGGCGACAAGACGGCGCCATCAGATGAAGGCAACAAGACCGCCGTCCGTCAATCGCTCAGCCGGAAACGAGTTTCCCGGGCAAGTTCGGCGCCGAGCTTGTCAGCCCTCCAGCAGCTACACTGGGATAAGGTCGGCATTATTCGCCACCGAGAAGGATTAAATGAAGCAGCGAATACCCTAGCGGCCTGGCAAAAATCCCTGCCCCAGCCTACCGACCGCCCATCGTATGAGCTAAGTAACCTGATTTTGACGGGGAGATTGGTGACTGAAGCGGCTCTGCTCAGGGAAGAGAGCCGGGGAGCTCATTTCAGGTCTGATTTTCCCCAGAGCTATCCTGCCTGGCAGCGCCATATTATATTCAGTAACACGTAGTAACGAGTAGGGTGGGTGGGGCGAAGCCTACCATTCCGCTCCCTGCGGGTAATGTCGGCGGACATCAGGTTTTGGTGTAGTAGGGGCGCAGCATGCTGCGCCCCTACGTACAACATACAACGACTCTGACAAAAGCGAATGGCAGTAGCCCGGTGACTTATTCCACCCTCCTCCCAAGCCGTCTTACCCGATATGCTAACCTTCGGGGTGCACCAGTTGAGGAAGGCAGCGAACGCAGACCCAGACAGGCTCCCCCTTTTGTTCAGCCGAGATTAGAATTCTGCTATCGCTCTTAGCTCCACATAAAATGCAGGAATGTTCCCCGCTGGAAGAGGTTGGTTTGTCAGCCACGTAGAGCCTCCGTGTTCAAGATTTACGTTTTTGAGTATAGCAGAAGTACTCCAAAAACTGAATACGGGCTATGTTGGGAGAATCCCGCCGGCAAATCGCCAATAAGCAAAATGCCGAGCATCTGCCCGTGATACCCGGCATTTTCATCTTGCTATTCAATTCAGACCAGATTGTAGAGGTAGAGGTAGACTTAGGCCTTGCCGATGCGGAACATCTTGGTGCCGCAGACGGGGCAGACACCCTGGGTGGCCGGCTTCTTATTCTTCATGGTGATGGCCTTGGCATTCTTGATTTCTCTCTTGGTGCGACACTTAACACAATAACCTTGCATTAGTCTCCTCCTTTTTTAGCTTTGATTAGCTTTGGTAGCAAGCATAAATCATTCACGCCTGTGTGTCAAGAGGTCTTTGCAAACTGACCCCCATTTTGTGCTATGATATTAGTCAGCGCTGGTAAACTGAACTTGTGATTTGCCGGTAGAGGAGGCTTATTATGGTGATGAAGTGTCCCGGTCAGGATTCCAGAAAGCTAACTGTCTCGGTGCACAAGTGCCCGAACTGCGGCAATGAGGTGGAAATCTTTTCGGATGAGCTAAGAGTAAAGTGCCGCAAATGCGGCGAGATGGTCTACCGTGAGCAAACGCCTTCTTGCATCACCTGGTGCGCCTCAGCCCGCGAATGCCTGGGCGAAGAGCGGTGGCAGGAACTGCAGGAAGCCTCAAAGAAGAGGAAATAGGCGAACGGAGAACAGCTAAGTGACCTTTTTAAAGAATCTGGCAATTATCCTTTTCTGCCTTTTGCTTTTTCTCTCTCTGACAGTCTTCGGACTTGCCTTCACAGTCAAAAGCACCGTCTTGAACCCGGACTTCGTTACCGGGGAACTTAACCGGCTGGAGATATCTGCGCTTGTCAAAGAAAATGTCCCGATAGAAAACCAGCCGGAGCTGCCTAATCTAAACGAGACGATAAACCAGGCTGTTTCCAAACTTGAACCCGAGTTAAAGAAGCAGTCGACCTCTGCTATCAACTCTGTCTATGACTATCTGCTCGGCAAAAAGCCGGAGCCTGACCTGAGGTCAACGCTCAGGACAACCTTCCTGAGCGCTGACTTTGTTACCTCGCTGGTCAACAGCGTCGATGTGTCTCCTTTCATCGCCGGGGCAATCAGCCAGCAAATAGCTCAGGAAATACCCATCGAGATACCGAATCTGGACAGATATATTTCGGAGGCTGTGGCCAGCGCCGAACCTGTACTCAAGCAGCAGGTGATTGCCATCTCAGGGCCGGTCTTCGACTATCTGCTCGGGATAAGCCCGACACTAAAGACGTCGATTTCGCTGGCACCGGCCTTGGAAAATCTGAGAGGCACACTCCGGCAGGCGTTCATCAATTCGCCTCCGCCCGGGTTCGAGATAGGTGGAATGCCAATATCGGCAATACCTCGAGAACTGCGGGCGGCCGCCTTCGACCAACTCTACCAGGAGTTTATTCGAGGAATACCGACGACCTACCCGATAGACGAAACCATCATCGACGCCCAACTGCGGGCAGATATTGCGCAGGGCATTGCTGACGCCGAGGATAATCTGAGGCAGGCGAGACAATATGTGGCCAGGTTCCAACAGGTCTACGCCATGCTGCTTGCCTTTATCGCCCTAACAGCGCTGGGTATCATTCTCCTCGTCCGCAATGTGAAAAAGATCTCCCTCTACTTGAGCATCCCCACGTTAATCAGCGGAGCTGTTCTGTACGCCGGTACCCTGGTGATTAAAAACATTATCTCAACAAAACTAGATTTGTCCGAGATACCTCCCCGGCTCGAGCCCTGGCTACTCCAGCTCATTGATGACGCTATCAAGCCTCTGGAGATATTCAGTCTGGTTATTCTGTTTATCGGGGCGGCCCTGGTCGTAACCTTGTTCGTCTACAAACGTAAGCAGACTTAGAAACCTAAAGGATAAAGCTCAAAGTTCAAATAAATAACAAATGACAAAGCTCAAATATCAAAACATTTGGTATTCAATCATTTGACATTAATTTGGCATTTGGATTTTGTCCCGATGCAATCGGGATGAACTTGTTCTCAGGATGTATCCTCATCGCCGCTTTCCCGCACGATAAGCTTAAGCCTTTCCTGACCTATCACAATGACCGGATTGCCCTGCGCCACCTTGCCGCCGGCTGACCTGGCTACCCAGAGCTCACCTTTAATTCTGATTAGCCCCTCAGGATTCAATGTGCTGACCACACTGCCCCGGCAGCCAACCATATTCGGTAAACCCACCAGATGTTCTCGTGCCAGGGCACGCGCCCCCAGAAAATGCGTAAAGGTGGAATAGGCCGCCCAGGCAACCATGATGGCTATAGTACCCCAAAGTGGAATCCGTACTCCTAGCAGAGGCAGTCCCCACAGCGCAATTGCCGCTATGACCAGTTCTTCCAGCGCCGTGCTGATAGCTCCCTGAAGCAACCTGCGTATCACGTCTCTCATTATAGCAGAACCTTTTGCCTGTCCACGTCTGCAATTCTTAGCCCGATAGGGGGATACCAAATTACTCGGACTCTGCTATAATAAGACATTTCAACTTGTATGAGGTCAGCAATGAACAAAGAAATTCTAAAGATACTGGAAAATGACGCTCGGACCAGCCCCGAACAGATAGCCACTATGACCGGTATCTCTCCCAAGGAAGTCACCAATCTTATCAAGCAGGCAGAGAAAGAGCGTGTCATCCTGAAATACAAAACGATGATTAACTGGGACAAGGTAGGGAATGAGCAGGTCTCAGCGCTCATCGAAGTTAAGGTTACGCCCCAGAGAGATGCTGGCTTTGATTCAATCGCCGAGCGCATTTATCGGTTTCCACAGGCGCGCACCGTCTACTTGCTTTCCGGAGCCTACGACTTGCTGGTTCTGGTCACGGGAAAGACGATGCACGAGGTGGCAGATTTTGTTTCCCAGAAACTGGCCCCACTGGAGGGAGTCCAGGGCACGGTGACTCACTTTATGCTCAAGCGGTACAAAGAAGACGGGGAAATAATCGAGGAAAAAGAAGAGACCAAACGGCAGCAGGTGGTACTGTAGCGTAAATCTAGCAGGAGAAAGTATGCCAGCCAATCCCGGAAAATATCATATCTCTCAGCGAGCTAACCAGCTATCGCCTTCGGGAATCAGGAAGTTCTTCGACCTGCTCGCCTCTATCGAAGGCGTCATCTCACTGGGGGTCGGCGAGCCTGATTTTGCCACGCCCTGGCATATCAGCGAGGCTGCCATTTATTCCCTCGAAAAGGGCATGACCATGTACACTTCGAACTCGGGTATGCCAGAGCTGCGCCAGGAACTCTCCAGCCACCTGAGAAATAATTTCAGCCTCGAATACGACCCGGCTAGCGAGCTGCTCATCACCGTTGGGGTCAGCGAGGCGCTCGATTTAGCTATGCGGGCTTTGATTAACCCGGGAGACGAGGTCATCATACCCGACCCCTGTTATGTCGCCTACGGCTCATGTGTTATCCTTGCCGAAGGCGTTCCTGTCATGGTACCGACTCACCAGGAAAACAACTTCGAGCTTAATGCCGAGGATGTCGAAGCGCGGATTACTCCCAAAACAAGAGCCATTCTTATCGGCTATCCCGCCAACCCCACGGGAGCCGTGATGAGCCGGGAGCACTTATCGCAGATAGCCGAGGTGGCCAGGCGGCACGGGCTAATGGTTATCTCCGATGAAATTTACGCTAAGCTGGTCTATGGCGTTGAGCATACCTCGGTTGCCTCCCTGCCCGGTATGAAGGAGAACACGGTTCTCCTCGGCGGTTTCTCCAAGGCTTACGCCATGACCGGATGGCGCATCGGGTATGCAGCGGCGCCCCGGGAGATTATCGCCGCTATGACCAAGATTCACCAGTACACTATGATGTGCGTCCCGACCATGGCTCAGTACGCCGCTATCGAAGCGCTCAAATCGGGGGAAGATGACGTGGCTGAAATGGTCGAGGATTATAACCGGCGGCGGCTGGTCATCGTCAAAGGACTGTGCGAAATCGGGTTATCCTGCTTTGAACCAAAGGGCGCCTTCTATGCCTTCCCCTCTATAAAAAGCACGGGCATGACTTCAGAGGAGTTTGCGGAGAGATTGCTCACCGAGGAAAAGGTGGCTGTCGTGCCCGGTTCCGCTTTCGGTCAGTGCGGCGAGGGATATGTCCGCTGCTGCTATGCCACCTCGTTGGCTGAGATTGAGGAGTCCCTATCCAGAATGAAGCGCTTCATAGCTAAATACGGTTAGGAAGAGGAACGGCCCTTCGGAGGTTAGAGAGTTGGCGATAAAGAAGCTGGTTTGTGATAGGTGCGGTGTAGTAATCGATATCAAGGAAGATATCGAACTGGCTCTGGAAGGCACAGTCTCCTGGCATGCCTTCATCAGAGCCAGAGGGGAAGAGCCGAGGGGTTTGTTTCCTTGCCGGAACTGGATTCAGTGCGGTGGCGAAATGATAGACTGGAAAGATAAAGACAAAATTAGCGGAGACTAAATTGACCAGACAAACCTACGCTAAAGCCGGCGTCGATATTGCTTTGAAGGCCAAGGTGATATCGAGAATTGGGCAGCAGGCACGCTCAACCCTCCGACCCGAGGTCCTGAGCGGCATCGGGCCTTTCGGCGGCATGTATGAGTTCAAAGGGTACAAAGAGCCGGTGCTGGTCTCCAGCGTCGATGGGGTCGGCACTAAAACCAGGATTGCTAATGCCGTGGGCAAGCACAATACTATCGGCATGGACATCGTCAATCACTGCGTCAACGATATCCTGACCTGCGGCTCAAAGCCGCTTTTCTTTCTCGATTACATCGGCACCGGGAAGGTCGTGCCGCAGAAGATAGAAGCTATCGCCAGCGGTCTGGCGCAGGCCTGCCGCGAGGCAGACTGTGTACTCATTGGCGGCGAAACCGCCGAGATGCCCGGCATCTATAGCGGCGGAGATTACGACCTGGTAGGTTTCATCATCGGAGTAGTGGAGAAAAGAAAGATAATAGATACCAGCCAGATTGCTGTGGGAGACGCCGTCCTCGGTTTGCCATCTTCTGGCCTGCACACCAATGGCTACTCGCTGGTCCGCAAGATATTCGGCGAAACGAAGAGGGTTTTGAATGTTCACTACGCCGAGCTTGGCAAGTCCCTGGGAGAGGCCCTGCTCGAGCCTCACCGCAGCTACTACTATGAGATAAAGAAAACGCGGCCGCTGCTCAAGGGCATTGCCCACATCACTGGTGGAGGTATAATCGGCAATCTGTCCCGAATCCTGCCTAAAGAACTGTCCGCCCGCCTTGACAGCCGGAAGTGGACTACTCCGCCTCTCTTTCAATTGATTCAAGAAAAAGGTAACATCGAGACCCGAGAGATGTACCGAGTCTTCAATATGGGCATCGGTATGGTACTGGTCTGCTCACCAGATAAAGTCGGCCGGCTGACCAAAGCCCTGCCTGAAGCCAGAGTCATCGGCGAAATCATCCCCCGGAAAAGCACCGCCAGAGTCATCATCGATGGCAAAGGCTACCGCTCAGATAAAGTGCTGTAAGTACCATCTCCTCTCCCTTGATGGGAGAGGATTAAGGTGAGGGTGAAAATGGAATGGCTAAAAGAGTAATTGACCCTAAGCGTGAAAGATAGCATTAACATGGATACAGTCCAACAGACTATACAAACCTACGATAAGATTGCCCACGATTACTGCACTAAGACCAGACAGGCTAAGTTTCTGGACTGGGAAGAAACCTATATCAAAAAACTGATGTCTTACATCCCCACTCCCAGGCCTCTCATCCTCGATGTCGGCTGCGCGGATGGCCGCCACAGCATTATGATTGACAGAAATGGAGGCAAAGCCACCGGCATCGACCTTTCGAAAAGTATGCTGATAGAGGCAAGGGCGCTTCATCCTAAAGGCAATTTCAGACAGATGGATATGAGAGAGCTAACCTTCAACGACCATTTCTTTGACGGCCTATGGTCGAGCGGCTCAATCTACCACGTCACGAAAGCAGATGTAAAAAAAGTAATTAAAGAATTCAGGAGAGTTCTCAAACCCGGAGGCGTAGCAGCGATAAACTTCAAACTGGGGCAAGGAGAAGGCATGCAAGCCAACCCGAAGTCTTACTCGGGGTCTCCGCGATACTTTGCCTACTATACAGAGGATGAGATGAAAGACATATTCGCTAGTTTCGGATTTGAAGAATTAAATTCTTGCACTTATCCCGAGGAGATGTTTGGAGAAAACAATCAGATGATGTGGTTCAGAAGGGAAGTCCCGCCTGTGCCCTAATCTCCTCTCCCTTGATGGAAGAGGATTAAGGTGAGGGTGAAAAATAACAAGGAGAACTGGTAGCACAGGCAGGGACGCCTGTGCTACCATTGGTCGGAGCGCGGCGCACGCCAGCAGAAGACAGGGCTGTTTTGAACAGTCTTGCAGGAATAATGCATAGCATAAAGAGCTACTCTGCCAATCGCATCCAGAAAGTCTTGCACCACAAGGAAGGTAGCGTTTGGCTGGACGAGAGCTACGACCGGGTTGTTAGGGATGACAAAGAGTATGTTGAGAAAATGAACTATATCATCAACAACCCGTTTTGTTGAGAAGCCTGAGGATTACAAATGGCTGTATGTTGGAGATGTTGACAAAGGATGAAGAAGCTATGGCTGATTGCGAGCTTATCGACAGCAATAGTTCTCTTTACAGGCAGTTGCGCTAACCAAATTACTCGCTCGCCAGAAGAAGGCCCTAGGTGGTTCCCGGAAGACCCCAACTTCAGGCAGCTTACAGCCGCCGAAAAGCAGAAAGTACTCCAGATTGCGCTAGAATCACCGAGGATATCGGAATGGCTGCAGGGACGCAATGATTTCAGGGCATCAGGGATAGAATGGTATGCTATAATTTGGTCTGATTCCCAACCCGGAACTTGGTGGGCTTTAGATTATGAAGCGGTGGAGAAGGGCGTTCCTTTCTATGTTTCAAAGCTGGTGAGGTTCTATCCAGGGATGACCATCGCTGTCGGAGAAGGCACTATTATACAAGTGCAGGTTGCGGTAGACTTGAAAACGGAGAAAGCAGTGATGGTTGATGGCCCATATCCCTCTTTAAGCTCGCCTGACAGGTTCAAATCGATTCCGCCGGCGAAATAGCAAATAAAATCCAAAATACATCGCGTGAGGTTTGAAAAATGTCCACACCAAAAGAAATGAAGGTAACGCTCAAGTTCGAGGATGGTTCGCAAGAAGAGGTCACCTATAAGCTCAGCCCGCTCAGGAGCGGGGACAATCCCCACCAGGCCGGCTTCGTCGGAGAGCCGGGCAAGTCCTACACGGAGGTCATCGAGGGTCGGGGGATGGGCTTTACCAACCACATCGACCTGACCGGTTACTCGGTGGCTGTGGAAATCGCTAAGACAATGGTATTTCTGGGCGATAAGCGCACTGAAACCGTCGTCATCAACAAGCACACCAACCCGGCCGTCTACGCCGCCCGAGCCAAGCAAATCGACGCCCTCACCGCCGCTCTGGCCACCGATACCAAGTCTCCCTTCGGCGGCGTGATGGCGACCTCGTCCGGGCTAACCCATGAAACGACTGACTTCCTTATCGAGAAAAATAAGTCTGAAAACTTCGTCCTCGATGTCCTCTGCGCGCCCGGCTTTGAAATTGGCTGCGCCGAAAGGCTCGCCAAAGTGATGAAAAACCTGCGCATCATCGATGTCTCCCCTCTGGACACCTGGGAGAAAATTAACGCCGGTGTCTTCGGGCTGAATATGAAATGGACTATCGGTAACAAGCCGGTTATCACCGAGGTAGACCGCATCTCATTCTTCAATACCAAGTACGAGATGGAGGTGCTGAGTAAACGTAAACCGACCGATGCCGAGATGAAAGACGCCCACATCGCCTGGATTGGCGCCAAGGCGATACAATCCAACTCCTTCGCCTTCGTGAAGGACGCCGTACTGCTGGCCCAGTGCGGCGGGCAGACCAACCGCGAGGACTCGGCCAAGTTCGCTGGTGAGCGCGCCGAGGAGTTCAAGGTCTCCTTACAGGGTTCGGCGGCGGCTACCGATTCGTTTATTTTTGACAGGCAGAACATCGACCTGCTGCAAAAGCTGGGCGTGACCACGGTAGTCCATCCCACGCGCAAGCTGCTGACTACGGGCAGCCTGAAGCCGGATGAGGAAATCGTCCGGGCGGTGAACGATTTCAATATGATTATGATTCGTCCCTACCTGGTAGGCGCTGACGGGCAGGAAAAAGCCTGGAGAGTATTCAGGCACCTTTAGACGAGAACCCCAAATATCAAAGCTCAAAGGATAAATGACATTAAGAAATAGTTTTGATATTCAGGCATTTGGATTTTATTTGAACTTTGGATTTTGGTATTTGGATTTGTTTAGGATTTAGAGCTTAGTGTTTAGAGTCTTAATTATTGGTTATCAATGCTGAAGGAGTCATACGATGCCTAATCCCAGCGGACCTTATCCCGGCAGGCAGCTATTTATCGGTTTGACGGGCAAGCAGGAGCCGTGTCTGGCTTATCTCGTCACAGGACGCAGTCCGGAGAGCCGCCAGCGGAAAGCTACGGCCGCTGAAAACACGGTCAGAATGGGCCCGCTGGGGAAGACCGCCCTAGACCCACTCCGTTTTCACTACACCGCTTTGAAGTATGACAATAGCAGCGGCCTCGCTGTGTTGACTAACGGACTCCAGACCGAGGCAATCTACGAAACATATAAGCTCCTCTTTGATGTAGGCACACCAGCGACGCAAGACTTCATGGCGAAGCTGCTGGAGGGGGCAAAAGCCGAACCGGACAGCCTGCACACGCCGAGAATCGCCGGCGCCATAGTTATCGAAAAGGGAAATCCGGTCTTCATTGTCGGTATTAAGACTCACGATGCTCCGGCCGCCGCTTACCGGGTGGCGCCGGACGCCAGTCACCTGACCGGTATCTCTACCTACCAGGGCGACCTGGATAACCCGCAACCCACCAGCCCCACCGCCCGCCTGTCCTGGCTGGAATTCAAGGGCAGCTCCCCAGATGAGGTGGCGCAATATCTCCACGACTTGTCAGCGGCAACCTACAAAGATGAGGACATCCGGGTATGTGCCATTGGCGGCGTCTACTCAGGTGGTTCGTGGTACACCTCTATCATAAACAGGCATTAGCTAATAAATGTCAAAGCTCAAGTGTCAAATCAAGCCCAAATGACAAAGTCCCGCCTGTTGTAAATCCCTCTCAATCTCCTTCCGATTCGTTACACTCATACGGAATCCCGTATGAATCCCGATAAAATCAGGATGAATCGGGACTTTAATAAAGGGAGACGCCTTTCAGTATCCTGTTTGCCTTGGTCTTCCCCCTTTGAAAAAGGGGGAGTAAGGGGGATTTCGCACTCCTGGGTACTCTCATTCTCATTTTATGAAAAGGGAAAAGAACTATTCAATGGTCAAAAAATATTTGCCAAAAGCCCTTGACAAGCAATTCCGCTTCATCTATTATGTAGTTGCAAATGATTAGCAATAGCAGAATTGCCGTTGCCAGAGGGAAAGCGTAATGCCCGCAAGTACGAACGCTCAAGCCAAAAACGGAAACCTGTTGAACAACGCCGGGCTCAGGAATACTACCCAGCGGGCTTTGATTATGGATATTATCCGGCAAGGACGGGGGCATCTGGATGCCGATGAAGTCTACCGCCAGGCCAAGAGAAAACAGCCCCGCATCAGCCTTTCTACTGTTTACCGCACCCTGCAGAAGCTAAAGGGTCTTGGGTTAATCGAGGAGCTTCACTTCGATGAGGCTCACCACCACTATGAGATAAAACACCCGTCCGAACATCACCACCTGACCTGCTTCGGCTGCGGCAAGGTTATCGAGTTTCAATACCCGCTGACCCGTCTGGTGAAAAGAAATGTCCACGAGGCCAAAGAATTCGATATCACTCAGACCGAACTCCATATGGCCGGCTATTGTGAGCAGTGCCGGAAAAACAAGAAATAATTTTTTGACGTGCTTATTGCTAATAAGAAGCATTTGTATCTTCTTGTTTTTAGCCGATGATGTAGAAAGGAGTAACCAGTATGTAAATGGGGTACAGGAAGAAGGGAACTTATTGTCTAAAGGTTAAGTAGTCAAAATGCGGAACTATCTAATATTTGAGAGGAGAAATAAATAAATGCCCAAGCGGTTTTTGGCCCTGGTGGGCTTATTAGTGACATTAGCGATAGTTGGAGGCGCCTGCGCACCGGCTGCGCCAACTCCAGCACCATCGCCAGCGCCAGCAGCACCCTCTGCTACAACACAGACACTTACCGTCTACTCCGGCCGTTCTGAAGCGTTGGTCAAGCCTATAATTGACCAGTTCAGCAAGGCCACCGGTGTGAAGGTCAATGTCCGTTATGCCGGTACCTCAGAAATGGCGGCAACCATCCTCGAGGAAGGAAAGAATAGCCCGGCAGACGTATTCTTTGCTCAAGACCCCGGTGGGATTGGCGCCGTTGTAAACATGCTGGCGCCGCTGCCTGAAAGTATCACATCCAAAGTGCTGCCGCAGTTCCGCCCTGCCGATAGCAGATGGGTCGGCATTTCCGGCCGGGCGCGGGTGCTTGCCTACAACACGGCCAAACTGCAAGAGTCCGACTTGCCCGATGACATCTGGGACCTCACCGACCCGAAGTGGAAGGGGCGGATTGGCTGGGCGCCCACCAATGCCTCTTTCCAGGCTATGGTTACAGCTATGAGAAAGCTATGGGGTGAAGACAAGACCCGCCAATGGCTGGCGGGCATACAAGCCAATAGCGCGAAGGTTTACTCCAATAATACCGCCCAGGTCGATGCCGTGAGCAAGGGTGAAATCGACGTGGCCATGCCGAATCACTACTATCTTTACAGCTTCCTTCGGGATAAGGGTAATTCCTTCCCGGTGAGGAACTATTATGTGAGAGGCGGCGGCCCGGGTGCGGTTATCCTGGTAGCCGGAGCCGGCATACTGGAGACTTCTCAAAATAAGGAGACGGCACAGAAGTTCCTGGAGTTCTTGCTCTCTCCGACCGGGCAACAGTATTTCGCATCACAGACGTTTGAGTACCCGGTGGTGCCGGGAATCATAACCCATCCCCTGCTAAAACCACTACCGGAGATTAAAAGCCCTGAAATCAGCATGGCTGACATGGCCGACCTGAAAGGCACGCTTAGTCTTTTGAGGGAGAGCGGAATAGTCCCATAGTATGGTTACCGTTGCAGCCAAAATCTTGCGTCCAGTAATCAGACACGGCAAAAGCGGCCAAGCGGCACACACCGCTTGGCCGCCTGCCGTCGTCTGGATACCTGCTGTCCTCGTTGTCATAGCTGTGCTGTTACCAGTATTTTATCTGGTGCTGCGGTCACTGGGAGCCGGCGGAGAGATATGGGAGCTTTTATTTCGAGTCCGCACCCTGCAAATTCTGGGCCGCACCGTAGGACTGGTAGTAGCCGTGACAGCGGTTTCATTGGTCTTGACATTGCCCCTGGCCTGGCTCACTACCCGTACCGACCTGCCTTTACGGCAGATGTGGGCAATCTTGACTCCTCTCCCGCTGGTAATTCCGAGCTACGTGGCAGGCTTTACCATTGTCTCCGCACTGGGGCCCCGGGGCATGCTCCAGCAACTGCTGTCTGGGCCTTTCGGATTGGAAAGGTTGCCCGAGATTTACGGCTTCCCGGGAGCTTTACTCGCCATCACTATGGTCAGCTACCCCTACTTACTCGTTGCCCTTCAGACGTCGCTGCGTGGTATCGACCCCTGTATGGAAGAGGCATCGCGGAGCCTTGGACACGGTCCATGGGCTACTTTTCGTCGCGTAACGCTGCCGCAGCTTCGTCCGGCTATAGCCGCCGGGTCATTGCTGGTCGGTCTCTATACCCTGAGAGACTTCGGCGCAGTTTCTCTGCTACGCTACGAGACTTTCACCTGGGCAATCTATCTTCAATATCAGACATCCTTCGACCGGATGGTGGCGGCCGGGTTGTCACTGGTGTTGGTCGCTCTGGCAATCGTTATCCTGATAGCCGAGGCTCGGACCCGGGGTCGCGCCCGGTATCACCGTAGCGCCGCAGGCGTAAAGCACTCACCTATCCTCGTCCATCTGGGGAAATGGCGCTGGCCGGCCTTAATCTTTTGTAGCTTCGTTGTTCTTCTGACTTTGGTCTTGCCTATGTCTCTCCTTGTCTTCTGGGCAACGCGCGGTATTGCCTCAGGCGAATCGCTCGGTCTTGCCTGGGCACCAGTCTTCAATTCGGCATACGTTTCTGCCTTGGCAGCTATTATTATTGCCATAGCTGCACTACCAATAGCTATTCTGGCGGTGCGCCATTCCGGCACGGCAAGCAGACTAATGGAGCGGGCAACCTATATCGGTTTTGCCTTGCCCGGTATCGTGATTGCCCTGGCTCTGGTTTTCTTCGCAGCTAACTATGCCACGCCGATTTATCAAACACTGGGAGTGTTACTCTTCGCCTATTTGATTCTGTTTCTACCTCAGGCGGTCGGTTCGACACAATCATCGCTACTTCAAGTCAACCCGCGTACCGAAGAAGCCGCCCGTAGCCTGGGGCGAACATCATGGCAGGCTATACTCACGATAACCCTTCCCCTGGCGCGCCCGGGCATCCTGGCCGGAGCCGCCCTGGTTTTCCTGACAACAATGAAGGAGCTGCCAGCAACGCTTCTCTTGAGTCCTACCGGTTTCAAAACCCTGGCTACGCTGGTGTGGTCGGCTACTTCTGAAGCCTTCTTCGCTCAGGCAGCTGTGCCTGCCCTGCTTCTGGTTTTGATTTCATCGATACCGATGGCTTTCATCGTCTTCAGAGAGCGTGGAAATGCGATATGAGTAAGATAGCGGTACGCTGTACCGACCTGACCAAAATGTTCGGGCATACCCCGGCCGTTCAGGGGATTAACCTGGAACTAGAGGAGGGTAATTCCCTGGCCCTGCTCGGACCCTCCGGCTGCGGTAAGACTACGTTGCTCAGACTAATAGCAGGATTCGAGATACCGGACAGGGGAAGTATTGCGGTGGGAGAAGAAATAGTCAGCGGCCCCGGCGTTTTCGTGCCGCCGGAGAAGCGCCGTGTCGGCATCGTTTTCCAGGACTATGCTCTCTTTCCCCACCTCAATGTCGCCGATAATATTGCATACGGACTGCCCCGTAGCGCCAACCGAAAGGCTCGCGTTGAAGAGATGCTATCGCTGGTAGGAATGAAGAATTTTCAATACCGGATGCCTCACCAGCTTTCGGGAGGGGAACAGCAGCGTGTGGCCATCGCCCGGGCGCTTGCGCCCGAACCCAAAGTGTTGTTGCTGGACGAGCCTTTCTCTAATCTGGATGCCGACCTGCGGACCCGGATAAGAGTCGACGTCAAGGGAATACTGACCGCCTCAAAGGCCACCGTAATCTTCGTCACTCACGACCAGGAAGAGGCCTTCTTTATGGGTGACCGGGTTGGCGTGATAAACAAGGGACGTCTAGAGCAAATCGACCTGCCCGAGAACGTTTTCCACCGACCGTCTACTCCATTCGTCGCCCAGTTTGTCGGGACTGCCGATTTCCTGACCGGAGAAGTCAATAACAAGATTATTGCGACAGAGATTGGACATTTGCCCATCACTGAGGAATTACCCAAAGGGACAAAAGTTACGGTAATAATACGCCCTGACTTTATAGATATACAACCGGCTGCCGACGGTACCGGGATTGTCGTGGAACGAGTATTTCAGGGCACTAACTACCTCTACCGGGTAAGACTACCTTCAGGAGCCACAGTGCAATCGGAACAGCACCATAACTACCTGTACCCCGTAGATACACGCGTGGCAATCAAGATGATACCCGGCCACAGTACGACCTATTTTGTCGACCGGACCGGCAAAGAGGTTTGAAACGAGATTGCCTTGGCGTTATCGTTCAAGTTGATTCCTGGCAAGGGCACGATTTTTCGCCTCGGTGAGCCAGGTAAGGTGAGCAAGAACCTGAATGACTGCTCGAAGCTCAAAATCTCAAGGCTTTGCCCCCAGTTCTCCCGAATATGCCGGTTTGTCCTGCTCACTGAGATAAGCTATAATCCGAACTAGTAGAGTTTATTTCTGACGGAGAGACCGAGGGCTGGTTTTAGAGGCGGGCTGCCAGTCATCACCCGTTGGCAAGTCAAAGGCAGGGGGAATATCCCCACAGGCGGGGCGTTGCTGGTTGTTTCCAACCACCTTAACCTGCTAGGCCCGCCCCCTGCTTGACGCCTGTATTCACAGGAAGACGGTCTTTATGGCTAACGAAGAGCTATTCCGCTCCGCGCTCTCGGCCTATTTCATCAAGGGGGTCAGCTCTTTTCGGTGCACAGGAACCAGGTCAATACGAAGGCGTTGAAGGAAGCTCCTCTAGGCGCTGGCTGAAGGAAACGCTCTGTGAACACAAAAATTGACACTCCTCGACTGCTCAGCAACGGTGCGCAAAGTTGACCCCTGGAGAGTTTTCAGGCTAGAATTAGCGCAAGGCTGACGAACTAAGACCGGGCAATCCTATTCGTTGTTCAGGACGGTCAGATGCCGGAGAAAACGGGCGCCACTTCAATCGTAGAAGAATACCTGGAAACTATATTGAACATGGTCAGTGAGCGCAAGAGCGTGCTCGGGGCGCGTCTTGCAGAACGGTTGCAGGTATCGCCGCCCACCGTGACCGCCACACTCAAGCGCATGAGGCGGGATGGCCTTATCACGGCAAATGAAAAGGAAGGGATCCTGCTTACGGAAAAGGGTATGCACCTAGCCGTAGGCATTGTTCGTCGCCACCGACTCGCAGAATGCCTCCTGATGAGCATTCTTAAGATCCCCTGGTATGAGACGCATGAGGAAGCCTGTCTGCTCGAACATGCAATATCCGAGAGAATGGTAGACCGGCTGTATGAAGTGCTTGGCAAACCGGCCAGATGCCCCCACGGCAATCCCATACCCGTAGGTGATGTTCTACCCCCTATTCGCGGCGTCCCGCTCGATACTGTCACCGCCGGTACAACGACAACTGTCGAGCTGATATCGGAAGACGCGAACAAGCTGCCTCAGCTCATGGAGTACTTTGAACAGGCGGGAATCAAACCAGGGGCGACAATTGTGGTCAAAGACGTAGCCGACTACGCCGGCACTATGTCCGTTTCGATTGGAAAGAAAACCTTCTCACTCGGCACCAAAGCCGCTGCCATGGTTTGGGTAATATCGGCGAGTGTGTAGTTATCGGCACGCCTTACCTTGACCATGTTTTCAACCATCCACGTCGGTTTCATGGTCTTTTGTTTTCCCACTCCGCCAACCTCGGTAAAGAAGAACATCTCATCTCGCCTGAAAAGTGCTGCAATCGGCGTGCCTGCCGGCGCCTTTCGATGCAGTTGTCTCCGCCTTCGCAATACACAACGTCCGCTCGCCGGAACGCATCCGCCAGATATATAGTGAAATCTTTCCGCTGGTGGGAGAAGGAGGCTGCTTCCTGAACTCGGAAATGGTTGGAGCGCCGGGTGAAGTAACCCGGCGTCTCTACCGGAGGGAACGGCTCCTGGAGATGCAGGAGCGCCTCAAGCGGGAGAAGGGGATAGAGAAAAGCCTTGACGAGCTGGAAAAAGAAACGCAAGCCGGCATCCCGAGCCCTCGGGGACCCGGCGCCCCCAGCTTGGGACAGCAAATATCCTGGCTATATGAGGCTGGATTCGATGAAGTGGACTGCTTCTGGAAGGAAGGCGGGCAGGCTATCTTCGGCGGTTACCGCTGGACGGGTTCAAATCAGCGAAATACCCTTTGAAAAAAGATACTGAGTTAGTATATAATAACGTGGTCGGTTAGGGGAAACTAATCGGATAGGATAGCCAACGACAATGCCAGGTCCGTTCGCCTCGAGAGCGGGCAAAGAAGGAAATTATGCTCAGAATAAACTGGAAAACGTTAATTGCGATATTGCCCGTATTGGGACTTGTGTTGACCGCCTGTACCGCTCAACCTCAAGGCGGAAACACATCCCGATGGGATAGCTCGGTAGCCAAGATAGAGGCTACCCTCGACCAGGCAGTATCTGCCTACGAGCGCGGTGATGTAGAAATTGCCAAGCAGGTAGCTAAGGATGCCTACTTTGACGTCTTCGAAAGCAGTGGCATGGAGACAGCCATTCGCCTGGATATATCTTCCGCACGTGCCTTCGAGGTAGAGTACGGCTTCACCGAAGTCAACCAGCTACTCCGCTCCGGCGCCAGCCCTGCTGAGGTCAAGCAGCAAGTAGGCGAGCTGATGGGAATGCTCCGTGAGGATGCCGGTCGCCTTGGTGGGGGTGGGGCTGGGGGTGGGACCGCCGGGGGATTCCTGACCTCATTTTTCATCATAGTGCGTGAGGGCTTTGAGGCGATTCTTATCATCGGCGCTATCATCGCTTACCTGGTGAAATCAGGCAACAGCGCCAAAGTGCAGACCATCTACCAGAGTGCCTTCTTTGCTATCCTGGCCAGTATTGCCACGGCGGTTGCCGTAAGATACCTGTTCAACCTCAGTGGCGCCAGCCAGGAGCTGCTCGAGGGCATCACGATGCTTCTTGCCGTAGCGGTGCTGTTCTCGGTGAGCTTCTGGCTCCTGGGCAAGGTGCAGGCGCAAAAGTGGCAGCAATATATCCAGAACAAGCTGACTGCTTCATTAACCACCGGCAGCACGCTCGCCCTTTGGTCCGTCGCTTTCCTGGCGGTCTACCGCGAGGGCGCTGAGACGGTCTTGTTTTACCAGGCGCTTCTATCGGGTTCCCAGGGCAGCCAGATAGGCAGCATCGGACTCGGTTTTGTCGCTGGCGCAATAGTGCTGGTTGCCATCTTCATCGCTATCAAATGGGGGAGTGTCAAAATACCGCTCAAGCCTTTCTTTATCGGCACTGGCATTCTGCTCTATTACATGGCGTTCGTCTTTGCCGGGAAAGGAATCCGTGAATTGCAGGAAGGCGGGATGGTCGGCACCACGATAGTACCCAACCTGTCATCCGTAGGATTTTTGGGTTTTTACCCCACATGGCAGAGTATCGCTCTACAAGCGGCACTGCTGCTTGCAGCCGGGATAGGTCTGGTTTTCCAATTTCGCCAAAGACCTCGGTCTGCTACAACAAGTCGAGAATCTACCACCTAAAAGACAAGCCAAGAAGAAAAATAATAGGAGAGAAAGGGAAAAAGAGGAGAATGAGAAAGAGCTATTTGATTGGAGCAATATCGGCATTGGTATTAACGGGACTGGCGCTGGCAGGATGTGCCGGCGACCAGGGACGTCCCGCTACACGACCTGCCACGGAAGAGCCGGCAGGCGGCAGCGCGGGCGCTGGATTTACGGAGTACCCCATTGGCGATGAGGTGCAACGGGGCGGTTTGAACATCGCCGCGGTTTACTTCCAGCCTGTGGTGATGGAGCCTTCAGAGAAGGCTGGTTTGAATATCGCCGAGGCCGATATTCATATCGAAGCCGATATCCACGCTCTCCAGAATAACGAGACCGGCTTCGGCTTCGGCGAATGGGTCCCTTATATGACGGTAAAGTACCGGTTGAAAAACCTGGACAATGGCCAGGAACAGCAGGGAACGTTTATGCCGATGAACGCCAGCGATGGTCCCCACTATGGCGCCAATATCAAAATGATGGGCGCCGGCAAATACAGTCTCGCTTTCATCATCGAGTCGCCAGAGAAACAGGGTTACCTGCTTCATGTAGACAAAGAGACCGGCGTCCCGGGACGCTTCTGGCTGCAGCCCATCGAGGTGAGCTGGGAGTTCGATTATCTGCCGCGCAAGTTCTAACGGGCAACTAGAGCGAAAAGCCCGGAAAGGAATGGTCACACAGGTTGCTCAAGGTACTAATCTCGGCCCTGCATAGCGGGATTGAGATTGCTTTTCTGATAGCCCTGCTGGCCGTTACCCTACGCGGTAGCGGCCAGAGAGGGCTATCTTTACCTTTGAAATGGGGGACAATCCTCGGCGCTGTTTTCGGCCTGGGGTTAACTTACGGCATCATTTCCGGCTGGGATAGAGAGGCGGTAGAACTCCTCATCAACGCCCTGGCTGTTGTTCTTGCCATTGGTCTGATTATACAGTTAGGTTGGACAAGTCGGGATGCCACTGATAAAGCTGGCAGCATGGCCAGCTGGGTGGCGCCCTTCCTCATTCTCCTCGGTGTAGCGGCTTTGGTCATTGTGCCGGGCCTGGATATTGCGCTTACTCAGACCAGATTTTTCCTTGGCCTCGACAGGCCCACCAGCACCGAGCTAGTCACCAAATTGGGAGCAGTGGCCATGGTGCTGGCAGTTGCTGCACTGGCCGGGATAACTCTCAAAAAGGTGACTGCCCGGGCCCGCCCCCGGTTAGTCACCTCCATCACTATGATAACACTCTTCATTTTGCTCATTCGCAATGCGGCTACTGTGGTGCAAATCAGCCTGAACAAGGGAATGATACCACTCACTCGCTGGCTGTTCCGGCTCATCGTCCCCGTGGTGAATAACTACGCCGCCTTCTTTTACATTCTCTTGATAGTGATAGCGGTGTTGGCGCTGGTGACTATTCTGGAATGGCGACGGCAAAGATATTCGCTCGATGGTCTTAACCCGGCCCAAAAACGAAAAGTGAAAGTCACAGAGCGGCGGACGGCGGCAGTGTTTGTTACCATCGGACTGTTGATGGCGCTGGTTGTCGGCACTGACAAGGCTGCCGCTTTCTTCGGAAGCCGTCCGCCACAGCTGTCTCCGGCCACGCCGGTCAGCGCTGAAAGCGGCCAGGTAAGAATACCGATGGATTCCGTGGCTGATGGTTCTCTTCGACGCTTCTCCTTTGCCACGGCTGAGGGCACAACGGTCCGTTTCCTTGTCATTTATAAAGGCTCTGGGGTCTACGGAGTGGGACTGGACGCCTGCGAGTTCTGCGGGGCGGCTGGCTATCGTCAGGACAAAGAAAACGTCATCTGCAATCGGTGTAGCGCCGCCATCAACAAAACAACCATCGGCTTTCCTGGCGGTTGTAATCCCATCCCCTTGCCTTACGAAAAGGAAGGTAATGTCGTCAATATCTCAGCCGAAGAGCTTACGGCAAAAAGGACGGTCTTTGCCCAATGAGGAGAAACTAATTGTTTGTTACCATGGTGAACCGTTCGCTGGCTAAAGGTTGGCGCAAGAAGGCGCTGGCTGTGCTTACGGTAGCCCTGGGCACTTCGCTAGCAGTAGCCACGCTGAATATCGCTCTCGATGTCGGCGATAAGGTCAACCGAGAGTTGAAGAGCTACGGCGCCAATATCCTCGTTACGCCTCAGGTGGAAAATATCCCTCTAGACGGTGTGGCAATCGATTATAACCCTCTCTCTGAACAGGGCTATCTGCCGGAGGCTGATTTACCGAAGCTGAAGATGATATTCTGGAAGCACAATATCCTCGGGTTCGCTCCATACCTCAACGTTCGGGCGGAGACACCTGCCGGCGATGCTGTGGATATAGCCGGGACGTGGTTTCAGAAGACTCTCATTATCCCTACCGGTGAGACGGTCGTCACCGGGGTTAAAGACATGAAAACCTGGTGGCAAATTGAGGGGAACTGGCCTGGCGATGCGGATGCCCGCCCATCGGTGCTGGTGGGGCGGACGCTGGCTCAAAAATAATCCCTCGACCCTGGCGATATTATGGAGCTAACTTTGGGAAAGGAAAATTATGCTCTCAAAGTGAGGGGTGTCGTCACTGCCGGCGGCGATGAGGACAAACAGGTCTTTGTCCCTCTCGCCTGGCTTCAGGAAGCCGTCGGACGCCAGGGGAAAGTATCCCGGTTGGAAGTTAGCGCTCTGACCATGCCCAAGAACGACCTGGCGCGCAAGGCGGAAGAGCTGGGCCCTGACGCTCTCAGCCGGCAGGAGTTCGAGACCTGGTACTGCTCGCCATTTGTCGATTCTGTCGCATATCAAATCGAGGAGGTGATTCCGGGAGCCTGGGCCAGGCCCATTCGGCAGGTAGCCGAATCAGAAGGCGCCATTCTTTCCAAGGTACAATTGCTTATGGCTCTCCTGGCGCTGGCGGCCACAGTTAGCTCTGTGCTGGGCATATCCAGCTTGATGGGCGCCGCCGCTCTGGAACGCAGTCGGGAGGTCGGGCTGCTCAAGGCTTTGGGGGCATACGATTCCTCCGTCATCTGGCTATTCCTGGCTGAGGCTTGTCTGATTGGAGTGATTGGCGGCGCCGCCGGTCTCATAGCCGGTTTCGGCCTGGCGAAATTTGTCGGCCAGAATGTTTTTGGCACGGCTATCTCAATCAAGGCGTTAACAGTCCCGGCGGGTTTTGCTATTGCCATCGGTGTGACAATGCTTGGCAGCCTTTCGGCGGCACGAACGGTCTCACGTCTGCAACCAGCTCGAATCCTGGTCGGGAGCTATACCAATGGGTAAACGCTGGTTTATGTTACGGTTGGTAAGCTTTGCCCTCATCCGGCGTAAATCCCGGGTGGCAATCGCATTTATCGCTATTGTCCTGGGGGTAGCCATAGTTTCCGGCCTGGCGGATGTCTACTACGACATCGGGCAGAAGATGACACGAGAACTGAGGACATACGGAGCTAACCTGGTTCTGACTCCGGCGTCGCCGGAAAATCAACCTTATTTGGCTCTACACGAAATATCGGGTATAGCCGCCCGAGTGCCGCCGCGCCAGCTAGTCGGCTATAGCCCTTATCTATACGGAATTGTCGAGACAACGTCTCACCAGATAGTCCTCGCCGGAACCGATTTTTCGCAGATTAGCCGGGTGAGTCCTTACTGGAAAATAGCAGGTGATGCACCGGATAAGCGAGGACAATCTGCCCTGGTCGGCGAGGCGCTGGCTAAGAAATTGGGCATAACTGCAGGCGACCGCTTGGAACTGACTGCGGAAGGCGGACAGACCGCAGCGGTGGTGGTCGCCGGCATTCTAAGCTCCGGCGGTAAAGAAGACAACCTGGTCTTTGTCGACCTCGACTTAGCAGCCCGATTGCTCAACAGACCGGACACGGCCAATGTAGCCTACTTCAGCATCGCCACTGACCCGGCCCAACTGGAGTCCCTGGTTCGGAGCCTGAAAACCGAGTTCCCCACCATCGAAGCCAGCCTTATCAGGCAGGTCTCTCAAGCCGAAGGGAGAGTGTTGGTCAAGATTCAGTCATTAGTGCTATTGGCGGTAGCCATAATACTGCTCCTGACGTTGCTTTGTCTCGTCATCACGATGGTCAATATAACCCTGGAGCGGCGCCGTGAAATCGGCTTGCGGAAGGCGCTAGGCGGACAGGACCAGGATGTCATGCTGGAGTTCGTTATCGAGGGCGCTGCCCTGGGGTTTGCCGGCGGCATTCTCGGCTGGGTTCTGGGGCTGCTGGTAGCCCAGGGCATCGGACAGAGCGTTTTTCACGCTCCCATCGCCGTGAGACTGCCTATATTGCCCTTAGCAATTGTTCTGGCTACCGGGCTCGCCGCGCTGGCGGCCTTTATCCCGGCTAAAATTGCGGCCCGGGTCCAACCAGCCATCGTACTTCGAGGAGAATGAAGAGTATGGTAAAAGAAAGAGAAAAACACGTACTGCTGGAACTGAAAGAGGTACGCAAGTACTATGAAAATGTCCACGCGCTCAAGGAAATGAGTCTATCTGTTGAGCAAGGCGAGTGGGTATCGATAATGGGGCCTTCGGGTTCTGGCAAGACCACACTGCTCAACATCATCGGTGGTATGGACAAACCAACCGAAGGGCGAGTGATTCTGGATGGAGTCGACCTATCCTCGCTAACCCAGAAGCAGTTGACCGAGGTGCGGCGGGATAAGATTGGGCTTATCTTCCAGCAATTCCACCTGATTCCACACCTGACAGCAGTAGAGAATATCATGGTAGCGCAGTATTATCACAGCCTGCCCGATAAGCCGGAAGCTATGGCAGCGCTGGCCAGAGTCGGGCTGGCCGACCGTGCCCACCACCTGCCCAGCCAGCTTTCCGGAGGTGAGCAGCAGCGGGTCTGTATCGCCCGGGCGCTGATTAACTACCCCAAGCTTATCCTGGCGGATGAGCCTACCGGCAATCTGGACGAGGCCAATGAGCAAATCGTGGTGGAACTGATTCAAGAGCTTCACCATGAGGGTCACACCATCATAATGGTCACCCATGACCAGGATGTAGGCAAGCTCGCTGACCGCCAGGTTCATCTGGAACACGGGGCCATAAGAAGCGTCCTGACAAATTCTTATTCTTAAACGTTCCTGGCTCTGGCAGCAGTGTTTGCCGGATTTAACCCAGGTCCCAAAGCCGGTTCAACTTTTCTCACTCTTTGCCGTTCTATATGTTGAATATAGTATGGAAAAGGAGAGAGTATGAGAAAGGTAATCACCGGTTTTATAGCCACGCTTGCCCTGATTCTCACGAAAATAACGAGTCCCCTATATGCCATTCCCCGCTTCAGGCGGGGAATCCAGGAGGAACGGAAGGGGACTTGGATTCTCCGGCCTGCCCGCCGCACAGGCCTTGGCAGGCGGGCAAGCCGGAGAATTACAAAACCCCGATAGAATCGGGGCTATTTTCATATTTCGTGGTGCCGCTGGCAAGGCGTATCTGGATTACATGGTTAATACCGCCGGTACCAGTCTTCGGAGACGCCGGCTATCTTCTCACCTGTCAGTCCAAGTTTCTTGTACCAGGGAGTGGCGTATTTCTCAGCTACCTCAGTCAGCTTTTTCAGACGGTCGACGGCTACGGTCGAGAGGAACTTAACTCTTTCACGGGTGTCCTCGATAGGCATCGCTTCCTGCCAGATGGCCCGCCCCCCCAGGAAGCCCGATGCCCCGGCCCGGCAGGCAATCTCCACCTGTTGGATGAAAAGCTCGTAATTCTCACCGGCGCTCAGAATTACCCAGGGCACCTGGGATACGGCGTCTAACTTACGGCAGATTTCAATAAGCTCGGACTTATCCTTATTGTAGCGCATATCGGCAGGAAACTCGGCTTTCAAGACATCGATGGGTAAATCGGTCATCTGGCGAGCGGTTTGAATAACCAGTTCAGGCTTGAGGCTGGCGAACTGCTCCGGATTGACTTTTTCGGCGCCCACAGGATAGCTCACCGGCTCGACCAAAAATGGTATGTCATATTTGACACACTGATTGGCTACCCGCTTGATTATTCTCAGCTGCTGCCCGGACAATGGCTTCAAATCAGAACGATAATAGACCAGAATCTTGACTGCCGATGCCCCCATCCGCTTAATCTTCTCCACTCCCCAGTCTTCCAATAGCTCGGTCACCCGGTTCTCGTCCCCACCCCCGTAGCCGGAAGATTCGATGCTGACCAGCAGCCCGGTACTCTTGGGCAAGATGCCGGCGCCGATGCATTGGGCTGCTCCGAAGAGCGGGTCCAGCAGCACGGCCGTGGAATGCTCTGCCAGGACGGAGCAAAGCTCCTGCTTGCGCTTGACCATATCGTCATAGGTCACCTTTTCCGGGTTCTTCCTGTTTATCATCCGTTGCAGAGAACCCCGGTGGTCCATCGCGGAGATAGTGAGAATACCCTGCGGGCTGCTAATTTCCTGCAGCCCCCTCAGCTTGCCTACGGTTATACTTTTCATCTCAGTATCAGTATTATGAACCAAAGGACGGGTTTAATCAAGATGGTGAAGCAGAAAAATCCCCTTTAGTAAAAGGGGGATACATAAAGCGAAAGAAGCAAACGGTAAAGGCATCTCCCTTTAAAAAGGGAGAACGAGAGGGATTTAAGGCGGGAGAATTTGAGAAGATCACACTAATACGCTGTAACTCTTAAAAGCTGTTCTTGGTGGCACAGGCGTCCCTGCCTGTGCAGCACCCGCAAATTTAGATGTTACACGCTACTAGGTAAAAATACTAAATAAATCTAACCTTTAATTTTTGACATCTGGATTTTGTCATTTGGAATTGTTTATAGCTTAGAAATTAGTATTTAGGATTTCACAAGCGGGGATTCGATAAGCTATAATCCCATTAGCGGGAGGCTGTTGTTTAAGGTTGAACATACGCTGGTTTTACTATATCGCCAGATTCTGGGTAAGGGTGGGACTGCTCATCGGAACTCGCTGGCACATCAAGGGCAAGCAGAACATCCCCGCCAACGGGCCTTTGCTCATCGTGGCTAATCACCTGAATCTGGTCGACCCACCTTTACTCAGCGTCAGCATCGACAGGGCAACCTATTTTATGGCGAAGGAGGAGCTATTCAAAGCCAGATTCACCGGATATTTCATAGGCAGCTTCGGCGCCTTTCCGGTGCACCGTAGCCAGGCAGATACGAAAGCGGTGAAACAGGCCCTCAAAATCCTGGCTGACGGCTTTGCTCTGGTCGTCTTTCCCGAGGCAACCAGGAGCGCCACCGCCCAATTACAGCCCGCCTTCGCCGGCTCAGCGCTGATTGCTCTGCGAAGCGGCGCTCCCATCCTCCCTATCGGCATCACCGGCACGGAAACAATGAATGGCAAGACCTGGCCGCTGCGCCGTCCCCGCGTGACCGTCAATATCGGCAAACCTTTCCACTTGCCCTCCACTAACGGCAGAGCGACAAAAGCAGAGCTAGCTGCCATGACCAACTTCATCATGGAGCGCATCGCCGAACAGTTGCCGGAAGAGTACCGCGGGCACTACTGCCAGCTTTCGCAACCGTCTGCTGCTGTGCTACCTCCTCTCCCCTTGCGGGAGAGGATTGAGGTGAGGGGGCACAAAAAAGAGGATACTAATGCCGTTAAGAATTGAAAAAGCCGCCGCCACAGGCTTCTGCTTCGGAGTGAAGCGGGCAATCGAGACCCTGGAGAGGGTCGCCCGCGAGCTCGGCCAGGTTGAAACGCTGGGCGAGGTTGTCCATAACCGGCAGGTAATGCAAGGCCTGAGCCGGAAAGGAATTAAAGTAGCCGATAGCATAGATGAAATTCAGGGCAAAATTGTGGCTATCAGCGCTCACGGGGTCGGGCCTCAAGTGGAAAAAGAGATTAAAGCGCGTGGCATCGAAATTGTAAACTTTACCTGTTCTTTCGTTCAACGCGCTCAACGGGCCGCGCGCCGGTTAGCCAGCGCCGGGTTTTTTGTCATCATCTACGGAGACGCCAACCATCCGGAGGTAAAGGGTATTCTTGGCTGGGCGGAGGGCAAAGGCATTGCCACAATGGACATCGCCTCTGTCACTGCGCTTAACCCCCTGCCACGTCATCTGGGTGTCCTTTCCCAAACCACTCAAATACCGGCCAACTTCCGCGATTTTGTCAAAAAGCTGATTGACGTCGCGCTGGTAAAGGATGGCGAATTACGCGTCATCGATACCATATGCCACGATATCCTGGAGCGCCAGCAAGCCGCCATCGAACTGGCTAACCGGGTCGACCTGATGTTCGTTATCGGCAGCCGTACCAGCGCTAATACCAATCACCTGGCCGAGCTATGCGCTACGGTCACAAAGACCTACCAGATTGAGACCGCGAATGAGATTCAAACATCCTGGCTGGAAGGTCACAACCATATAGGCGTCACAAGTGGCACTTCTGCCTCCGAGCAGACAATTGATGAGGTGATTAAGAGGCTGAAAGGACAATAAATCCTGTAGAGAGACACGACGCCTGTAGTGAGCTTGTCGAATCCATGCCATGTCTCTACTCATAAACTCGCCTTAATAGACTTCTTATGATACGATGTGAACACTATGGCTGATTTATGGCAAATAGTCGGCATCCGAATCGGCAAGATGCCTGTATGAGGAGGTAAGCGAAAAATGAAGTTTAGCCGGATTACCGTCCGCTCTGACCAGATGGGGGGCGTGCCTTGCATACGAGGCTTGCGCATCCCCGTAGCCACGGTGGTTGGGATGGTCGCCGAGGGAATTAGTGATAAAGAAATACTTAAGGCTTACCCCGACCTGCAGGCGGAAGATATCCGTGAAGCCTTACGTTACGCTGCGGAGGCCGTGCGGGAACGAGAACTGCCGCTGGTATCAACACCGTGAAGTTCCTGGTGGATAATGCTCTATCCCCATCGGTCGCCGCCAGTCTGCGCAAGGCTGGCCATGATACAGTGCACGTGCGGGATTATGGGATGCAGGCAGATTCCGATGAGAGAATATTTGAACGGGCCGCCAGCGAACACCGCATCCTGATATCTGCGGATACTGATTTCGGCACGCTACTAGCCTTGAGGCAAGATAAAGAGCCTTCAGTAGTTCTGTTTCGCCGGTCATTGAGGCGTCCGGGCGCTCAGGCTGCGCTCCTTCTAGCTAATCTGCCAAACCTCGAACGCGCCCTTAACGAAGGTAGTATCGTCATCCTTGAAGATACTCGGGTTCGCGTTCGTTCTTTACCGATAGGCGGCGAAGGCGAAGAGCCCGCCAGGTCATGAGGCTATGAGAATTGAATTGGCACAAGCGCATCGGCGTCACTGGCGGCGACTCCGAGCAGACGATAGATGAGGTGATTGAGAGGCTGAAGGTGCAATGAACCAATCCCTTGCCTTTCTGAGGAGCGAAGCGACGAAGAATCTCACGTGAGACACTTCGCTACGCTCAGGGTGACAGTATCGAAGTCTAATCAGTATGCGCAGTGTGATGCACCCAACCTGCAACCCACCATTGCTACCCCGACAAACATCCCACACTCTCTGAATAACCTCGGTTAAGAACTCTTAGAATAGAACTCGGTATTGAAGTCCTATTTATGCCCATATATACTCTCTGGTAGCAAACAGCTGTTGCAATACAGAAAAAACGGAGTCAAGCTATGAAGACGAGAGGCGAAAGATTAACCGACTGGGTCATCAACAAAATCAAAACAGAATACAAGGATGACGTGTGCCTGCTTGAGGGACATACCACCCTAAGACTCGAAAAGGATAAAGAACTTGCCGCTTTCAGTTATTTTGTTCCGGCTTCGGACAAAGCGCTCGGGCTGGCGAGGACGTTTATCATCGACGGGGTTGGCTATGATTTGTTCCCGATGTCATGGGAGCGAATAGAAAAAATCGCCGACCTTACCGAAGGAAATACTACTGTCCTGATCGATGCCCGGATACTCTATGCCCGGAGTGAGGAGGACAGGAAACGCTTTACTGCGCTGCAAGCCAAATTGCAGAAGAACCTACAGGACCCAAAATACAGGCTGACTAAAGCCCTTGAGAAATTGAATATCGTCATGGAAGTACATCAGACAATGCAATTCGAGGACACGCTGTACAAAGTCAGGAAAGCTTCCGGATACATAGCGAAATATTTAGCTGAAGCGGTCGCCATGACTAACGGGACTTATTTCACCAGCCTCTTCGATGACCTGGCCGCGATGCCGGATATTCCCAAGGACTTTATCCGGCTGTATGAGGCAATCGTCAAAGCGGGTTCGAGCGAGGAACTAAAGAAGCTGTGCTATGAAATGATTTATGATACCCGTCAATTCCTGAGCGCCAAAAGGGGCACGCGCGAAAAAGGCGATTACAACCGGAACTTCAAGGATTTAGCCAGCTGGTATCAGGAGCTTATTTACACGTGGAGAAGGGTCTATCACTTCTGTGATGAGAATGACCCGGTTAGGGGCTTCTCGTGGGGCTGCCTTCTGCAAAGTGAACTCGATATCGTCCGGGAAGAATTCGGCCTGGACGAGATGGACCTGATGGGCGTATTCAAAGCCGGTGATATGACAGCTTACCGTAAACGCGCAGAAGAGCTTCAGAAAAACATTGTCTCAGCGATAGAAAGGCATAGCGTGGTCATCGATGCGTATGATTCCGTAGAGGATTTTTTGAAGAAGAACGGGTAATCGTCCGATGAAATACAAGAAAGCCTCAGATATATTGCCCGATGAATTGCTGCGTGAAGTGCAGAGATACATCGAGGGTGAAGCCCTCTATATTCCAAAAGGCAAGGCGCGCAAAAAATGGGGCGAAAATTCAGGAGGAAGAAGTTTTTTTATCCAACGGAACGAGGAAATAAGAAACAAATTCTTCCACAAGGTCTCCTTGGAAACGCTCGCAGAAGAATATTCTCTTTCGTATGAGACTATCAGAAAGATAGTGTACAAATAGGCCTGGTTCACCCACCATAACTTAATTCCCCCTTAGTAAAGGGGGAATTAAGTTGCCTTATAAACCTTGCAAACTATGCCCCGCAGGCTGGTCGAGCCCATTTCACGGTTATAGGGCGGGTCGCCGAATTACTGCTTCCCCAGCCTTCCGGAGATTACCTTCAAATCATGCTGAAGGTCTTCCAAGTCGTATTGGGCGGGTATCTTTCTCTGCCTTACGTAGTCCATCATTTCCCACAGGGAAACGCCTGCTTCGCGAGCCGCTTTGGCAAGAGTCATTTTCCCCTCCCCGTACTGGCGGGCATAAAACTCGCGCTTCCACTCCGCTGCTGCCCTTTTCATTGTTTTTACCTCACTTGCTACATGGGTGGTGGGTTGCACCCACTGGACCGAACTAAAAACTTTAACTGTTATATTAAAGAATAATCAAGCAAGTTTCAAGACTCGCAAAAAACCTGGAAGCTGAATTTAGAAACTTGAAGCTGAAATTTTAGTTTACATGTCATTATCTTTTATTGTTAGAGTAGGCTAATCATGCCTAATAAATTAAAGGAGGTAGTACCAATGTTGACAAGCACAAAGGGGAAACCCCATAGGAGCTTCTGTGGCCCCTGTGGTAAGAAGTTCCCTGAATGGCCTGGTGAGCCAACGCCTGTCCATCTGCCTGTTGGACACATCGACGATGACAACGGCAATTGCTCAGGCTCCGGCAAACCGCTTAAACCCATCAAAAGAGTGCCATCGTAGCCACAAGGCTGTGCTAATTCACCTTGTACACCCTGCAGAGTATCCCCCGCAGGTTTGTCGAGCCGATTTCGGGGTTGTAGGGCGGGTCGCCATCCGTCAGGATATTGATATTGGATTCCGCCCAGCCGTATAGCTCCGAAGCCCCTTTTTCAGGAAACCACCAGGCGTAATCGGCCACTATCACCCTCGGGTCGAGTCCCTTAGTTAGATCGGCCTTCTGCTTGATTCTGCCTCGTTTAGTCTCGATGTACACCCAATCGCCATCTTTGATGCCCAGCTTCTTCGCCGTCCCGGGGTTGATATTGACAACAGGCTCCGGGTGCTGGCTGCGCAGGCTGGCTATTTGCCGGCCTCCGGAATGGCGGTAGGGGCCGGATTTGGCGCTTGTAAAGACGAGTGGGTATTCTTTGGCCAGTTCGGGGTCGCTGAGCGGTGTTTCGGGCTGCTCGTGATACGCCGGTAGCGGGTCGTACCCCCAGCCTTCCATCTGGCTCGAATAAATCTCCACTTTGCCCGAAGGCGTGGCAAACCCCTCGTTCTCGATGTGGTCGTTATAACGCTTCGTGCCCGCAATGCCACCGCGTTGCGCCAGTTCCTTGAACGTCACGCCCGCCGGCTTCAGGATGGCATCCGCCAGGTCTTCTTCAGTGCCCCAGAAAAGCTCCCGAATGCCGAGTTTCTCGGCCAGCGCCGCCAGTATTTCATAGTCTGAGCGGCACTCGCCCACCCGCACCACTTTCTGCTGGGGCAGGATAGCCGCGTTGGAATAGGGCGGGGAGACGACGCTATCGAACTCGAAGTAGGTGGCCGCCGGCAGCACTATATCCGCCATCGCCGCGCTGGGCGTCATAAACAGGTCGGCCACGGCCAGGAAGTCCACCTTCTGCATCGCGCGGTAGGTCTCCTGCGCGTTGGCGAATGTTACCAGCGGGTTGGCGCCCTGGATGTACCAGGCGCGGATGGGGTACGGCTTTTCATCCAGGATTGTCTTGACGATTCTTTGAGGCAGAACGCGCTTGATGCCGGGCAGGGTCTTGTACTCCAAGCCGAGGCGGTTGGCCCACTTATCTTCAGGCACTTTGCTCGATACCATCGGCTGCTCCTCGACGAGCGGCGCGAGCGGCACCGTCCACTGCGCATCCCCACCGGGGATGTTGAGGTTGCCCATAATCGCTCGCAGGATGGCGATGGCGCGGGCGGTCTGCAATGAGTTCACGCCGTGGTCTATGCCGTTGCCCCACTGGACTCCGGCCGGCCTGTTCGTAGCATAGAGCCGGGCGGCTTCCCTGATTTTTTCGGCCGGTATCCAGGTTATTTCGGCGACGCGCTCGGGCGGATAATCCTGAATGTGGGCTTTGAGCTTTTCGAAGCCCACCGTCCACTTTTCGACAAATTCCTTATCATAAAGCTCTTCGTTGATGACTACGTTTATCATGCCGAGGGCGAGCGCCAGGTCCGAGCCGGGTCGCACCTTCAGCCACAAATCCGCCCTGGCGGCGAGGTCGGTCTCCCGCGGGTCGATGACTATCAATTTGGTGCCGGATTTAGCAGCCGCGATGGCCCTCTTGTGGACGTGGAAAAGGTTTTCAGCCGGGTTATTGCCCCAGACGATGAGGGACTTGGGCAGATACTCGTAATCCGGCACAGCATAGAATCCGTAGGTGAGCCGGGAGGCGGTCATCCGGGGCGCAAAACAGACGTGCCCCATCCAGCTAACGTTAGGCGTGCCGAAGGCGCTGGCGAACCTCCTCGGGTAGGCAGCCCCTGTCTTGGCTGCGCCGACGCTGAAGGCGACGGACTCCGCTCCGTATTGCCGCTTGGCCTCAGCCAACTCGTTGGCGATTGTATCCAGCGCTTCATCCCAGGAGACTTGCTGCCACTTGCCCTCGCCCCGCCGCCCCACGCGCTTCAGGGGGTGCTGCAACCTATCGGGATGGTAAAGCATCTCAATGGAGGCCAGTCCCTTGGAGCACAGCGCCCCTTTGGAGAGGGGGTTAGCGGGGTCTCCCTCCAGATGCGTGACCTTGCCGTTTTCAACAGTTATCAACACCCCGCAGCCAATCTGGCACAGGTTGCAGGTGCTCTTGAATGTTTCGCTCGCCATTGTCGCCAACTCCATTACTGAATATCTTTCTGAAAACATCATATCACCCAGCGCAAATGCGGGGCAATCTCTCAGCGTCATTGCTTCGCCTTCCGCCTGCGGCGGATGGACCACACACAGTTTTCTTATCAACAATGTATAATATGCATTATGATGCAATTAGTCCTTTCTTTCCTGTTCTTGGCATTTGCCTTGTTCTTAACCTATATGGCATTCTTCAAGGATTGGGGACGAAAACATTATATGGTGGCCAAGAGGTATTTCCCATTGTGGCTGATAGCCCCTTTTGGAGAACGTTTCTACGTAATCTGTTACAAGGCAAGCGTAGTTGCGGCTCTAATCGGAAGTGTCGGGATTTGTGTACTGACCTTAGTTTAGTGGTAAGTTCCTGTAGGGTGGGTAAAGCAAACTTAAATCCCTCTCAATCTCCCTTTGGCAAAGGGAGATGCCTGATTCAGTGCAAGTCTTGCTGTAGGCATCCCTCTTTCGCAAAGAGGGATTGAGGGAGATTTGCGACTACCCTTGAGTCAAGCCCCCGCTTTCTGCTATTATAAGTCACAGGGCAGCTTAAGGCTGCCCTATCGGATTGAATGAAGGAGCTATCTTGGACTATTTCCTGAGTGAGCAGCAGAAGGAAATCAGGAGCCTGGCCCGGCAAATCGCCGAGGAGCGGATTCTGCCGGTGCGGGCCGAGCTTGACGAAAAAGAAGAGTTCCCCTGGGAAATAATGAAGAACCTGGCCGATAGCGATATGTTCCGCATCTTCGTGCCGGAGGCGTATGAGGGGCTGGGGGGCGGCTGCCTCGACCTCTGTCTGGCTATCGAAGAGCTGAGCCGGGTCTGCAGCGGCATCGCCCTCTGTTACGCGGCTACCTCACTCGGCACGGTGCCAATCGTACTTTTCGGCTCAGAAGAGCAAAAGAAGAAATACCTGCCTGATATCGCCGCTGGCAAAAGGCTGACCGCCTTTGCTCTCACCGAAGCCTCTGCGGGCAGCGACGCCGGCGCCATCAAGACCACTGCCGAAAAAATGAACGATGGCTACCTCCTAAACGGCACCAAGCAGTTCATCTCCAACGGCGGCGACGCCGAGATATACACCGTTATGGCCCTGACAGATAAATCAAGAGGCGCCCGCGGGGCCAGCGCCATAATCGTTGAAAAAGGCACGCCCGGCTTCACCTTCGGCAAGAAGGAGAAGAAGATGGGCATCCGGGCTTCTTCCACCAGGGAGCTTGTTTTCAAGGATTGCCTCGTGCCCAAAGAGAACCTCATCGGCAAGGAAGGCATGGGCTTCATTTACACCCTGAAAGTTTTCGACCAGTCCCGCCCGGGCATCGGCGCTCAGGCGCTCGGTATTGCCCAGGGGGCTTTGGATACAGCCGTGGATTATGCCAGGACGCGCATCCAGTTCGGGCACCCTATTTTTGCCCTGCCGGTAGTCCAGAACAAGCTGGCTGAGATGGCTATCCAGGTAGAAGCGGCCCGCGCGCTGACCTACGCCACTGCCCGGGCGATAGACGGCGGAGCCAAGGACGTCACCGAAGCCTCGGCAATGGTCAAAGTCTTCGCCTCGGATGTGGCCATGAAGGTGACTGTCGAGGCAGTCCAGATTTTAGGCGGCGCCGGCTACATGCGAGACTATCCGGTCGAGAAAATGATGCGGGACGCCAAGATTACCCAGATTTATGAAGGCACCAACGAAGTTCTGAGAGAGACCATCGCTCTGGAACTCAGGAAGAGGAAGGGAAGGCGCGATTAAAGGATAGTGACCTCACCCCTGCCCCTCTCCGTTGACGGAGAGGGGGGCAACCGTCCTTTTCTCCCTCTCCGCTAGCGGAGAGGGAGTTAGAGGGTGAGGTTGAACTGAGAAAAAGAAAGGCAAGACGAGACTAATTTAGGCGAAGCAAAGCTACGATTTTTTGTCATTGCGAGCCCCGATTTTTATCGGGGCGTGGCAATCTCTAAGATTTATGCGGATTGTTTCGCCTTCCCCGATTTTGTCGCGGAATGGTCTCGCAATGACAAGTGGAGGATTGACACATCGTTCCAGGTTCATTCACAATAACAGGTGTTTTATGAACATAATCGTTTGCTTAAAGCAGGTTCCCGGCACCACGAAGGTTAATATCAACCCCGAAACTAACACCCTGATGAGGCAGGGCATCGAGAATATCATCAACCCCTTCGATGCCTACGCCCTGGAAGAGGGCGTCCGCCTCAAAGAGCGATACGGTGGCAAGGTCACCGTCATCAGCATGGGCCCGCCGCAAGCCGAAGCCGCTCTCAGGGAAGCCATCAGCCTCGGCGCCGATGAGGCTATCCTGATAGGTGATAGGGCTTTCGCCGGCGCGGATACACTGGCAACTTCCTACACCCTCTCCAGAGCCATCAAGAAGATTAAGGACTTCGACTTGGTCATCTGCGGGCGCCAAACCATCGATGGAGATACCGCCCAGGTAGGCCCGGAAACCGCTGAGATGCTGAGGATAGCTTTTGTCTCCTATGTCAGCAAGGTCGAGGAGGTAAAAGAAGGGCTTATCCAGGTCCATCGGTTGATTGAAGAAGGGCACGAAACAATCGAAGCCACTCTGCCCGCCCTGATTACAGTCGTCAAAGAAATCAATGTGCCCCGCCTCCCCTCCCTGCGCGGCAAGGCTAAGGCCAAGAGCGCCGTCATCCCGACCTGGACTGCGCAGGAACTCGAAACCGACCCGGCCAGAGTCGGACTGACTGGCTCGCCGACCCGCGTGGTCAAGATATTCTCACCCCAACGGACCCGCACCGGCGAAGTGCTTCAGGGCAGCCCGGAAGAACAGATAGATAGCCTCATTAAGAAGCTGAGAGGCAGCCAGTTAATTTAGTGAGAGCGATGCGTCGTCTGTCATTGCGAGGAGCGAAGCGACGTGGCAATCTGGGAGGGGTTCCCCTCCCCACACGGATTGCTTCGCCTTGCGCCTGCGGGCGCAATGGTCTCGCAATGACAACCGAGGGATTGTAAAGGAAATATGGGCATTAAAATAAACATTGAAACCTGTACCGGATGCGCCAGCTGCGTGGCAGTCTGCCCGTTCGGCGTAATGGAAATCAAGGATGACAAAGCCTACGTCAACGTCGGTTGCACCCTTTGCGGCGCCTGCAAAGAGGCCTGCGCCTTCGAAGCCGTCATAATCGAAGAGGAAGCCAAAGCTCCGGCGGCCGAGGGGCACCGAGGCATCTGGGTCTTTGCCGAGCAACGGGAAGGTGAGATTAAGAGCGTTGGCTACGAGCTGCTCTCCCGAGGCAGAGAGCTGGCCGATAGCCTTCAGGCCGAGCCTTCAGGCCGAGGACTGAAAACGGAGTTATGTGCTGTCTGCCTGGGTAATAATATCAAGAACGCCGAGCAACTGATAGCTTACGGCGCTGACAAGGTCTTTCTGGTCGATGACCCCGCCCTGGGCAGCCAGTCGGAAGACCTGTACGCCGGCGCGCTGGTCAAATTGATTCAAGAACACAAACCGGAGATTGTCCTGGTCGGCGCTACCTCGCTGGGGCGCTCGCTGATTCCGCGAGTTGCGGCAACGTTGCAGACCGGACTGACTGCCGATTGCACCGACCTGGCAATCGATACCGAAAAAAGGCTGCTCCTGCAGACCCGCCCCGCCTTCGGCGGCAACATTATGGCAACCATCATCTGCGAGGCAAAACGCCCCCAGATGGCGACCGTCCGCCCTCGCGTCTTTGCTAAGAAGCCGTTCTCTGGCAGACAGGGACAAATTATCAAGGTAGACTTCGATAAAGCCGCCGTCACCTCAAAAACGCGCCTCCTTAGCTTCGTAGCCGACCTGAAGGAAAAGATAAAAATCGAGGACGCCGATATCATCGTTTCCGGTGGCAGAGGCCTGGAGAAACCGGAGAACTTCAAACTGATTGAAGAACTGGCAAGAGTCATGGGAGCCGCCGTAGGCTCGTCCCGCCCGCCGGTAGACGAGGGCTGGATTCCCTATTCCCACCAGGTGGGGCAAACCGGCAAGACAGTGCGCCCCAAGCTCTATATCGCTTGCGGTATCTCCGGCTCTGTCCAGCACCTGGCCGGTATGCAGACCTCCGAATGCATCGTGGCTATCAACAACGACCCCAACGCACCCATCTTTGAAATTGCCACCTACGGCATCGTCGGCGACCTGTTCAAAGTGGTGCCGATGATGATAGACAAGCTCAAAGGGTAGCACAAAGCTTGCCCCTTACTTTGATACGGGGCGTCCCCGCCTGTGCAATAACGAAAGATAATCTGTTACGGCTAAGAAATTGTCGGTAAAACCTTACCGGTGACTGAGCCGCCCTCCGTAATAGCCCTCGATAACCGCTCCGACAATCAGCAGCGCATTACCCGCCAGGTACACCCAATGAAATGAGCCTGCGTCTCCAGTGCCCCCGACAAGCAGCGCTGTCCGCCAGACAGCCAGCGGGATACCGATGGCGAACATTGCCCAGGAGACGGCGATTTTTATCTGGAACAGCCTGATTTTGGCCCCCCTGTAAGCCCCTTTCCATGTGACCCACCCGGTCAGCGCAACGGGCACCAGTGTCAGGACGGCGGCAATGAATACGATATCTGTGGCCAGCCAAAAGCCTGATGGAGCGAACCCTATATCCAGCAGGTGGAAGCCAAAGGCCACCATAAGAAAAGAAACAGGGAAGTGGGTGAACAAGACGTGCCAATGGAACTTATATATCTGCCGGACGCTGCCTGTTGGTCTGTTCACGCTCGTCGTGCCCTCCGGATTGACCATTAGCCAGAAGCACGCTGTACCGAAAGGGTGCTGTAAATTCAGTATAGCATAACAACGAAAAAGCAAGAGGCGCCGTCAGGTCGGAAATCGTGCTAAGATATAAGTGGTACCGAAAGAGGAAAAGTGTTTGAACGGAATTTGTTCGTCTGGAGCTGAGTATGCCGGATGCTAGGCCGCGTGGCGTCTCCAACCTGAAAATGGAGCACGAGAACTTTCGCCGAAAGGTGGGGCAGGTGTATAGCGCCATCGGCGGCATAGATGAAATGCTGACCATGGCGCCGGAGGAGAAACTGGGCGAGCTGCGGGACAGACTGTTCACCATCCACGACGCGCTTGTCTATCTCGGGGAATCGGCCGCATCCCATATAAGGAAAGAGACCAAGCTCTTGCTTGAGCGCCAGACTGGCAAAATTGCCAGAGCATTGAAATCACAGCACGATGAAATAGTGCAGGCACTCGAGCAATCCATCAAAGCCATCGGCGAAGCGCTTCCGGAAAATGCCAGCCGGGAGCAACTCCGCGAAGCCAGCGTCATCATCCAGAATATTTTTTACGGAATCATCGGGATGGTGATGAAACACATGGCCAGCGAAGATGCCTTGATTGATATCATGGTAGCTTCGGGCAAGAAATCTTAACTCCGCGAATAAGATTATGCCAAGGAGATTGTTTAGTAACCCCTCACCTCTACTCTGGGCACTATTTGAGAACCATGAAATCTGCAAACACATATTCAGATTATGACCGCTTCGCCTGGGTGTATAACAAGCACTGGGGCAGCCATTTTACCCCGAAAGCGCTCGCCGTTCTTGATGAGCTAGTGCTGCCTAAAGTACCGGGGAATGCCCGTATATTGGATTTATGCTGCGGCACCGGGCAACTGGCGCAAGAGCTATCCGTGCGAGGATATGCGGTAACCGGACTAGATGGTTCCGGAGAAATGCTAAAATTCGCCAGGGAGAACGCCTCTGCCGCTCAATTCATTTTGGATGATGCCCGCACTTTTAGATTACCCAAAAAGTACGACGCCGTCGCCTCTATGTTCGATAGTCTGAACCACGTTATGACAATCGAGGAACTGACCGAGGTCTTCAGGAGCGTCCACAAATGTCTCAAGCCCGGCGGGATTTTCCTGTTCGATATGAATCTGGAGCATGGATACGTTACCAATTGGAAGGGCCATTATGCCATTATCGAAGACGACCATGTCTGCATCTTTCCAAACAGATATGATTCGAAGCAACGTATCGGCGCAATCGATTTCACCATCTTTCGCCTTGAAGACAATGCCTGGTGGCGCTCCGACCTGACACTTAGCCAGAGATGTTATTCCCATTCCGAAATACTGTCCGCCTTGGAAAACGCCGGTTTTATCGAGGTTCGGTCCTACGCCCACGACCAACGAAAAGGATTACGCCCACTAACCAGATATTCCAATCGGGGCTTTTTTATCTGTGAGAAGCCCCGGTAAAAACGCTTTCCTGCCCCTTAATAGTCATGCTTGGACGTGTCATTCTTCAGGAGTCCCGGTTTCATCAGGACTCCTGAAGAATCTCAGGGTGGGGGAGTAAAACCCTGGTCAGTTGTCCCCACCCTTCACTGAGATGCTTCGTCCCGACAAGTCGGGACTCCAGCATGACAACACCGTCTAATCTACTAAAGTCCTTTCCACTCCCCCCTCAGGATGCCGAAAACTACCTCATCTTGATACTGCCCGTTCCCGAAACAACTCTCTCTCCGCCTTCCCTCCTCTTTGAAGCCGATGCTCCTGTGCATCCGCAGGCTGCGTTCATTGAAGGCAAGGACCTCCGAACCGATTCGGTGCAGATTTAGCTGCTCAAAGCCGTATTTGATAATCAGCCTCCCCGCCTCGGTGCCGTAGCCCTTGCTCCAGGAGTCCTTATCCCCGATGGCGATGCTGAACATAGCGTTGTGGTCTTTCGGATTGATGTTGACCAACTCCACGCCCCCGATAGGCCCGGTTGTTTCACCTCCGACGGCCTCGATGACAAAGTACACCTGCGTCTGTTCCGTGCCCATCCGCTCTATCCACTTCTCCGCGGCCATCTCCGTCATCGGCATGCACTGGTCGACATACTGCACGACCTCCGCGTCGTTGAACCACTTCAGGAAATACTGGATGTCCGACCTCCTCACCGGCCGCAATAGAACTTTTTGACCTTTTAACATTTGAATCCCTCCTTTAGAGTTTTATTAGTAAGATAATTCCATTCCGTGCTTGACACGGAATCCAGGGTACTCCTTGCCTCTTTTGCCTATTCTGGATACCGACTTTCGTCGGTATGGTATTGATAAACCCGCCTCTTCAGCTTCTTGTCAATTCTCCAAGAAAAAATTAAGCCCGGGATTTTTCGATTTCCCGGGCTTTGCGGTCTCTTCTTTAGTTTTTCTAAACTTGTTTTATGTCATCCTGAAGCCGAAGACGCACAAAGCCCGGCCGTCACTACCTTCGAACGTAGCGCGACACATAGTCATAGACTGAAGACTATTCTTTGTCATCGGACTCTTGCGTGTCTCCTTCAATAATGTGATGGCTATTCTACTATGCCTGCAAAGGGCTGTCAAGAAAAAATTCAAATTCCAAAATCCAAATATCAAATGAAATCCAAATTGCTAAATGTCTAAGTTATATGGACTTTGGGCTTTGTCATTTGGCATTGATTTGGCATTTCAACTTTGAGATTTGTGCTTCGCCTGCTCATCCCCCCGTCGCCAGCGTGAGCAAGCGGAGGCAATCGCCGTCCTTAAGCCGGAGCTTTTCGTCCTCAAGCAAGAACTGCCCGTCGATATTAAAGACGCAGGTATCCTCCAGGCGGTTTTCTCCATGGCAAATGACGCTGCCCTCGAGCGCCGGAATTTGGCGCTTGAGGGCAGCAATAACATCGCTCAGTCCGGCATCAGCCTCTAACTGTACCTCTACGGCCGGCATCCCGCTCACCTCACGGGGCAAGCCCCACATCTCCACAGTACACTTAATCATCTGATTGACGACCAACTTCTTTCGTCATTGCAAAGCCGAAAAGTTTTCTTATTTACCCTCTCCCTTGACGGGAGAGCCCGATTCACTCCGTTCTTACGGGATTCCGTATGAGTGAAACGAATCGGAAGGTTGAAACCTTGCAGTGAATGAAGCGACTAGGGTGATGGTGATACTAATTTACTTCCCCTCACCTCAGTCACCGTATCTAATACGTGGCTCGCTTAATCCTCTCCCGCAAGGGGAGAGGAGACTGATTTATTTCCTTTCTCCGTCAGCATTGCTTAATTTACCCTCTCCCTCGACGGGAGAGGGATGAAGCCTGCACTGAATGAAATGGGCCAACTAGGGTGAGGGTGATATTATTGTGCCCCCTCACCTTAGTGCGCTGTTCAACTACGAGGCAGTTCTCGTCCTCTCCCGCAAGGGGAGAGGAAAGGGTTCTGGTGAGTATGCCGGTTGGCTCGCCCCGACATGTCGGGGCGAGCCCAACCACAAACACTCTTTAACCGGCTTTACCCCGGCCTCGGTCCGGGCGGGGGTGCAGGGGGCCAAAGCTCATCAGCCACCTTGTTAAGGCCAAGCTCCAGTAGCTTCTTCTTGCTCGGTTTGGTGGTTATTCTGTCCCAGTCCAATTGCCCCAGATTCCAGTAGTTTTGCGCCTCGATGTCAGCCCTCACGCCTTTCAACGGTCCCTCTGTCTGAGGCGGGTCGCCTATCATCCTGGGATGGACGTAAACCTTCAGGGGATTGATGCCTTCCCGCAGATTGAAGACGTGCCTGATGTTGGCGATTCTCTCGCCGCACTTCAGTAACTCGTCAGTCGAGCGCTTCAGGCCGGTCACGGCCGCAAGCTGTTCCGTTACAAAATCGGTGGCGCCCGGCCTTCCCCCGAAAGTACCGAAGAAGCAAACTCCGGCTGCGTTAACGACATGGTTCCGGAAACTGCTCGGCCCAAAGCCGGCCGTATGTCGGCCCGGGGTGGCATCCATCTGGTAACGCGCTGCCGAACCACCCCCACCGCCCATGCCGCCAATCAGCTTCGGGTCGTGCATGCCAATCTCGGAGCCGCCGGCGTGCACGGCATATTTCTCAGCCCCCTTGCCGATTTTCTCGGCGGCTGCCTTCACGCCATCAGCCAGGATATCGCCGAAGCCTTCTCGCTTGGCAACTTTCCAGGTCATATCTACCATGGCTCTCCCGTTGCCCCACCTGAGGTCGATGCCGTCGGTATCTCTCCTGGTGATGATGCGATTTTCGTACAGCTCCATAGCGAAAGCGATAACCGTGCCCGCCGAGATAGTATCCAGCCCATAGCTGTTACAAATGTGGTTAGCCATGGCGATGGCCTCGATGTCATTGTTCAGACACATAGAGCCGAACGAGGACAGCGTCTCATATTCAGGACGCCGAGTTCCCGCCGGATAGTTGTAATCGCCTTTGCCATCCTTGAGCGACGCCTGGCAACCGATGGGACAGTGCCAGCAGGCGACGCGCTTATCCAGGTTGGCGATGACGTTATCGCCATCGAACGGCTTGACATCGGGAAAATCGATGATGCCGACGCCGGCCCAATTCTTTACCGGCGAATCTCCGCTTTGAGCCGAACGGCCGGCCATCCCGCCGGTGCCGTAAGTATGAAATCGCTCCAGGAATGACATGCTGCCCTGCGGCCCCTGCCCGGGCTGCTTCATTTGCTGTATGTGCTCCGTCCGCAGCTTATTGGCGCGGTCAAGGTCGGCGATGGGGACTTTCTGGTCTCCCTTGACTGCCACCGCCTTGAGTCTCTTGGAACCCATCACCGCCCCGACTCCGGAACGGCCGGCAGCCGCGCCTTTTTCAGTAATAACACAGGAAATCAGTGAGACAGTCTCCCCTGAAGGGCCAATGCAGGCGACCTCGGTGCCCTTGCCCATCTCCTCTCGCAGCATAGCCTCGGTCTCGTAGGCGTCCTTGCCCCAGAGGTGAACGGCGTCTCTTATCTCAGCCTTGCCATTCTCTATGGCGAGATAAACAGGTTTGGGGGATATGCCAGTGAAGAAAACAGCGTCATAGCCGGCAAACTTCAGGGTGGGTCCGAAGATACCGCCGGAATTGGCGTCCCCCCAGCCTCCGGTGAGCGGTGATTTGCAGACCACCGTATAGCGGGCGCCCGTGTTTGCCGGCGAGCCTGTTAGAGGCCCGGTAACAAAGCCGAGTATATTATCCGGCCCCAGCGGGTCTACCCCACCCTTCATGCGGTCATAAAGAATTTTTGCTCCGATACCAGGCCCGCCCATAAAATCGCGGTAAAGGCCTTCGTCTGGCGTTTCCTCGCTTACCTCCCCCGTGGAAAGGTTCACGAATAGCATTTTCCCCATGTAACCTGAAATCATCTCTCCTCCTATTAATATGTTCCTAATGACACCTCATTTTATCCTTTGAAATAACCTCCTGTCAAAGTGACAGAACAGGCACGAAAGTCAACCAAAAGTAAACAAAATACTTGACAACTTTTTAGCCTTATGCTAAAGTAATAACAAATGAAGGAGGTGGTTCATATGACCGAAGCTGAAACCCTGGAGCTGATCAAAGTAAAGAAAGAGGACCTCGCGAAGCGTCGTTCTCAGCCGGGCATCAGCGCAACGCTGATTAGCACGCTTGAGGACGAAATCAAGAAGCTGGAAGCTACTGTTCCGGGCGCTGCTCCTAAACCGAAGCGGCCCCAGCAGACCTTCCTCGATGAGTGCGCCGGGTAATACCCTGCAAACTTAAGGCTTACAAATCGGCCCCGACCTCAATCGGGGCCGATTGAGGTCTAATTTAACAGAAGAGTGGTTTTTGACAGTCTTACCTCTCGAAGGAGAGGTTTGTTTGTTTTTAGGGCGACCAGCTACTCTACTGTGACCTCGATATGAAAACTTCCGCTATTCCCTCGGAGTTCTTCCAAATACCCTTCGGTGGTAATGTCACGTGAGTCGAGTCTTCTGCAAAACCAGGGAATGTTAACTCAAAATCCCCCTCAGTCCCCCTTTGCCAAAGGGGGAGGAGCCAGGCATCTCCCTTTAATAAAGGGAGAGCGAGAGGGATTTGGACATTTCGCGGGAAACTCGCTTCGCTTAAGATTGACGCGCCTATCTAGCTCAGCATATAATAGCTTGGCAAACAGGTGAAGCTATTGGCAAGAACCCATGTTTTTTTAAGCTCAACTTAAACCTTTGTTAAATGGACGACTACAGTGCAAATAAACGTATCCCAGTTACTTAAAGCGCCGATTGGGTCGGTGCGTAATTACGAAATAAACCAGGTCGTTGAAATAGATGGCTGTAACTACCCGTTACAGGGGACGGCCAGGCTGATGCGTACCGACCACGGTATCCTTGTCAAAGGGACAATCAAAACTGAGAGTGAGCTTACCTGCAGCCGTTGTTTGAATGTCTTCAAGTGTCCCCTTGCACTCAATATCGAAGAGGAGTATTTTCCTACTATAGATATGGTCACCGGCGCTCCGCTAGCCCCGCCCGATGACCCCGCTTCATTTACCATCGATGAGCATAATATCCTGGATTTGACCGAAGCGGTGCGGCAGTATGCCCTGCTGACTATTCCTATGAAGCCGCTCTGTCATCCGGATTGCGCCGGATTATGCCCCACCTGCGGCGCCAATCTTAACCAGGCACAATGCAGTTGCCCGCCCCAGCCACCGGACTCTCGCTGGGCGGCATTACGCGAGTTGGTATCGAACGAAACTGAACCCCCGGTAAAAAACTCAAAAGGAAGGAAATAAACTATGCCGCCTCTACCTAAGCGAAAATATGCCAAGGCCCGTCAGGGCAAGAGACGTAATCACCTGGGCATCGCTCCACCCGTGCTGATGAAGTGCCCCCAATGTAATAGCCCGATGCAGCCCCACCACGCCTGCCCTACCTGCGGTTACTATAACGGCAGGGAAGCTATCGAGATAAAGGTTTCGACCCCAAAAGCGAGCTAAGGTAGGCTGGGATGAGCAATCGGCATCTCTCGAGCATTTTCAGCGACTAATGCTCTGCAACCAAACTTCACCCCTCTCCGTTAGCGGAGAGGCATCGTGGGTGAGGTGACAAAATGCGAGAGGAGGATTAGCTATGCCTGAACAAACGAAAGTAGCTTATGTCTTCCCCGGCCAGGGCGCCCAATCAGTCGGTATGGGGCGCGACCTCAGCGACAGTTTTGCTTCGGCCAAAGCCATCTTTAAGCAGGCTGATGAAGTCCTGGGCTTTTCGCTTTCCAAACTATGCTTTGAAGGGCCGGAAGAAGAGCTGCGCCTGACCATCAATACCCAACCGGCCATATTAACCGTTAGCTACGCTTGCTTGAAAGCCGCCCAAGAAGTCTCCGGCGGCAGTTTACCAGCGCCCGCTTTTGTGGCCGGCCACAGTCTGGGCGAGTACACCGCGCTGGCCGCCGCCGATGTGATTGATTTCGGCACGGCCGTTTATCTGGCCCGGGAAAGGGGACGGCTGATGTATGAAGCCGGGCTCAAGGAGCCGGGCGGTATGCTGGCTATCATCGGGCTGAATGAGGACGTGCTCCTCGAGGTGTGTAATCAGACCGGTACCCAGATTGCCAATTTCAATTGCCCGGGACAATTGATAATCAGCGGAGCTACCGTAAACCTACCCCGGGCAGCCGAGCTTGCCCAGTCTAAAGGAGCCAGCCGCGTCATTCCTCTGGAAGTAAGCGGCGCCTTCCATTCCCCGTTGATGCAGCCGGCCAGGGAGGGCTTATTTGAAATAATAGCCCGTCTTGAATTTCATAACCCGGCTGTCCCGATTATCGGCAATGTGACGGCGCAGCCATTGACCACCGCCGAGGCAATAAAGACGGAGCTTGTCCAACAGCTCTGCAATTGCGTCCAGTGGCAGCACTCAATCGAGTATGTGGTTAAAAACGGCGTATCTACCATCTACGAAATCGGACCGGGGAAGGTGCTTGCCGGGCTGATTAGGCGCATTAACAAGAGTATCGAAATCAAGAACATCGGGGACGCCCAGACTATCAAGGGATTAGCCCCAGCCTCACAAATGTAACCTCTCCCTTTCGCAAAAGGCCTGCCCTAGCCAGCCGAAGGAGAGAATGAGAGTATTTACGAGACGAGAATCCCCCCTCGCCCCCCTTATTAAGGGGGGTTGGGGGGATTTCTATAAGGTATAGGGTAAAAACAACTAAGGAGGAATCATGGACCTGACTAACAAAGTGGCTATCGTGACCGGCAGCGGCCGGGGCATCGGCAAGACCATCGCCCTGAAACTGGCCGGGGCCGGGGCTAACATCGTCATCAATGATATCGGCGACCCAGCATCGGCTGAAAGCGTGGCTGAGGAAATAAGAGCTATGAAGCGGGAGAGCCTGGTAGCGCTGGGGGACGTTAGCTCATCGGCAGATGTGACAAAATTGGTCGAGACTGCCGCCGCCACTTTCGGGAAGGTCGATATTCTTGTCAATAACGCCGGCATCACCCGCGACCGTCTCCTGATAAGGATGACTGATGAGGACTGGGACAAGGTAATTGCCATAAACCTGAGGAGTGTTTTCCTCTGCACCCGGGCGGTACTCAAATATATGACCAGGCAACGCTGGGGCAGAATAATCAGCATGGCCAGCGTGGTCGGTATCGCCGGCAACGCCGGGCAGGCTAACTATGCCGCCTCGAAGGCCGGAATTATCGGCTTCACCAAATCTATTGCCAAAGAAGTAGGCTCACGGGGTATCACGGTAAATGCCATCGCCCCCGGCTTTATCGAGACTCAAATGACCCAGAGCCTGGACGAAGCTTGGAAAGAGGAAATCAGGAAACGCATTCCCCTCGGTTTCTTGGGCGCCCCCCAGGATGTCGCTGAGGCGGTCGCATTCCTGGCCTCCGAAGAAGCCCGCTATATCACCGGCCACGTGCTCAATGTAGATGGAGGCATGACGGGACTATAACCGCCGGGACTATTAGATATGAAAACGATATGAAAAAGAACCTGATAATGCACATCGTTGTTTGCCCGCATTGTGGCAAAAAGTTGAGGGTCTTAAGCAGTATCACTAAGATACCCCAACATACACTCCTCGATAGCCCTTCGGAGCCTTGCGAGGGGGAAGGTTTGCTGATCGCTCAGAGATAAGGGCTTTTGATACAAAAAGCGCCTAGGATACAAGCCCGGTCGGGGCGAAGCAAACCGTCTCTCCTTGTCATTGCGAGGGGTCATCAGACCCCGTGGCAATCTCAAAAAATTTATGTGGATTGCTTCGTCCCAATGAAATCTGGTCTCGCAATGACAGTGGAATGCAGCATTTCCGCTGGAGTGTACCTCGCACCTGATGCGGGGCTGGAATGACGTTTAAATTTTCACGTTTAAACTTTCCAGTGTCATTCTGAGCACATTCACTGCATTCAGTGTAAACTCCGCGAAGAATCTCAGGGCGGCGGGGATTAGCAGACGGCATGGAATTGACCCCCCATTGCTCATCTGCTAAACTCAATAAGGAAGAGAAATAAGGCTATGGCAGCCTTTCGGGTAGGTGAGAATTAATGGTACGGATGAGGCGGAAAGCCAGAGGTATAGCCCTCCAGGCGCTGTATGAAATCGATTTTGCCGGACATAGCGCCGAGGAAGTGATGAAACGCCTGATGGCCGAGGAGAAACTGCACGGAGAAAATGCCAGCTTCGTCCGCAACCTGGTTACCGGTGTTCTCCAGAATAAGGAGAAGCTGGACGAGAACATAAGAAACTTCGCTCCGGCTTGGCCGATAGACCAGATTCCGGCAATAGACAGGAACATCCTGAGACTTGCAATATTCGAGATTTTAGTTGATAATAAAGTGCCGATTAAGGTAGCCATCAATGAGGCTGTGGAACTGGCCAAAACCTTTGGCAGTGAGAGTTCGGCAAAGTTCATTAACGGAGTCCTGGGTTCGGTTAGCGCCCTGGTAGTAGGGAATAAACCTTAAACAAAGAGAACAAGGAGAAAAAAGTGGCGACTGTTTATGACCGGGTTAAAAAAATAGTTGTAGAACAGCTAGGTGTCGAGGAGAGCGAGGTAGTGCCCGCAGCCAGTTTTGTCGATGACCTGGGGGCTGACTCTCTGGACCTGGTTGAGCTAATAATGTCCCTGGAAGAGGAATTCAGCAACCCCTCCAAGAAGGTCGAGATTCCCGATGAGGACGCTGAAAAGATACTGGTCGTCCAGGACGCGGTAGATTACCTGAAAGACCTGGGCGTTCAGGACGGCTAAGCCGGGAATCCTAGCTTGATTAAGGCCGTATTCTTCGATTGGTCCAATACCCTGGCCAGATACGTGCCGACCCGGGAGCAACTACAAAGCCAAGCTCTCCATGAGCTTGGCTTAAATATCTCACCTCAACAGATAGCGCCCGGCCTTGCCCGCGCCGATAGATTTCTCTTCGAGGAAACTATCTCTTCATCGGTAAGGCAAAGAAGCCCGGCAGAGCAAGCTTCAATCAACACCTGCTACCAGCAGATAGTGCTCGGTGAGGCTGGAATCGATATTCCGGCTGATTCCCTCAGCTTCGCGAAACTGACAGCCCGGCTGAATGAATTGTACGCCCAGATGAGATTCGTCCTTTTCGATGACGTTCTGCCGGCCATGAAAATTCTGAAGGGCCAAAACCGGATACTGGCGCTGGTAACTAATATGAATGCCGATATGAGGGCTGTCTGCCGCGAGCTAGGTCTGGCTGTCTACCTTGATTTTGTTCTGACATCGAGCGAGGTGGGCGCCAGCAAACCCCAGCCCAAAATCTTCCTGACCGCCCTTGAATACGCCGGGGTAGCCGCCTCGGAAGCCGTTCATGTGGGCGACCAGTACGACATAGATGTTGTCGGCGCTCTCTCGGCGGGAATCAGGCCGATTCTCCTCGACCGCAATGATTTGTTCCAGGATATTACAGATTGCCCCCGCATTCACAGCTTGACAGAAGTGGCTCAATATCTGAACTAACTTGTCATTATCTGGCTTGACCAGATAATCCAGAAGCCCCGACCCACCTGGATTCCCGCCTTCGCGGGAATGATAACCGCCTGCCAGTCATTGCGAGCCATTCCGCCGTAGGCGGAAGGCGAAGCAATCCGTTCACATTGAAGCCGTTCAGAATGAACCGGTATAAATCTCAGAGATTGATGACTTACTATCTCAAGGCTAGTTCCACGATGGTTACGCCCTCCGCCCCACCCTCCCCACGACCCCCTGGCCGGTAAGACTGCACCAGGGGATGCCTGGCCAGTTCTCGGCGGACTGTCTGACGCAGAACCCCTGTCCCTTTGCCGTGAACCACCCTGACCTGATAAAAGCCAGCCATAAAGGCTTGATGAAGATATTTGTCCAGTTTCAATATCGCCTCGTCGGCGGTCAAGCGGTGAAGGTCTATTTCATCTATCACTGCCCCTATTATACGCAAACAAGCTCAAATTTCAAAGCCCCGATGACGGAAAAGCTCAAATTACAAAATCCAAATATCAAATGAAATCTAAATACTTAAAGGACAAGAACAGCCTTTACTTTTTGGGCTTTGGGCTTGATTTGAACTTTGAGCTTTGAACTTTGACATTTGTTTGGCATTTTTATTTTGATATTTGGGCTTGTTTAGAGCCTGCCCTGACCTGTCCTGAGCGAATCGAAGGAACTTGCCGAAGGGATTTAGGGTTTAGTGCTTAGTGCTTCACGGGCACAAAAGATTGAAAGCAGAGGTTGCTTTCAGATATAATGTTTTCTGCCGTCCTTTCATGACTGGAAGGACTACGCAAAAATGTGGTGAGTGTAGCCCAGAGGCCTAAGGCGCCAGGTTGTGGCCCTGGATAACGAGGGTTCGACTCCCTCCACTCACCCCACCCATTTATCCCCCGACCACCTCAGGATTGCCCACCCGCCGGCGCGCCTGGACCGCCTTTCGTCTGTCTGGCTGCATCGGACGGTAAAAAGACATTTCGGCCATCTGCAAAATAGAGCCTCCGAGCCGGATATTGAATCTCAATGCCCTCTTCTCCGAAGCGTTTGTGCAGCGCCTTGATGAACTCGTGCTTGAGAAGAAACTGTCCCACACGGTCGACCGACTTCAGTACAATGGCAAAGTTAATGTTCGAATCACCGAACTGCTTGAAGCGCACCACCGGCTCAAAGTCCTTCGCCCCTTGCGGGAAATTACGGAGAGTCTCTGCTGCCACCCCCAGTGTCACCCGCTCCACCTTCGCCAGGTCGCTCTCATAGCTGACTCCGCAATCGACCGTGAATAACATAGCCTTGTCGGGTTTCTCATAGTCGGTGACGATGGCATCTGCCAGTTTGGAGTTGGGCAAGATTATCAGGTTACCCTGCCAGTGGCGCAGTTTGGTGCTGCGCCAGCCGATGTCCTCGACGAAGCCCTCCTGCCCGCTATCCAGCATAATGTAATCACCGGTATGGATGACGGCATCGGACAAGACATAGGTGCCGGCCAGGAAATTGCTCAGAGTCGATTGAAGCGCCAGTGCCACTGCCAGACCGCCAATACCCAAACCAGCCAGGACGGGGCTGATGTTGACATGTAACTGGTCGAGAATAATCAGCAGGCCGATGGCATAGATAGCTATGGTGCTGACCCGCCGCAACAGGGGGATAAGCTTGCTTCCCATTTCAAGCTTGGCCCGGGAAGCAAGCTCCGCTCCGTACCATAGAAAGAGAGCCTGAATAACCCTCACCGCCGCCACCGTTGCCACAGCCATAATCAGGATTACCCCAACATCATGCACAATGCCCAAATGGGCTGACAGCTCCGGAATTTGCACAAGCGCCAACCACAGTCCTGCAGTAATTAAAGCGGCAAAAAGCGGCCGGCCTAAAGCCTGGATTATCATATCGTCCAGTTTAGTTTTGGTATGGTGCTCGACTAGCCGCATAATACCCGCCAGAACGAATCTGGAAATTATGGCAAGTACGATGGATGTCGCCAGGATAATAGCGGCGGTAACCCAGCGGACTAACTCGGCATTGGCATCAAGACCGAAAATCGTCATATAAAACTAGCCCCCTTTAAGAAAAACCAAATATCAAAACTCAAAGTTCAAATGTTGTCTGTAATTTAGATTTCGCCATTTTGGGCTTTATTTGTAATTCGGATTTTGGCATTTGGATTTCGTGATTTGGTATCTGCATTCTATTACTTGTCGGGCGATTGGTCAATGCGGCTCCTCTGTTCCTAAACACTCTCGCGGCTCATTTTGACGGAGCATTGGGCAATGATATAATAAGCCTGAATCTGTGAGCGCCTGTAGCTCAGTGGATAGAGCATCGGTCTTCGGAACCGGTGGTCGTGGGTTCGAATCCCACCAGGCGTACCATCCCCCTCCAATCCTCCCTTCCCATTTGCATCGCTCAAACCGTCACATATGCTAATATTAGACTATAGCGAATTTACACCGGCGTGGATGGCCGCCGATTGGCATAAGGAGAGTGAGAACAGTGACTGAAAAATCAAACACGCTATTACGCAGGGCGGGCAGGCAGTTTTGGGCGAAACTTAGTATCGGCATCATCACTATCGTGCCCTTTGCCGCTAGCGCCTGGATACTCTACTGGATTTTTATCAGCATAGACAACATCCTGCAACCGGTTATCAAGGTTATCTGGGGCCGCACTATTCCCGGCGCCGGCTTCGCGGCAACACTGGTCTTGATTCTCCTGGTCGGCTTCATCGCCGGTAACGTCATCGGCAAACGGCTGATTCAATACGCCGAGTCGGTAATACCAGGGATGCCGCTCTTTCATCAGCTTTACAGCGGTATCAAACAAATCATGGAGAGTTTTTCGCCGGCCGCCGGAACCAGCCGTATGCATCCAGTGTTAATCGATTTCCCAAGGAAGGGTATGAAGGCCCTCGGCTTCATTACCAGCGAATTACGCGATGAGTCAGGCAAGAAGCTCTTCTTCGTTTTTATACCGAACTCCCCTAACCCGACCTCAGGCGGGTTCATGGAGGTAGTCGAGGAGACGGAAATCACCCGCACCGATATCTCCATCGAGAGCGCTTTTAGAACAATCTTCACCGCCGGTAAAGTGGTGCCCGAGGAAGTCAGCAGAGCGCTATTTACCGACAGTAAGCCGCCGACCGACAATTAGCTCCTGCTCATTACCCCGAAAATAGGAACTTGCCCCCGTCCGTCATTCCAGCCCCGTATCGCAGTACGGGGTAAACTCCGGCTGGAATCCAGTGGAGGGCGGACGTGGATTCTGGCCGGAGTTTACACTGAACGCAGTGAATGTGCCAGAATGACGAGTCTCTGATGACCAGTTTTCATATTTCGTGGTGCTGGCTGCAAGCGGAATGAAAAATTCTCACGAAATAGGACGTAGGGGCGACCCTTGAGAGCCTGCCCTGAGCGCAGTCGAATGGATCGCCCCAGCCACCTAAGCGGGCAGGGTCAAGCCCTGCCCCTACATTTTCATACTTTGTGGTGTCGATAGAATCAGCATGACAGATTGCAAGTCCATCGCGACTTTGTCTGGAGGCGAAGAAACCGTGAGTGGTGGGGTGGCAGTGATATTTGATATTTTCCCTGCCCGCCGTTTCCCCCCGAACTCGGGTAGGTGGGGTTTTGGGCTTTAATCTTTGAGCTTTGAGATTCTCCCCTACTCCACCGTCACGCTTTTGGCTAGGT